>JASDVE010000298.1:0-3004 GCA_041891195.1 Myxococcota bacterium | reverse complement strand
CTATTCCGCGAAGCCAGTGACCTTCCGCGCGCTGCCGAAGCGCTCCGCGAACTCGGCGAAACCGAAGCGGCTGCACGCTTGCTCGGTGAGCACCATCGCGACCGTGGTGAGACCAAAGAGGCGGCGCAGTGGTTCGAAGAGGCGGGTGATTTCCTGGAAGCCGGTGACTTCTATCGCCAACTCGAGGACTACGAGCACGCGGGCAGTTGCTATCAGAAGCAGGGTGGCTATATGCAAGCAGCTGAAATGTTTCGAACCGCTGGGCAGCGCGAACGAGCAGCAGAATGTTTTGAACTCGCCGACCGCTTTACTGAGGCCGCTGAGTGTTGGGCCCTGGACGGCAAGCCTGAAAAGGAAGCCGAAATGCTCGCGCGGGCGAGTGACTTTGTCGGCGCCGGAGAGGTCTATCATCGCGAAGGCATTGACGACAAGGCGATCTCAGTTCTGCAGTTGGTTGAACCGGATGACTTGGGCTTTGGTCGCGCATCCGCATTGCTTGGGGACATCTTCAGGAGTCGCGGACAAAATTCGCTCGCAATCAAGAAGCTCAAGCAGGCCATTGGCGAGTCCTTACTCGATCGTACGAACGTCGAAGTCTTCTATTCATTGGCGACGCTCTACGCGGGAGCGGGCCAACCCCACGAAGCCGTCGAAATGTTCGAGAAAATCCTCGCATTCGACTATCACTATCGAGACGTTGAAGAACGCTTGATTGGCGCGCGCGAACTCGCACAGCAGGTGGGTCTCCTCGATGCATCCGAGAGAAGCGGCACCGGCGGCAATCGTCCGGGGACATCCGCACAACCCGGTCGCTATCAGATTACTGGTGAGCTTGGCCGGGGTGGCATGGGGATCGTCTATAAGGCGCAAGACACGGCACTCGATCGCATCGTCGCATACAAGGTTCTTCCCGATATGTTGGCCGAAAACCCGTCGGCGCTCAAAAACTTCATGCGCGAAGCCAAGGCTGCGGCGAAGCTGAACCATCCCGGCATCGTCACGGTGTTTGACACCGGCGAGCAGGACGGCCGTTACTACATCGCAATGGAATACGTAGACGGCACGACGCTGAAAGAAATCCTTCGACGGCGAGGTGTCATTTCTCCACCAGGGATCCTTCACGTCTTGGTTCAGGTTTGTGAAGCACTCGCCTACGCGCATGAAAACCGGGTCGTGCATCGAGACATCAAGAGCGCGAACACCATGTGGACGCGAGACAAGAAGGCCAAGATCATGGACTTTGGCCTTGCCAAGGTGGTCGAAGAAGTACGCAACCACACCACGGTTGTTTCGGGCACGCCGTACTATATGAGCCCCGAGCAAACTCTCGGGCGCAACATCGACCACCGTACGGACATCTATTCACTCGGGGTGACGATCTTCGAGATGGCGACAGGTACGGTTCCCTTTAAAGAAGGCAACATCCCGTACCACCACGTCCATACGGCGCCACCGGACGTACGCGACATACGACCGGAGCTTCCCGACAGTCTCGCCAGCGTTGTCAATCGTTGTCTGCAGAAGGCGCCGGGCGACCGTTATCAATCGGCCCGCGAAATTCTCGCTGAAGTTCGCGCTTCCCTCGGCCAAGCCCCATCCAAGTAAGGTGGCATCTGTAGCGAGTCGTGAGGGTGCTTCGGGTGCAGATGCAGTCGGCGCATAATTCCTTACAGTTGTGGTCTGGAGGCAAGCGGCCGTGACACAACAACGCACCCTTGCGCAGCGAGTGGCGTGTACAGGGCTTGGTTTGCATACAGGCCAGCCTGTTCGGTTGAGTCTGTCACCCGCGCGCGTGAATACGGGCATTCGATTCATACGCCAAACCGATGGCGTTGAATACGAAACGCCGGGCATCGCGAGTTCTGTCAGCGCGACCCATCATGCCACGACTCTCGGGTGTGGAGACGCAAGTGTGTCGACGGTTGAACACCTTCTCGCTTCGCTCCACGGGTTGCAGATCCACAACGCGATTGTCGGAGTCGACGGCCCTGAAGTTCCGGTGATGGACGGGAGCGCCGAAGCTTTCGTTCACCTCATTGAGTCTGCGGGTGTGTACGAGCAACACGAGGTGCAGCCGGTGCTGCGCATTGACCGTAAAGTTGAATTTCGTTCGGAAGGCCGATCGATCAGTATCGAACCTGCGCGTCACTTCCAGATTTCGTACCGCGTCGATTTCAAACATCCGACTATCGGTGTGCAACAAATTGAGATCGACCGGCTGAATCCAGCAATATTTCAAGAAGAAATCGCTCGCGCTCGCACATTCGGTTTTCTTGAAGAAGTCGAAGCGCTGCACCGGGCCGGTCTTGGGTTGGGCGGGTCGTTGGGCAACACGGTGGTGCTCGACCGAAACGGTGTGATGAACCCTGGTGGTCTTCGGTTTGGCGATGAGTTTGTTCGCCATAAAGTTCTTGACCTGATGGGAGACTTGGCGCTGCTCGGTGCTCCCGTCGTGGGTCGTGTACGTGTCGACCGAGGTGGACATGCGCTGCATTACGGTCTGGTGCTCGAAGTTTTGGCTCAGTCGGGTTCTTGGACCATGGTCGGTGAATCTGCGTGAGGAGCGAAGCAGATCACGGTGCCGCACTCAGGAGTCGCCAGTCCGTAGGTTTTATCGTGATCAGCGATTGACCCGCGCACGTGATTTTGACGAGTCTCATGTTCGTCATCGGCGCCCTTTTGCGCCGCTGTTTAGCGGCGTCGATCCCTAGGTACATTTCTGGACGTTATTTGTTCTTCTAGATCATTGAATACGGGACTGCTCCACGCGTAGGGCAATCAATGGAGTTCCGTTTGGTTGCGACTGACTTATCGATCGACTGATTACTTTTTCGTTGAGCGACGTGAGGCGCACGCGAAAAAATCAGATGCATGCGGCAAATTCAGCAACGAGCTTGGCAAAATTTTGCTGGGGCTTGCGGATGGCATGGTTGGGCATGCAGGCGGGGTTATCGCCAGTCGACTCTGTATCGTTTCCGTTTCGCACGAATGTGAAAGCATGCAA
>JASDVE010000297.1:8586-13509 GCA_041891195.1 Myxococcota bacterium | reverse complement strand
AGGTTGCGCCGATCTTCGCGATCACGAGCAGAAACATCGTCATCGCCGAAAGATTTCCGGCAAGGGACGCCGAGATCGTCGTGTATCCAACGCCAAAGACCTGCGGCAATTCGATCGCGATCACGCCAACCAATAATCCACCGATCGCGGCTTGAAGGTATTGCGGGATCGGGAGACGTTCGAAGAAGATCTCGGTCGCGTTGAGCGTTCGGATGAACGCGACCGCAACAAGCCCCGCGACGACACCCGCCACCATGTAGGGAATAAGTTCGAGGGGGCTCACGATGTCGTACCCCGGCACTTCGAACGCGGGGTGATTGCCCAAGAAGAAACGCGAGACCACGGTCGCTACAACAGACGACAACACGATCGGCATAAACTGCGTCACCGCGAAGTCGCCGACGATGACCTCCGCCGCGAAGAGTGCGCCGGCGATGGGCGCGTTGAACGTGGCTGATATGCCTGCTGCCGCACCGCATCCGACGAGGGTTCGAATCTGCAACGTCGGGAGTCGCAAAGCTTGGCCCAACGTCGAACCAAACGCGGAGCCGATTTGCACGATCGGTCCTTCACGGCCAACTGACCCCCCAGTTCCGATCGAAAGTGCCGACGCGAGTGCTTTGACCGCAACGACGCGTGCGCGAATCACTCCGCCCCGCAAAGCCACTGCCTTCATGACTTCGGGGACACCGTGACCTCGGGCCTCGCGCGCAAAGAAATAAATGAGGGGGCCGACGATCAAGCCGCCCGCTGTGGGGATGGCGAGGCGCCAGTACCACTCGAGTGCCATCGTGGCAGCCAACGGGTCGTGGGCTTCCGCCAAGAGGCCCTCGCTCGCGAGCACCGAAAGCCCATCGATGCCGCCGAACGCTACGGCTTGCACTGCGCGTATCAATAGACGGAAGAGCACCGCACCCGCAGCACCGGCGAGGCCGACTGCGATGGCTGCTGCGACCATATAAAGATGGCCGCCCTTTTCCAGGACGTGCGAATTGTGGGCTACGGAACTGATGGGAGACCTCGGAAGGAATTGCGCGGCCGATGCTACCGGGTTGAGGCCAACCTCGCGTCCAATCCCTCACTCAATTGTGGCTTCCTGCGAAGATCAGTCGCTGCCTGCGACCCAACGCTCGACGACGTCAAGCAACTGGGGCGCCATGCCTAGGGGATCGCCAATCTGGATTTCGATACCGGGGTGCTGCGCGGCCGCAGCTGCAACAAGGCTGGGGATACTTTCTTGGGTGTGTCGGCCCTGGCCGAGGAAGTACGGACACACGACGATGGTCTGAGCGCCGGCTTCGACACAGCGCTGGATGCCCGCCGCGATGGACGGTTCCGCCATTTCCATGTGCGCGGCCTCCACGATGTCGTCTGGAAGGCGTGGACGCAGCGACGAGGCAATCCGGCCGATTTGAGCGTTGGCCTCCTCCCGCTTGCTTCCGTGATCTACTAGTAAAAATGCCCGTCGCATGAAAGTCCCGCCTACCAATATTGTGCTGTTACGACGAGATCACCAGCGACCTCGAGTTTGCAAGAAAGTCGCAACTCGCTGTCGATCCGGTTGAGTTCCTTGATGTGGGCCTCCGCGTCGGGTTCGGGCGCAAGGGTGCCGGCCCCTTGCAGAATTTCGAGTCCACACAGTGAGCACAGCTGGTTCTCGCCGCAGGCACTTGCAACCGGCAGCTCCGCCTTTCTCGCCGCGGCGAGCAGCGTTGTCCCGGCTTCAACCCGGACCTCGCGGCCCGAGGGCATAAATTTTACCGTAAATTCCACGGCCGGAGCTTAGTGGATCCACGGGCCTGCGATCAGCTTGAACTTTGTGGTTTGGCCGCGGCGATTGGGCTTTTGTAGGATCAGGGCATGCCGTCAGCTGGTTTTCTCGTGATCGGAAATGAAATTCTTTCTGGCAAGGTCGTGGACACGAACTCGCCTTTTCTCGCAAAGCAGTTGCGCGAGGTCGGGGTCGATCTCGAACGCATTTTGACGATTCCCGATGACATCGACATCATCGCTCATGAAGTGCGCCAGATGAGCCAGGACTACGACCACGTTGTGACGAGCGGTGGCATTGGTCCGACTCACGACGACGTCACCATGGACGGCGTCGCGAAGGCGTTCGATTTACCACTGGAACTCGATGCCGCGCTCTGCGATCGCATCGAAAAAGCGACCGGCGACCACTTCAACGAAAGCATGCGCAAGATGGCGATCTTGCCCCGGGGTGCTTTGGTTCAGGAATCAGGGGACCTTTGGTTTCCACTGATCAGCGTCGAGAATGTTTTCATTCTCCCGGGCATCCCGAGCTTGTTCGAAAAAAAGTTCGAAGCCATCCGTGATCAACTCGACGGGATCCCCATCGTACTGCGCCGGGTCTACGTGAAGGCGTACGAAAGCGAAATCGCCAGCCATCTGAACGCGCTACTGATCGAATTCGAAGAGTTGATGCTGGGTTCCTACCCGCGCATCAACGAACCCGACTTTCGCGTACTGCTCACCCTCGAGTCGCGAGACACGGGCTACCTCGATCGCGCATTGGAATCGTTGCTCGCTCGCTTGCCCGACGACTCGATCCACCAGGTCGATTAGCTGGACCCGACAACCCATGACCCACTGGCATGGTGGCTTGCGCACATTCATCCGGCGTGGATGACGCTTTGCCTCGGCGTTCTGTTTTTTGTGCTTCGGATCGGGTTGCGTTCGCGCAAGGGTAGGCTTGCCGGCGCTCCGCCGAGCATTGATCTGATTCGCCTGCATGCGCGTCTCGCTAAGCCCGCTGTGGCCTTTGTGATCGTTGGCTTTATTGGGGGGGGGCTTTCATCGTCGCTGATCCGCCATTGGTCGTTGATGGAAAGCTTCCACGCGATCGTGGCTTTGGTCGTCGTGGCGTTGTTCACGGCGACCGCCGTTTACGGCCGGCGCGCCGAAAGAGGCGAGGGTGACCCTGGTCTACATGGGCTGTTTGGTGTCCTCACGATGCTTGGCTCGCTCTTGGCGGCGATCGCTGGTTTCATTCTACTCCCCTGACACACTGCAGAACGCGCTTGATCGCCGCACTGAAGGGTTCTGCGTTTGCTGGAGATGCAGTGCTCTCAGACGATCTTGGCGCCGGGTTTGAACGGTCTCTCTTTGTGTGAGCAGCTCTTGGCTGATCGTGGCGACGTTCCGATTTTGTTGACTTCGGCAGTCGCCTGTCACATCGGTCAGATTCGAGCGAGAGACGCGGGTGTTGAATACGTGATGTCAAAACGCCTGTCCGCTGGAGAACGGACGTTCTGGCGCCGTGACGAAATGCAGGAGATCCTGGGGTACTAGTTCTCGCCGCTTTCGGCGTGAAGTACGTCGACGCTCTTCTGTCGCAACCAGTCGTCTGCGAGCACCAGACACGCCATGGCTTCGACCATCGGGACCGCGCGCGGCAGCACGCAGGGGTCGTGGCGACCCTGTGCTTCGAGGGTGACCGCGTTGCCATCGCGGTCAACGGTCTGTTGCGCTGTGCCGATCGTCGCAGTGGGTTTGAATGCCACGTTGAATTCGATCGGCTGGCCGTTGCTGATCCCGCCTTGAATCCCACCCGAACGATTGCTCGAAGTCACGGGAGGCGTTCCGTCTCCGGGTGTAGAACCCGGTGCGGGAATGAAGGGGTCGTTGTGTTCGCTGCCGTAGAGCTCTGTCCCGGCGAAGCCACTGCCGATCTCAAAACCCTTTACTGCGGGCAGTGAGAACATTGCGCCGGCGAGCTGTGCGCTCAGCTTGTCAAAGACAGGTTCGCCAAGACCGGCAGGCACGTTGCGAATGCAACACGACACGACGCCACCCAACGAATCTTCACGGCGGCGGGCTTCGTCGATGCGATCGATCATTTCTTGCGCGGCGTCCTGATCGGGACAGCGCGCGATGTTCGACTCGATCTGTTCGAGCGTGACGCTCGAACCGTCGACCTTCGCTTGAACGTTCTGCACCC
Source organism: Myxococcota bacterium (assembly GCA_041891195.1). Classification (GTDB taxonomy): domain Bacteria; phylum Myxococcota_A; class UBA9160; order UBA9160; family UBA4427; genus DUBZ01. The sequence continues at coordinate 9,548 of JASDVE010000297.1, read as the reverse complement.
GGCTCACCCAAGCGAGCACTTCAATGCCAGCTTCCTGAGCGAGGATCTTGCGGGCGATTGCAGCGGCGGCCACCCGGCCGATGGTTTCGCGCGCACTCGCGCGCCCCCCGCCTTGCCAGTTGCGAAGGCCGTACTTGGCCTCGTAGGTGTAGTCGGCGTGAGAAGGACGAAAGAGGTCCTTCATGTTTTCATATGAAGAAGGGCGTGCGTCGCTGTTGCGCACGAGCAACATGATAGGCGTGCCGAGGGTGGTGTCTTCGAAGACCCCCGAAAGGATCTCGACCTGGTCGGCTTCGGCCCGGGGCGTGGTGATGCGGCTCTGGCCGGGTTTGCGGCGGTTGAGGTCACGCTGGATTTCGGCTGCGGTGATCTTTAAGCGCGGCGGACAGCCGTCCACCACGACTCCCACGCCACCGCCATGGGACTCGCCAAAAGTTGCGATCTGAAATGCTTTTCCAAAGGTGCTGGCCACGTTGTTCTCCGTTAGGCGACGGCAGGATACCTGCGAATTTGCTTCGCCGCCCGCGCACCGCGCGAGCGACCCGGCAACGCCGCAAAAGACCCGACGAAAAAACGCGCTTGCCGATCACGCTCGATGTGACTGTGGACCCGAGAGACGCCTGAAAAACGGGAGGCATCCTCAATGCCGAAAATTAGGATCAAATCCGTCACGACCAAGGAGTCTATCGGCTCTGGAAATCCGGGCTGGTCGAACCGGGCATGCTCGCCAGATCCCGTATTGCGGGAGACGGGCGATTTCGCGCAGAGCATTTGGGTCCGTGCTGCTGGGCAACATTTTGGGCATCGCGTCGGTGTACAACAAGCTGCGACCCGCAATGGTGGAAGCGAGAGCCTGGCGCCTGCAGGGCCTGCAGTAGTGCCCCGTGATTGGCACGAGGGGGTTGAGACCAGTTTTGTTGAAGCGATTGCTCGGCACGTCCTGTTTCGAGCGAAGAAGCGGT
>JASDVE010000297.1:0-8576 GCA_041891195.1 Myxococcota bacterium | reverse complement strand
GAGGTACGCCGAGTAGAGGAACTACCCTTACCCGAGGCGGATCGCGTCCCTATCCTGCGTGCGATGGGACGAATGTCATGAACGACTCTCCAACACCGCCCGGAGGGGACTCGGACGATAAAGCGCCTGGGTTCTCGCTCGAAAATCGTGTGCGCAGCTTTGGCTACGCGTTCGCGGGCATTGCACTGTTGGTTCGGACGCAACACAACGCCTGGATTCACGCCATCGCGACGGTCCTCGTGGTTGGCGTCGGTGTGTTGCTCCCCGTTAGCCGCATCGAATGGAGCGTGTTGGTTCTTGCGATCGCGATCGTTTGGGCCGCCGAAGGGATCAACACCGCGATCGAGAAACTCGGCGACGCGATTAGTACCGACGAACATCCCCTCGTCGGGCAAGCGAAGGACGCGGGTGCCGGCGCCGTTTTGCTCGCTGCGATCGGAGCCGCGATTGCTGGGCTGCTAATTCTTGGGCCGCACCTACTCGCGATGCTGGGGTTCGGGGGGTAGCGCCGCGATTGCTGCAGCGGTTTTATTGACTGTAGTAAGCCCGGCTGCAGCCAACCCAGCGATATCAAATCCAACTATATAAATTGCAACTACAGCAAAAGCTCAAGTGACTTGCGTGCGAGGGTGGCTTGCGGGAGGTCGTCGAGTTTTTCCTTGCTTACCCACTTGTGTGCTTGGTAGTTCCGGAGCTTCACCCGGCCCGGTGCTTCGCCGCAACGAAACACATGCAGGCTGAGCTTCAAGTGCGTGAAGATATGCTCGACCGTTCCAGCGTGAATTGGACTCGAAACTTCGAGCCCCGTTCTTTCTGCGATCAATCGTTCAACGTGATCTTTCGGTTCGCTATTCGGCGGGATCTCGCCGCCGGGTAATTCCCAAAGGTTCGCGAGGAGTCCTTTGTCCGGGCGTTGTACCGCGAGCACCTTGTTCCCTCTTGGCAGCCAGACCGCGACGGCGTCTACGGCGCGAGGCTTTTTCTTCTTCGGTTTGTTGGGGAGCGCTTCCACGTTGCCCGCGCGAAGACCGCGGCACAACCGTTTCATCGGACAACCGCTCTCGCAACCGGGTGAACGCGGGCTGCATACGGTCGCGCCAAATTCCATCAAGGCCTGGTTGAGGTCTCCGGGGCGTGTCCCCTTGGCGAGTGCACCCGCCTCGTCCCATAGACGTTCTTGCACGTCTTTGCGGCTTACGTCACAACGCAGGTCAAGCAAGCGGGTGAGTACCCGCACCACGTTGCCGTCGACGACCGCTTCAGGCTTGTCGAAAGCGATCGAGGCTACGGCGCCGGCGGTATAGCGCCCAACGCCGGGAAGCATGCGGAGTTGTTCGATCGTGTCTGGCACTGCGGCTCCAAAGTCTTCGAGCATCATCTTGGCCGAGCGATGAAGATTACGTGCGCGGGAGTAGTAACCGAGTCCCGCCCAACGTTCGAAAACGTCTTCGCGGTCTGCAGTCGCGAGGGTTTCGATGTCGGGGAAGCGTTGAAGAAATCGTTCGTAGTAGGGAATCACGGTTTCGACGCGGGTCTGCTGCAGCATCGTTTCGGAAATCCAGATGGCATACGGGTCGCGCGACTTTCGCCACGGCAAGTTTCGATGTCCGGCGTCGTACCAGGCAAGCAGTGTCTCGCGTAAGCGTTGGCTACGGGCACGGTTCGAAGGCATTGGAAGGGGATCCCGTTCAACAATTTCCGGCTTCGTCACTGTTCCTCTGGCTGCCATTTAGAGATGCACCGGGAGTTCGTCTTCAAGGTTGATCGCAGTGGCTGTCACCCTCGCCTGCACGGCAATGGCCTCGACACCATTCGCACACGCTTTGCGCAAGGCCTCGCCGTAGGCGGGGTCGATGGCGTCCGCGGGTTCGACACGCTTGCAATCGACGCGTTGCACGACAAAGAGAACGACCGCGCGCGCACCCTGAGCGCGCAAGTCGGCGAGGGTTTCCATGTGGCGCTTGCCGCGAGACGTCACCGCGTCGGGAAACCGCGCGACGCCGTCGTCGGCAAGGGTCACGCTTTTGACCTCGACGTAAGCTGGCGCCGGGTTTTTGGGGTGGTGGCTGAGCAGAAAGTCCAGCCTTGAACCCCCGTGCACCTTCACTTCCGGTTGAACCGTTGCGTAGCCACGAAGCTTTTTGATCGCGCCGGCTTCGAGCGCAGCGCGAACCAGTCGGTTTGCGTGCATGGGTTGGAGACCAACCCAACTGCGTCCGACGCGAATCATTTCGAGGGTGTGGCGGAGCTTTCGCTTTGGGTTGTCGCTGGTTGAGCAACGAACCTGTGAGCCCGGTGTTGAGCATCCGATCATCGCACCCGGGTTCGGGCAGTGGACCGTGATCTCTTCGCCGTCCGCGGTTTCGATGTCCGCAAGGAAACGCTTGTAGCGTCGAATCAGCGTGCCGGATACTTCGGTCTTTAAAGGGATGCGCATTCGTTTGTCTCTGGCTGGCTTTGGTTCGCTCAACTCGACTTGATCAGTGACTTGCTTGCAGTCGTGCGTCGACGTGACTCTTGATCCAATTCGCGTCCCACCATTCGAGCGGGTCGACGTACGTTCCTCCGACCAGAATGGCGAAATGGAGGTGGTCGCCGCCCGCGAGGCCCGTTGCGCCGCTTGTGCCAATAGCCTGGTTTCGCTCGACGAATTGGTCGGCCGCAACGGTGATCTCGGTGAGGTGGGCGTACAGAGACGTCATCCCCATGCCGTGATCGAGGAGCACACAGTTGCCGTAGATTCCGAGGTCTCCAGCGAAAACAACTCGGCCGCGGTTCGCCGCCCCGACGCTGGCCTGGGCATGGGATGCGAGATCAAACCCGTAGTGGGTTGCTTGCGAGATCTCGTTGTCCTGCGTGAAGTAGCGGCGTTGCTCGGCAAAGCGGCTCATGACTTTCGAGTTGGCAAATTGGGTGAACGACTTCGTCCAATGCTTGACCGGGTCGCTGTTTCCGATCAAAGACTGAATGCGTTCTTCATTCTTCGCGCGGACCTCGCTGTTGATCAGTTGAAACGCCGCAACGTTCGTAGCTGCCGACACCCCGATGCTCTCCGCCAGGGGCGGGACGACGCGGTCGAAGAAGTTATCGGACAGATACAGACGTTCCTCGGAGAAGTTGCGTTCGAATACTCTGGCCCTGAGGTTTGCGCGGCCTACATTGCCTGCGGCATCAGTTGCTTCGTATTCGATCTTTGGGTTTCTGGGCGCATTGACTGCGACGGCAAAGAACGCGACGCGTTTTCCGGCCTCGGGTGCTGTGTTGGGCGCCGGGTAGCCAGGGTAAAGTCGATCGCCTACGCGAACGCCATCGCTCGCGGTGGCCTCGCTTACGCTGTACGTCACCGCGGCCGCGCCGCCGCGGTAGATGTAGATCAAGCCGCCGCCAGCTTCGACACGCGGGGCCTTTGTGTCCACGTTGATGCGTATGCCGACTTCACTCCGGTTCCCTTCGCCGAGATTTTGCAGCGAAAAATCGCGTGCCGTAACGATCAACGTTGCGGGTCCGTCGGCGATGCGGAGCGCGCGCGGTTCGAGGTCGACGCTGACCTCGTGGGTTTTGCCCGGGTTTCCGCCGGAGAGCATCGCGCCTGGGAAATTTTCTTCGAACACAACTTGTCCGCCGCCCGAGTGGACCATGCGGAGTTGTAAGTTTCGGAGCCCTGTCCCTTCGTCGATAAATTGGAGCGTCAGGGTCGTGCCTGCTTCACCAATGCTTAGTTCCGCGGGTGCGACGATGCGGGGCGGATCAGACTCGAACCGCGGGTAGGCTATAAATGTCGCGGCGCCTAGGCCGATCGCGATCAAGATGGCGAGCCATCCTTTCCAGTTGAGCGTGTTGTTCATTGGACCCTTCGGGTTGGATGCGATTGGAGCGAATCTCGACGAGCACACTCTGCGGCATTGACGGTTCGAGGGGAGTTTCCGAACCTGCGAAGCGCGTAAGCGCTCAACGGCGGCTTGAGTCTAACGGGTGTTCCGGCGCCGCGTCATTGCTCGAACGTAATTCGGGGTGCCGAAGGGTTCAACGTCGGTGGCCTTCCTTTAAGATTGGATTTTGCAGTGAGTTTTCTCGAACAGATCGTCGTGGTGAGACATGGTGAAACCGTGGGTCAGTCGAGCATTCGCTACTACGGAGCGACCGACATTGCCTTGTCGGGGCTCGGGGCAGATCAGGTCGCGACCGCGGCCCGTGCGATTGGGGAGCAGCGCTTCGATCTCGTCGTGGCAAGTCCGCTGCAGCGAGCCTGGCAGTCGGCGCGAATCGTGGTGCCTGGCGAGCCGATCCAACTCGAGCCCGGGTTTCGCGAGATCGACTTCGGGCACTGGGAAGGGCTCACCAAAGAAGAGATCGAAGCGACCGATCCCAGCGGTTACGCCCAGTGGCGACGCGAGGGGATTGAGTTCGATTTCCCGGGTGGCGAAACGCGGGTCGGGTTTCGTGCCCGGGTCAACGCGGGCCTCGGGCGATTGCTCGCCGAGCCGGTGCGTTCGATGCTTATCGTGGCCCACAAGGGCATCGTGCGAACTGTGGCGGAGCGCTTGAGTGACGCGAAGCTTCCCGACGAACAGCCCGAGCTAGGGGGCTACGTCGAACTCACCCGCGACCCTTCGAACTACGACGCCCCCTGGCGTATCGCAAGGTCGAGCTTCTAGCCCTGCGGCCGAAGTTCTCATACAGTTGCCGCGAATCTTCAATGTCGGAGTGGGGAACCAGCACGAATGGCCCAGGGAAGCGAATCATTTCTAGCGGAACTCGAGTGGCGTGGTCTTTTGCACCAGACTGCGGGCCAAGGGCTTGGAGATCATCTCGGAGCCGGTCCGCGTACCGCGTACACGGGGTTCGATCCGTCCGCGGATAGCTTGGGGGTCGGAAACCTGGTGCCACTGTCCATCATGCGGATGTGGCAGCGCGCCGGGCACAAACCCATTTTGTTGGTCGGCGGAGCGACCGGAATGATCGGTGACCCGGGCGGCAAAGACGCCGAGCGCAACCTGCTGAGCGAAGAAGAGGTGAGGCACAACGTCGAGTGCCAGACAAACAGCATTCGCTCACTCTTCACCTGGGAAGATGAAGACCCGAGGGGCGGCGCGCGGCTGGTTAACAATGTCGATTGGTGGCGCGACCTGAGTTTTATGAATGTGTTGCGAGACATCGGAAAGCATTTTTCAGTTAATGCGATGATCCAACGCGATTCGGTGAAAGACCGGCTCGAAAACCGGGACCAAGGCATCAGCTACACAGAGTTTTCCTACATGCTCTTGCAGGCCTACGACTTCCTCCACCTTTACAAGACGGCGGACTGCACCGTACAAATCGCGGGCTCCGACCAGTATGGGAACTGCGTGTCGGGCATGGACTTGATCCGCCGCGACGCGGCTAGCCACGAAACCGCCGCCGACAGTTTCGTGGTCACAACGCCCCTGCTCCTCAAAGCCGACGGCAAAAAGTTCGGCAAATCAGAGTCGGGCAACGTCTGGCTTTCACCCGAACGCACAAGCCCATACGCGTTCTACCAGTTCTGGATCAACGCAAGCGATGACGATGTCAGTCGCTTCTTGCGCACCTTCACGTTGTTTCCGCGGGAAGAAATTGAATCGATCGAAAACGAACATGCCGAGGCTCCCCATCAACGCGGCGCACAACAGCGCCTGGCAGAAGACGTCACCGCAGCCGTTCACGGCCCAGACGAACTCGCCCGGGTCCAAGCCGCATCGGGTGCACTCTTCGGAAAAGGTGACCTTCGAGACCTCGACGCAAAAATGCTCGCCGATGTATTCGCCGACGTCCCAAGCTCAACACACGCAAAGGCCGACCTCGAAAAAGACGGCGCGTCCTTGGCCGACCTACTCCCCGAGACCACCCTCGCCAAGAGCAAACGCGAAGCACGGGATTTTCTCAAGAATGGTGCCATCTCGATCAACGGCCACAAGGCAACGCCCGACACCCGCCTCGTCACAAGCGACCTGCTGCACGGCAAAACGATCCTGATCAAGCGCGGCAAAAAACTATGGCACGCCACCCAGTGGCCCCAATGAAAATGCCCTGCACCAAACCCCCGGCTACGCGCCTTCGAGCTTGATCCGCCCCGTCCGCCGAACCCGCGAGCCATCTCCCGCACGTCTCCGCTCAACCAAGCCTAGTCTTCATCACTGCGCAAACTAGCCAACACACTAAGGTCTTCTAGCGTCGAAGTATCCCCAGAAGACTCAGTCCCCGAAGCAACATCACGCAACAACCGCCGCATAATCTTCCCCGACCGAGTCTTCGGCAAAGCATCGGTAAACCGAATCTCCGCCGGCCGAGCAATCGCCCCGATCTCCTTGCTCACGTGACCGATCAAGGTTTTCTTAAGCACGTCGCCGGCCTTCGTTCCGCCGCGCGGACTCACGAACGCCACAATGGCAGTGCCGGTAATATCGTCCGGTCGCCCAACCACCGCCGCTTCTGCGACGTCCTTGTGGGACACCAAGGCGCTCTCCACTTCCATCGTTCCAATGCGGTGGCCCGAGATGTTCATGACGTCGTCGATGCGACCCATGATCCAGAAATAGCCGTCCTTGTCTCGGTGCGCGCCGTCGCCGCAGAAGTACGTGTCCTCGAAGCGACTCCAGTACTGCTCCTTGAAGCGCTTTTTGTCGCCCCAAATCCCGCGGAGCATGCCCGGCCAAGGCTTGCGCAAAACCAACAACCCACCACCCGGAGGCTTCGCGACGTTGCCCTCTTCGTCGTAGACCTCAGGGTCGATGCCCGGGAACGGGAGCGTGGCCGAGCCGGGCTTGGTGGCAACGACACCAGGCAGTGACGTGATCATGATCCCGCCGGTTTCGGTTTGCCACCACGTGTCAACGATCGGGCAGTTCTTTTTGCCGATGACCTTGTGGTACCACATCCACGCTTCGGGATTGATGGGCTCACCCACCGAGCCGAGCAGACGCAGCGAACTCAAGTCGTGCTTGTTCGGGTGTTCGTCACCGAGACGAATGAACGTACGGATCGCGGTCGGCGCCGTGTAGAAGATGTTGACGCCCCACTTCTCGATCAGCTCCCACCAGCGGTCGGGTCCGGGGTGCACGGGCACGCCTTCGTACATCATCGTTGTCGCACCGGCAGCGAGTGGGCCGTAGACAACATACGAATGGCCCGTGATCCAACCGATGTCCGCGGTGCACCAGTAGACGTCACTGTCCTTGATGTCGAAGATCGCTTTGAAGGTGGTGGTGACGTGGGTGAGGTAGCCACCTGTTGTGTGCAGGATGCCCTTGGGCTTTCCCGTGCTGCCGCTGGTGTAGAGGATGAACAGCGGATGTTCAGAATCGAGCTTCGCCGCCGCGCACTTCGGGCTCGCATCCTTCATCAAGTCGTGCCACCAAAGATCGCGGCCCTTCTTCATTTTGACGTCTTGCTTGGTGCGTTCCACGACGATCACCGTGCCGACGGCCTTGGTCATCTTGAGCGCATCATCGACGGCCTGCTTGAGTGGGAAGCCCGCACCCTTGCGGAAGCCACCGTCTGCGGTGATCACGGTCTTGGCACCCACGTCGTCGATGCGGTCTCGCAGTGCGTCCGCGGAAAAGCCGCCGAACACAATACTGTGCGGTGCGCCGATACGCGTGCAGGCGAGCATCGCGATCGCGAGTTCTGGGATCATCGGCATGTAGAGGACGACGCGGTCGCCTTTCTTGATGCCCTGGGTCTTGAGCACGTTTGCGAACTTGCAAACTTCGCGATGCAGTTCGGCGTACGTGATGACCCGCGTGTCGCCGGGCTCGCCTTCCCAAATGATCGCGGCCTTGTTTCGGCGCGCGCCGCCGTCTTCTTCAAGGTGCCGGTCGAGGCAGTTGTAACTGACGTTCAGCTTGCCGCCGACAAACCACTTCGCAAAAGGAGGCTTCCAGTCGAGCACCTTCTTCCAAGGCGTGAACCAGGTGATGTTCTCTTTCGCGCGCGCGGCCCAGTACTTTTCGGGGTTTTTGTCGGCCTGCTTGCGATGATCTGCGACCGTTTTCTTGTTCCAGTTCGCTTCGCGAGCAAACTCGGGGTCGGGTTTGAAACGACGCGTTTCTTTGAGTAGCGATTCAATATCGGGCATAGAACTGGCGCTCCTTCGAGAACTGAAATTGATGCGAATGTGTGTCTGGGAAATTTTGTAATTGGGAGTCGTTAGGCGTTTTGCTGGTATCGTTCAGCGCAGAGCGGGTTAGTCACGCATCCATGCTTCGACGTCATCGGGTTTCTTCGGGATTGCTTCGTTCAGGTTTTCGATTCCGTCGCGGGTTACTACGACATCATCTTCGATCCGAACTCCGATTCCGCGCAAGTGTTTGGGCGCCTTCTCGTCGTCCAGTGGAACATAGATCCCCGGTTCCATCGTGAACGCCATGCCGGGCTCGAGCGGACGTGCCTTGCCCTTGATCGTATAAGTTCCGACGTCGTGTACGTCGAGCCCAAGCCAGTGGCTAGTGCCATGCATGTAGTACTCGCGATAAGCGTCGCTCTTGAACAAGTCATCGACGGTGCCGGAAAGCAGGCCAAGGGAAACCATCCCTTCGATGAGCGCACGGATCGTTGTTGCG
>JASDVE010000296.1:3955-13577 GCA_041891195.1 Myxococcota bacterium | reverse complement strand
CGTTCGTATGGCGTTAAGTCGCCGGCGCTGTGGGCCGAATGCCTCTTGTACCGCATGTGAATGCACCGAACTGACGATTTAACTGGGTATAATGAAACCTCTCCGTAATCGCCGTGAAGTTGATGCCCCCGTGACGAATCAAAGCATATCTCTCGAGTCTGAACCCGCATTGCAGCCCTCTTCATCCCCAGTCTACGTCGATCTCGACGGCACTCTGCTCAGTACCGACATGCTGTGGGAAACCATGTGGTTCATGCTGTGTCGGGACCCGCTCGATGCATTGATGCTCCCGGTCTGGCTCCGAGGTGGGAAAGCTGGCTTCAAGGCGGAGATCGCAAGCCGTGTGACCTTCGATGCGAGTCTGCTCCCCTACCGAAGCGAAGTGCTCGACTATTTGAAAACGGCGAAGCAGCAGGGACGCCGGTTGGTCTTGGCGACGGCGAGCCACCAGAGCATCGCGGACCCCATCGCGGAACACCTAGGGCTGTTCGACGCGGTGCTCGCGAGCGATGACAGAACGAACCTTTCGGGTGCCACCAAGCTAGAAGCCATCCGCGAGGACAGCGGCGGCGCAGCGTTTGAATACCTGGGCAACGACACACCGGACGTCGCGATCTGGAGAGAAGCCGGTGTAGCGACACTGGTGCAACCGAGCCGAGGCGCCGTGTCAGGCACAGCGAACCTTTCCTGTGAGGTGAAAGAAATCGACGTGCCCCGGCCGGGGGTCGGCCCCGCCATCAAGGCCATGCGTTCGTACCAGTGGGTCAAGAACGCTCTGCTCTGGATCCCGATCTTTCTGGCCCACGAACTCACCAATGTTGAAAAGCTGAGGTCGGTCGCCATCGCATTCGGCTGCTTCTGCGCGATCGCTTCGGCGACCTACATGTTGAATGACTTGCTCGACATTGAAAGCGATCGCCGACATGCCCGGAAACGCAAACGGCCCTTTGCGGCGGGAACGCTGCCGATCCCCACTGGGGTTGCGATGCTCTCGGGGTTGTTGGTGTGCGGCTTTGGCGTGTCACTCCTGACCTTGCCCCTGGTCGCCACCGGCATGCTCGCGATCTATGCGGTGCTCACGATTTCATACTCTCTATACCTCAAGGAAAAACTCTTCGTCGACGTGATGATGCTCGCGGGGTTGTTTACGCATCGCGTGCTTTCGGGAGCCGTAGCGGCCGACGTCCGACTATCGCCTTGGTTGCTGGCGTTTTCGCTCTTCTTCTTCCTGAGCCTTGCCCTGCTGAAACGTTATGCAGAACTCCTCGCAACAGAAGGTGCAGGCGTAGAAAGCAATGCACGACGAGCCTATGAAGTAAATGACATCGGCCTCGTCGAAAATATGGGCCTGTCCGCCGGCTACATGGCCGTGCTCGTGCTCTGCCTGTTCGTCAGCAGCGACGACGTGAGCGAACTCTATTCTCGGCCGAATCTGCTCTGGCTCATCATGCCGCCGTTCCTTTACTGGATCTCGCGAATGTGGTTCCTCGCCCGTCGCAAGATCTTGCTCGACGACCCGGTGATGTTCGCCGCGACTGATCGGGTGAGTTGGTTGACTGGCGCATTGATCGCAGGCATCGGTACGCTGGCGGCCCTGTGATGTCAAAAGCCGTCCCCAAAGTTTCTCGAGCCCCTCTGGTTGACGCTGCCAACCAGTATTCCCAGCGTGCGAGTACCCAGTCAATTGCAGGCTGGGGGAAGTATCCAGTGGAATCCTGCGAGGTATACCGCCCCGAGGCACTCGCCGATCTCCAAGAAATTGTATCGCGCGCTCCGGAACGTGACTTGATCGCCAGAGGGCTTGGGCGAAGTTATGGCGACGCGGCACTCAATCGAGACAGCGGCGTTGTATTGAGCCAACAGTTTGACCGAATGCTTGGGTTCGATCCCGACACTGGCGTACTGTATTGTCAGTCAGCAGTGAGCTTGGCGGAGATCATCGAACTCTTCGTCCCGCGCGGGTTCTTCTTTCCGGTGACCCCGGGTACCAAATTTATTTCGGTCGGCGGTGCAATCGCTTCCGACGTTCACGGGAAAAACCACCACGCCAACGGGTCGATGGGCGAGTTTATCATCGACTTTCGCTTGCTCACGGCGTCGGGGGCGATCCTCGAGTGTTCTCGGGAACAAAACACGGACGTGTTTTGGGCAACGATTGGTGGGATGGGGCTCACCGGCATCATCCTCGATGCGCGCGTACGCCTGCAGCGCGTCGAAACGGCCTACATGAACGTTCAGAACGAGCGGGCCGCCAACCTCGACATCGCGCTCGAACGGTTCTTCGAAACCGACGACCAGTTTGCTTACGCGGTCGCCTGGATCGACTGCCTCGCCAAAGGACGTTCGCTCGGACGCTCGGTCATGATGCGTGCAAACCACGCTCGCGTCGATGAGCTGCCTCCTGCGTTGCGCGCCACCCCGTGCAAATTCAAGGAAGGCTTCAAGCCCACTGTGCCTTTCACCTTCCCGAACTTCGCGTTGAATCCGTTTTCGATGAAGCTGTTCAATAGCTTCTTCAACGCCATCCATCCCAACTCCGAAAGTGTTGTGGGTTGCGACAACTACTTTTACGTCCTCGATCGCGTGCAACATTGGAATCGCGTTTATGGACGCCGTGGTGTCGTGCAGTACCAGATCGCCCTGCCCCCAGAAAGCAGTCGCGCGGCACTGATCCAAATTCTTGAGAAGCTCACCGAAGCCAATCGTGGTTCTTTCCTTGCGGTGCTCAAGACCTTCGGGCCGGCAAGTCAGGGGCTGTTGTCTTTCCCGATGAAGGGCTTCACACTTGCCCTGGATCTGCCATTTACCGGGCAGGACCTGATCGCTGAGCTTCAGGAGATTGACGCCATAGTGGCCGAAGCAGGCGGACGCATTTACCTTGCGAAGGACGCTTGTATGAGTTCCGAGATTTTCGCACAGATGTATCCGAATCTAGACCGGTTTCGCGAAATCAAAGCCTCGATTGACCCAGAGCAGCGCTTCGCTTCTTCCCAGGCGCGAAGGCTCGGGATCGTTGAACCGCGATGACGACCTTGGGCGGTGTACTCGTCGTTGGAGCGACATCGGGCATGGGACGTGCAATTGCGCGCCAGCTCGCCAAGGAAGGTCATCCACTATTGCTTGCGGGACGCGACACCCAAGCGCTCGATGAACTCGCAACCGACATTCAAATTCGTTCAAACACAAAGGCCGATTGTAAGGCCTTCGAGGCGCTCGACTTTGATTCGCACACGGAGTTCTTTGATACGTTTGTAGAGCACTTCGGCGGCTCTCTACACGGCGTAGTCCTATGTCTCGGCCAGATGCCAGAGCAAGTTGTTTCAGAGAAAGACTTTGCACTCGCGCGGCGCATGATCGAAGTCAATTATCTGTCCGGTGTGTCCCTGCTCAACCTTGCCGCGCATCACTTCGAGTCGCGGAAGAGCGGGTTCATCGCAGCCATTACGTCGGTTGCAGGGGATCGTGGACGTCAGAGTAACTACTTGTATGGATCCTCGAAGTCGGCTCTATCGACTGTGTTGGCGGGCCTGCGCGTGCGACTCGCGAAGTCGCAGGTCACCGTCGTCGATGTTCGACCAGGGTTCGTGGACACCCAGCTCACCTGGGGAAGACCCGGGATGTTCTTGGTGGCATCGCCAGAATCCGTCGCCGCGGATACAGTCCGCGGCATCGCGAAGAACCGCGCGGTGATCTACACGCCCTTCTTCTGGCGCTGGATCATGTTGGTGATCCGCATGGTCCCGGACGTGGTCTTTCGCAGACTGAGCCTCTAGCCTGCATTTCTCACCCGGTCGCGGCTTCGTCGGCGTATCTCACCCTCACGAAATAAATCGAAGTTTGGCTGCTCGACGTGGGATCGACCACAGCTACCTTTCGCAACGCGGGCAGCGGAATTGGATTCGCGTTTGGGCGCGTGCGTCTTCTACCGCGCAGACCTCTAGCTTCTGCCGTCGGTTTCGCGCTAAGCCCTACGGCGTTTCGCGGTTGCCGTGCCCGTTGGATTCACCGCTCTTCTTGAGATGCTTTAGGTGCTTGACCATGATGCTCACGACTTCGTCGCGGTCGTCCGTCACGTGGAAGAGTTTGAGATCGCGCTTTGAAATCATGCGATCTTCGATCATCCGGTCCTTGATCCAGTCGATGAGCCCGCCCCAGTACTCGCTTCCGTAGAACACAACCGGCGTCGGCTCGATCTTCTTGGTTTGAATGAGCGTGAGGGCTTCGAAAAGTTCGTCCATTGTGCCGAAGCCGCCCGGCATTCCGACCACACCACACGCGTACTTTACGAACATCACCTTACGCGCGAAAAAGTAATTGAAGTTGACGAGCTTATCCGTGTGCGGGTTGGGACCCTGCTCGAACGGAAGCCGAATGTTCAGCCCGACCGAATCGCTCGGGCCCCGTTTGGCCCCTTCGTTTGCGGCTTCCATGATGCCCGGACCTCCGCCGGTAATCACAGCGAAGCCCGCTTCGGATAGCGCATTCCCGATATAGATCGCGTCGCTGTAGTACGGGTTGCCGCGCTTTACTCGGGCGCCGCCAAATACAGAAACCGAGGGCCAGCAGTCGCGAAGGGTTTCAAAGCCTTCAACGAACTCGCCCATAATTTTAAAAACGCTCCAGGTGTCTTTGCCACGTCGGTCCATACCTTCTTCTATCGGAACCGCATTCCCTAGACTTGAAAGAGACTGGGCGCTGGGAAAGGGAGTGAGATTCGGGCTCGCGTGGAAACGCAATTCTCGACCCCGATTGCGCCCAATTTACGCCAGCAAGCGATGTGCGGGTGTTTCAACCTATTTTTTGAACAGCGCATCCAGGTCTGCGAGTGCGGAGGTACGCTTGTCGCCTGCACCGCCCAGTTGACTGGCTTCGAACCAGTCGCATCGGTTGCTGCTTTCGGCATCCGCGACGCGTTCCGCGCTGGACTCCCGACATTCGTTGTACGCCGCGGGGTCGTAGAAGCGGCAATTTCTACAAATATGAAGATCGGCGCCACAGTGAACACAGCAGTCGCGAAAGCCGACTCGGGCATCCGGTGCGAGTTCGACTCTAACGTTGCAGACAAAGCACTTCATGGTTCGAGCGTGGTCCAATGCGTGTGTTCATGTCAAAAGTTTTTTGCGTCGTTGGAGTCGAATGGACATCCGACGCACTTGTCTTGTGGCCGATGCTCGCGTGGTAAGCTGCAGTGGTTGCAGTGACGTGCCGAATCGATACCGAGAACTTTCTTTTTTGACGAAACCTGTAGGGAGGTCCCGACAGATTCTATGGGCTGGTTAAAGCCTGATCGATCGCTCCGCCCTTGTCCGCTTTGGGCCAGAGCCTCTGCGTTCGGGATATCACTTGTATTGGGTGGGATGGCCGCAGCGCAACCGGCGGGCGACGTCAGTTTGAATCACCTCGTGTTGGGCTGGATTCAGGGCAACTATGCGACGCCATTGGTTTGCAAAATTGATGGAGCGTCCCGTCGCGGGCTGCGACGGATTCTGATCGCCCCGCCGGACGAAAAAATGAAGACGCCCGAAAGCGTCGTCCGGTTCAACGACCTCGAAGCCGAAACCGCGACCCGGTGCTTCACCGAGATTGGCGGGGACACACCCAATATCACGGGTGAGCTCGTGGTGCGGCATCCGGTCACCAAGCTTCGTGAAACGGCTCTCCGCGATTTTAAACTCGAACTGCGGCGCAAGCGAGGCTTCGACGTCGACATCGTCAGAGGCGAATTGGTCATGCAGACGATCGGGGCGGATTCCGCCCCGACAGAGCCGGTCGACTTTCGAGGCGGAAAGTTGGTCATCCATATCCTGCGTTCGGGGGCCGATGGCCTACGTCTGCTTCAGGATTTGCCGAGCCCGCGCAAAGTGCGGCTCGAATTTGTCACCCGCAGCGGCGACACCTATTCATTTTCGGCTGCGCTTTCAAAGCCGATTGTGAGTGGGCCGAAGCGAGAGAGATCGGTAGCCCGCCCGCAGAGCCATCCGTAGGCGAAATCCAAGAAGGGGGCTACGCGCTTTATCGGCGTTAATCAGAGTTACAGCGTGAGATCGGTTGTGCCGATAACGCGCACATGTCGCCGCCCAAGCCGCCGCCCATTTTTTCGACTTCCGAAGACGACCCCGCTCAGACGCAAACGATCGACCGCTTTGTCGTCACGCTTGGGGAGGAAGTCGATCGGTTGCAAGACGCCGAACTCGAAGGCGACTTCGGGCAGTTGAGCGTACTGGCGACGCAACTCGGCGAACGCGCGCATGCCCTCGGGTTTCTCCCAATGTCCCAGGTCGCGAAAACCGTTGTGCGGGCCTGTCGCGAAGAGAAACTGGATGACGCTCGGGCAGCGATGCTGGAGCTCACGGACACCAGCCGTCGTATTCGACGCGGACACCGCGGTTCGGCATAGCGCACTGGATTTGAGTCCGAAGTCGCCGCTTAGACGAAGACCCAGAGCGGATTTCCAGGGATGCCTTCCGTCATCACGGTGACGTAGATAAGGATGCTTGCGTTGGTCGATGCGTGCACAAGGATCGGCGCGCTCATGTCCTTGCGCAGATAGAACCAGAAGTTCGTTGCGATCACCCACGGTATGGCGACCCACCATTCCCAAAATGCGTGCGAAATGGTGAAGATTACGACCGTCGACCAGAAGCTGCGCAGGGTGTAGCGCGCGATCTCGATGTTGCGGAAATCGCCGGAACGCAAGTAGCAGTCGGCGTAACGCATCACGAAGCTTCGAATGAAGAGTTCTTCGAAGACGGGTGTGACGATCGCGTAGCCAAACATCCGAATGGCCAAAATCGTGAACACCATTTGTTCGCCCGCCATTTGGGGGTTGAAGCCATCTTCGGCATCGGGCCGCGGAAGTGCTTCGATCAGCAGATACGGTCCCACCCATTGCACTGCGAGAACCACGCCGAGCAAAATGTCGAGCACAGCCCACCCGGGTCGAAACTTCATGGCGCGAAGCTCGGGGTAGTCGCCACGAATCGCGAAGTAGAGGATCAAACTGCCGGGAATCGCGGGTTTTATGATTAGCATCGCCGGATCCCACGAATCGGGAAACACGCTGCCGAACTGCGCCGCCAGCAAAAACGCGATGTAGGGACCGAGGTACGGCCACCAACCGTGGCCTTCTCGCTTGGTCGTCATCGGTTGAGTCTCCTCGTGTGCGGCCACATGGGTTCGCATGAATGTTTGGGCTTAGGCTAGGTGCCAGACCTTAGCAGCCTGCACAGTAGAGCTTAGGAAGTCCAGAGCTGTGTTCGACATCCGTTGTTACATAAGACGATGCGGCGCGGGCGCGAATGAATCTCGCAATTGCGCGACCATCGCAGTAATTCCGCAAGGCTCGAACCCCCATCACTTTCGGGAAACATCCCCGGATTGCGTGCTGTCCGACATCAAAAATGTTCACGTTGGGTCGATGAAATGTTAGGGGGGCTACGCGGAACCGTCTGCAGGCTCGCTCTATGGGATGTAACTCCCCTCGATTCTTGCCATGGCATGAGTTGCTGACTGGACGGGTTCGATGGACCCGACACCCCGGGCGACTTCGATCGGCGTCAACATCTACGCAGGCGACGCGACGAAGCTCTTTCCTGACGCGGACCATGCCGCTCTACCAGGCGAAGAATGGGGGCTGCGTTGTGGCATTCGAGCCCAAGACGAGTACGGGTTAAACAAGGTCGTTCCCAGGGCCATTCCTGGAAGTCTTCAGTCTCAAGGCGCTTCCGGCTCGCTCCGTGTGCGCGAGATTGCGTCGCGCCAGCGGGCTCGGGCGCTGCGTCGCCGTTCATCGGCGAGCTTGGGATGGAACGGGGTCGGGGCTTGTGCCGTGGCGATCGCTTCGGCGGGATCCTTCCAGTAGCCGACTGCGAGGCCGGCGAGATAGGCTGCGCCAAGTGCTGTGGTTTCCGATTCAGCCGCTCGGAGCAGCGGGCGTCCGGCTAGATTGGAAAGCGTCTGCATCAGGACAGTGCTGCGTGCGAGGCCCCCGTCCACCCGCAGCGGCTCGTCTTCGAGCGGTAGGCTCTCGCACAAGTCGACACACCGGTGGGACACTCCGTCGATGGCGGCGCGTGCAATGTGAGCGGGCTCCGAGCCCCGCGTGAGACCAAAAATCGAGGCGCGCGCCGAGACGTCGAGGTACGGGCTTCCCAGACCTTGCAAAGCCGGAACGAAGACAACGCCTTGGCTGTCGGGAACGTTGGATGCCATGGAGTCGAGCTCTGTCGCCGCGGGGAGTAGGCCGATCTCACTGAGCCACTCGATGCTCGACCCGGCGGTAATCACCGTTCCTTCGAGGCACGACTTGGTTTCGATATCCGCCTTTTCTCCAAGGCGCCAGAGTGGAAGCGCGTAGTAACCCTCGGGTGGGAGCACCTTGGCGTCTTCAACATGAAGATTGAGCATTGCCGAGGTGCCGAGGGTGAGCTTCGCCATTCCTGGACGGTTGACGCCCTGTGCGAATGTGGAGGCCTGTTGGTCGCCTGCCCTTGCTGCGATCGGAATTGATGCCCCGAGCAGTGAAGCCTGTACCTCGCCGACGACGTGACTCGTCGGAACGATCTCCGGGAGGAACGCGGCATCAATCCCGAACAGCTGGAGTGCAACCGACCACCAGCCTTCTTCTTCGGCACTATACATCCCCGTGCATGCGGCATGCCCCGGGTCGGTGACGAAGCAACTGCCCCCGCTCAAACGATAAGTGAGCCAAACATCAGGCGTGCCGAACCGCAACGTTCCGCGCGCGGCAGCCGCCTGAACACGAGAATCATTCAAGAGCAACCATTCGAATTTGGTCGCGGATGCAAGGGTGTTGATCGGGATTCCGAGCGCGACCAGCTGGTCGACGCGTTCCTGATTGCGACGATCCTGCCAACCGATCGCCGGTGCCAAGGCTTCACCTGTTTCGGCATCCCACGCGATCGCCGTGCTGCGCTGACTCACAATGCCCAGGCTACAAATCGATTCAGGCGATTGTCCGGACAGGTCGATTGCGGTGCGCATCACCTCGATGGACAGACGTACGAATTCGTCGGGATCCTGCTCCAGCCATCCCGGCTGCGGATAACGATGCGACAGCGGCGCACTGGCGCGACCGAGGACGGTGCCCGCTCGATTCAGTACAAGTGCGCGTACCGAGGTCGTTCCCAAGTCGAGGGCGAGAACGGCTGCTTCGGCACTCATGTCAATTTCGGTCCGTTGGCTCGGGCAACAGGTTGCCTGGGTTTAGCAGCCAGTCTGGATCGAGTGCTCGCTTGATCTGGCTGAGCACTGCGACCCCCGTGTCTCCGATCTCGGAAGCCAAGTCGTCACGTCTGACACGCCCGATGCCGTGATGATGCGCAATGCCACCGTTGTGTTCGAGAGTTGCGCGCATCGCTCGCGCCCAGCAATCCCGGTAGACATCCACCATGCTCTCGGGGGTGTCGGGTTTCGCGACGAACGTAAAGTAAAGATTCGCCCCCGAGCGATAGGCGTGACTCGTATGTGCAGTGGCGGATAGCATGCCCGGCACTTCAGACAGGCTCTTTGTGACCGCATCGTAGATGTTCACCAGATGCTTCCAGGTACTCGCGACTTCAATGGTGTCGACAACGAGTCCGCCCTCGACGAGGCTCCGAAA
>JASDVE010000296.1:1289-3945 GCA_041891195.1 Myxococcota bacterium | reverse complement strand
GAACCATTCGTCGACCGCCGAAGAATCTGCGCGCACGCCGCCCGCCTTTGCGCAAAGGGCCGCTACCTCAGTTGCCTCGACCGTCGCCGCGGCCTTGGGACCTTCATGAAGCAGGATGAGCATCGCCCTTTCCTTCGGGCAGGCTTCGTCGAAATGTCGTCGAGATTCGCGAGGGTCGTACAGACGGACGACCGGTGGCCGCCAGCCTTCTCGCATGAGTTGCTGGACGGGAGCGAGTGCCGCTGCGAGGCCATCGAAGTGAAACGCCTGACGAACGTGGTGTTCAGCGAGCGGACGAAGCGAAACTGTGACCTCGGTAACAATGCCCAGGGTTCCTTCGCTTCCCAAAAATAGTTGCCGGAGGTCTGGCCCGGCAGCCGCGCGAGGCGTGCGTCGGGTGCGCAGAATTTCACCGTCGGGGAGAACGACTTCAAGGTCGAGGACAATGTCTTCGATGTTTCCGTACCCGGTCGAATATTGGCCACTCGCGCGGGTCGCAACCCAGCCCCCGACGGTCGAAACTTCGATCGACTGGGGCCAGTGCCCAATCGTAAGGCCATGTTCCTGCATCATCCGCTCTGCATCGCCGCCCATAGTTCCGGCGCCAAACGTTGCGGTCAGATCGCCGTTGTCCAGAGAGATGAGGCCGCTCAAGCCGCGCGTCGACACCACCACCGTGCCTTCGCCAACGAAAATTCCGCCACACACACCCGATCCACCTCCGTAGGCAACCACGGGTGTTTTGTGTGATCGACAGATCCGCATGGCGGTGGCAACGTCTGCAGTGCTTTCTGCTTCAACGACAGCAATCGGGGAGCATGCGGGCTGGCCTTGATAGTCAAGCAGTTCAGCGAGCGACCAAGTATCACGCGCGTGTGCATGGGTCACGGCGCTGTCGCACACCACCCGGGCCCCCAGCTCGGCCTGTAAATCCGAAACGATGTCTTGCATTCGCTACTCCTTGTGGTCTTCTAGCTGGAAGCGCCCGCTTCACTCTTAAAAGCCAAGTCGTGCTGCAGTCTTGCACGCACCAATGCGACTTGTCCGGTGCGATGTTCGTCTGTCCATCCAAGTCTCGTCTGCAGTTCCCGCGAAACGGGCTCGAGTAATGCCTCGCATTCGCGGCTTTCGTAGAACGCGGCGCGCGTTCGTCGATACAGCACGTCCTCGAGGGTGGCGGCGGCCTCCTGCTCAACCGCCCACCTGATCTCGCCGGTGACAACGGTACCGCCTTCGACGACGGGGCTAGAACCAAACTGCGCGACCGCATGGGCTTCGCAACCATAGAGGCGAACGAGTCGTTGGGCGTGGGCGTTCTCGGCGCCGGATGTTGCGCTGACTTCATTTGCAAGGGTGTTGAGATCCCCGGCAAAGTCTCCACCGGGGAGCGGCGCTTCGACGTCTTGGTTGGCCGGCTGACATTTACTGGCAAGTGCCGGTGCCGCCTCAACCACCCGATTGATGACGTCCTCCGCCATGCGTCGGTAGCCCGTGAGCTTGCCTCCCGCGATTGTGACAAGCCGTTGCGGGCTGATCCAAATTTCGTCGCGACGCGAAATCTGCTTCGCTTCCTTTCCTGCTTGAGCGACTAGCGGTCGTAGGCCTGACCAGGCAGCGATGACATCCTCTGGACCGAGACGCTCCACGTTGAACATGTTCTGGAGCGGGGCCAATAGGTATTCGACGTCGTGTCGCTCGATGTCCGGCCATACTGTTGCCGAGCCCGCGTATGTAGTGTCGGTGGTGCCGACATACACCGAGTCGCCACGGGCGATTGCAAAGATCGTCCGACGGTCTTCGGTGCTCATGATGACAAGATTGCGCACCGGCAATCGTTCGCGATCGACGACGATGTGGATGCCCTTCGAAAGGTGCAGCCGCGACGGTTTCGTGCCTTCATCAAGGGCCATCAGGCTTTCGATCCAAGGGCCCGCGGCATTGATGACCGCGCTCGCCTTGATGCGTACGCTTCGACCTGACAGCGCGCAATGGGCGACGACCCCAGCCGCGCGCTCCGACTCGTGAATGATTTCCGTCACCTTGAGGTGGTTGGCTGCGACTGCACCCTCTCGGGTCGCGTCGCGCAGGTTGGCGAGCACGAGGCGCACGTCGTCGGTCAAGTATTCTCGGTACGCACAGGCGTACGGATACTGGTCGTGATTCAAGCTGGGTTCGTTCGTGCGCAGTTCTTCGCCCTGCCAGTTGTGATGGCGATCTTTTTTTGTGACGGCCCCGAGTTTTTCATAGAGCGTGATCGCTGTTCGAAATTTCATCAAGCCTGCGCGCGACCGGGCTGGAGCCAGCATCCAGCGCGGCTCTGCAAGGTGCGGAGCGAGTTGGTGGAGGCGTTTGCGTTCGAGTGCGGTTTCACGAACCAGGCTGACGTCACCCATCGCGAGATAGCGAAGTCCGCCGTGAATCAGTTTCGAAGAGCGGCTCGACGTTCCCGAAGCAAAGTCATGGGCCTCAATGACCGCGACGCGTAGGCCTCGCAGGGTGGCTTCACGCGCAGCGCCGGCACCGGTGATGCCGCCGCCGATGATCACCACGTCGAAAGACGTCTGCTCGAGACTGTCGAGGAGAAGGTCGCGATTGGATTCAGCAAGGGGAGCGTTGGGCGACATCGGCGGTGCAAGATGACGAACCCGGGTGCAAG
>JASDVE010000296.1:0-1279 GCA_041891195.1 Myxococcota bacterium | reverse complement strand
CGCAGGCGCCGCTTCTTGCGCTGTAGGTAACCACGTTGGGCGACCTCGGCGGTGCACGATGCCGCCCCCGGGTGCCAGAAGCCAGCGCGGAGCGCCTTGATTTGCTGCACTGACCGTGTTTGTCCCGATATAGACACTGGCTTGCACATCAAAATGCCTCGATTAGACAAACCGACTATGAGTCACTTCATTACACGCCGCTGTATTCCATTGGAATAGGCGTTGGATGCGAAGTGTTTAGGCTCTCGAACTTGAACGATAAACTTAGATGCCGATTGTGCTGCACGAAGCGAGGATGCCCTGCTTGAGATTTGCCGCCGATCGCCGTGGCGCTGTCGAACCCAGGCCGCCCGCCTCGTTGCCGTGATCGAGTTTCTGCAGCGCAAGCCACTCGCGCGATTGGGAATGATCTTGACGCCGACTATCACATTGTTTGCCGTGCCGTTCTTGCGCCCCTTTCGCTGTTCATGGCTCTTGTGGTTCTCTCTGATCCCGTTCTTCATTCTTTGGGACGGGACCGTTTCGGTCATGCGAGTCCGCAACGAAGACGAGCTCCTGGACTGATCCGCAAAGTCCGCCCCAGAGGGCTTGTTCGATTGGAAGGTGCAGACCATCTCCATGGATCCACCACCCCTGCCAGGGATTGCGCTGCTAGAAATCCATCCGCGGAATGTTCGGGTGCATGGTTACGTGCAGTCCGCCGAACGTGCAGAGGCCGAAGCTGCCACTTTGACAACTTCGGCCTCCGGAATCCGCACCGAGCCCCTGTCGAAGGGGGCGCGTCCATATGGGACCGTTCTGCAACGGCCATCACGTGCAGCCTAGTAGTGGGCCACCAACGGAAAGCGAATGCGGCTCTTCCCGAGTTTGCCGTTGCGCACCGGCAGGTCTGTGACTGCGGGGCCAATGAAGACCACCGAACCGATCACGCGGCCGCGAGGTGCGCACTGCACCTGTCCTACGAAATCGACCCCATTGCTCATGTCCGACGCCAGCACGTACCGCAGTCCGAGCGGAGGAACCACGGTGCGCGTGCGCCCGACCGGTCGACCGTTCTTGTTGAAGGCAACACAGTGTACGGCCGACGTACTGCGCGACATGTTGGTGAAGACGAGTGCCGTGTCTGCCACGTCGGAGTCTTCGGGGGTGGGCTCGATCTCATCCGGCAGCGTGTCGATTTCTCGTGCGACGTCCACCACGTTGATGGCATCAAGATGATTCTGCAGCGCGTCTTTCGAGATACGGACGAAGTTCGATCGGTCGATTGCGGGGGGTCGGT
>JASDVE010000295.1:7510-13607 GCA_041891195.1 Myxococcota bacterium | reverse complement strand
GACCTCATCAACGCGAAGACCAAGGCGCGGCTCTATCACAAGACCGACAGTCATTGGAACGCGAGAGGCGCGGATATCGCGCAGCATCGGATCGCGATTGAACTGAGTCGCGACTTTCCAACGCTACGCCCCGTTCTTTACGCAGACTCCTTCGACACAATTGCGGCCTCGGGGCGTGGTGGGGGACACGCTCAAATGCTCTATTCGTCAGATCGCATTCGCGAGCTCGATGTGCCCGTCCTGCGCGACACAAACTATTTATGCCCGACAAAGCAGAATGCGAGTCCATCATTTTCGGTCCGCGGTGACTGCGTGACGATGAGAAAGCGCTGTGAACGACGTCCAGTCGAAAACCCGTTCGAACTCGGCGACCGCCGCAACCTGCAGTACGGCGATGCATTCGAAATGAATTGCGACGACTCCCCGGTCGACGCCACGTTACTTGTGTTCAGAGATTCGTTCTTCACCCAACTGGTCCCGTTTTTATCGGCCTACTTCACGCGCACGATCTACATTTGGAGCCAGCCCATACCGGAGTACCGAGACTTTTTTGTCAGAGCCTATGCCCCGGACGCCGTCCTATACGAGCGGGTCGAACGCGAGGCGTTCCCATCACCGCGAGTTCCGGGAATGATGGGCTACCTATCGAAGCAACCGAGCTCGAATCGAGGCGCTTCGCGCTGATTCTCTCGCTGTGCTCTAAGCACGAAAAGGCGCGATGCGATGAAGCACTCCGCAGCCAACGGGTGCTGAAGCCTCCGAAATAAGCCGACCGCTTCAACGAATCACTCGCTTGTGGCTCGCGATTCGCCCTCGCGTTGGCAAGGACATTCTGGGGCAAATTTCATTTCGGAGTTTCGCCTAAAACGGTCATATCAATGCGTTTCGGTCAAACGTGGGGGAGTAACGTGACGACAGTGTTCACCGAAGAGGGCGCAAGAATCATCAACCGACTTGCACCCGAACTCGCCGCCGGGAAGCTCTACCGGGCGGGCCTGGATGCCGTCCGGCACTTCCTCCGCGGCCTCACCGCGTGAGCCACGCAGGCCCCACGGAGCCCCTTGCGGATGCGCGGCCCGCGCCCGCGCTCTCGCGCGCCACCGTCCGCTGGTATGCGCTCGGCCAAAGCGGCATCGGCGCCAAATCAAGCGCCAAAGACTTTCTCGTGTTCTTCTACACGCAAGTCATCGGCCTCTCCGGCTCCCTCGCCGGCATCGCCGTCCTTTGCACCTCCATCATCGACGCACTGAGCGACCCCATCGTCGGCGCCTATTCCGATCGCACCCAGTCCCGCTGGGGCCGCCGCCATCCCTACATGGTCGCCGCCGTCCTCCCCTACGCACTCGTGTTCTACCTGCTCTGGGTACCCCCCATGTCGCTGGGCCAGCTCGGCCTATTCCTCTGGCTCATGGTGACTTACGCACTGCTGCAACTCTGCCTCACGGTGTATCACGTGCCCTACCTCGCGCTCGGGGCCGAGATCAGCGACGACTACGACGAACGCACCCACATCGTCATGCAGCGCAGCGTCTGGGATCGCATTGGCCGCTCCATCGCGGGCACGCTCATCCTGCTCGTCTTCTTCCGCGCTACGACCGAGTATCCAAATGGGCAGCTCAACCCTGAGGCCTACCCCCGCTTCGCGCTCCTGTTCGCCATTCTCATGCCGATCGTCATGTTCGCCGCGGCGTGGAAGACGCGCGATCGCATCCCGCACCTGCGCAAAGACCATCCGCCCGCCGGCGTCCATCCCCTGCGCTCCATGATCCGCGACATGCGCGACGCCCTCCAGTACCGCGCCTTCCGCTCCATCTTCGCCGCCCACGTTGCCATGAACATCGGCTGGGGCGTCACTGGCATGCTCGGCCTCCACATGATGACCTACTTCTGGAAGGTCGACACCAACATGCTCTTCATCTGGGGCGTTGGCATGACGGCCGGGGTCTTCGTCGGCCTCCCGTTCTGGGCCCGCCGCGCGACCCACATCGACAAGAAGGCCACCTACATGTGGGGCCTCACCCTGTACATCCTCTTCATGGCTACCCCGTGCCTCCTTCGCGCCTTGGGCTTCTGGGTAGCCGAAGGGAGTACCGCCGACATCGTGCTCTATGTCACACTTACCGGCTTCGTCGCGCACTTCGGCCTCTGTGCCGGCGGAGTGGTCACTGGATCTATGCTTGCCGACATCGCCGACCTCGATGAACTCACTCACGGCCGCCGCCGCGAAGGCATCTTCTTCGGTGTCGAATCATTCGGTGGCAAAATGCTCACCGGCATGGGCAGCGTCGTCGCCGGCTTCATCATCGACCTGGTCGGCGTCGCCAGCCTCGACCCCGCCGACGCAACACCGGAAGTCGGCCGCAACCTTGGCCTCGCCTTCGGAGGCGCTGTCTTCGTGTTCATGTGCATCGCCACCGTCTGCATTTCCTTTTACGACCTCAACCACGCCCGCCACGACCGCATCCGCGCCGAGCTTTTCGAACGCCGAGCGGCCGACACCGAAGCGTTCAGGAAGTAGCGCAAGCAGCCCTCCGCACAGGAGCTCAAAATAAACTTCAGGCGCCATCCCGTATGCGGCGACCGCGAGCAGAGCTTCGGGGAGTGCTCCGTCGAGAGCAGAGAGACAACAGGCGAATCCGGCGTACTCACTGGTTCGTCCTATGAAAAAGAACTCAACCCCTCAAGTCCCATCGAATTCGTGTCAAAAATCGGTATACACCACTTCATCAATGCCAGGAGATTCAAATGGCGATCCATCCGTTGGCCGGCAAGCTTGCTGACAAATCAATGCTGGTAAACGTTCCCCGTTTGGTTTCCGACTACTACACCGAAAAACCCAATCCTAAAGAGTCGACCCAACGTGTTGCGTTTGGCACGTCCGGGCATCGCGGCAGTTCACTCCGTTGCAGCTTTAACGAAGATCATATTCTTGTCGCAGCGCAGGCCATTTGCATTTACCGCAGTGAACAAGGGATTGATGGCCCGCTGTTCTTGGGGATCGACACCCACGCGCTGTCCGAACCCGCATTCCGGACGACCCTCGAAGTGTTGGCCGCAAACGAAGTCGACGTCATGCTCGATCAGGCTGGTGGTTACACGCCGACCCCCTCCGTCTCCCACGCGATCCTTAAATACAACCTCGGACGCACGCGGGGTCTGGCAGACGGAATCGTCATCACACCCTCCCACAATCCGCCCGAAGATGGCGGTCTGAAATACAATCCACCCCACGGCGGGCCTGCGGATACATTCGCGGGGTCGTGGATCGAAAACAAAGCCAACCAGTTGATGCTCGCAGGTGTGGAAGGCGTGAAGCGCGTCACGTTCGATCGGGCGCGAACGGCTCCCACGACCCACCGCTACGATTATGTGGGCAGCTACACGGCAAACCTCGACGCCGTCATCGACATGGAAGCCATTTGCGCGGCCAAGGTTCGCATTGGCATCGACCCGATGGGCGGAGCCGGGATCGACTACTGGGCACCGATCGCTGACCGATTCGGGTTGGACATCACCGTAATAAACGACCGTGTGGACCCGACGTTTTCATTCGTGCGCGTCGACAAGGACGGCAAGATTCGCATGGACTGCAGTTCGCCCTATGCGATGGCCGGCTTGGTTGAACTAAAAGACCGCTTCGACATCGCCTGCGGCAACGACACCGACTATGACCGTCATGGCATCGTGACCAAGACCGGTGGCTTGATGAATCCAAACCACTACCTGACCGTGGCCATTCAGTACTTGTTTGGAAACCGACCGGGTTGGGGCAAGGGAGCTGCCGTCGGCAAGACACTCGTCAGTTCGAGCATGATTGACCGCGTGTCCACCGAACTTGGTCTAACGCTTCGCGAAGTTCCCGTCGGCTTCAAGTGGTTCGTCGACGGGTTGGGGGATGGATCCTTTGGCTTCGGCGGCGAAGAAAGTGCTGGGGCTTCGTTTCTGCGCCGTGACGGTACGACTTGGACCACGGACAAAGACGGCATCATCATGGACTTGCTCGCCGCAGAGATCACGGCCACGACGGGCAAAGACCCGAGCGAGCATTACGCCGATCTGACCGCGCGTTTTGGCGCCCCCATCTACGAGCGCATCGATGCGCCGGCGACTCCGGAACAGAAGGCCGTACTCAAAGACCTTTCTCCAGACCAAGTTCCAGTGACCGAGCTTGCCGGTGAGGCCATCCAAGCAAAACTCACGTCGGCTCCGGGCAACGCGGCTGCGATCGGCGGACTCAAAGTCGTGACGAAGAATGGCTGGTTCGCGGCGCGCCCGTCGGGCACGGAAGACATCTATAAGATTTACGCCGAAAGCTTTGTCGGGGCCGATCATCTCAAGCTGATTCAAAGCGAAGCGCAGGCGATCGTCGACGCCGCACTCAAGTAGTTGCGCCCTTTCGTGCCCCGCTTCGAGCAGACTCGCGCGGAACGCGAATCTTTTACGGAAGACAAAAGCGAAAGAGGCGGAGACCCCGAAAGGAATTTCCGCCTCTTCTTTTGTTAGGTGCTGCGTAGCGCGGTTCGTACGCGTTCATTTCGCGAGTCGGATCAACGAGCCGAACCCAATCGACTCACTGCTCCGAACTTCAGGAAAGTTTCGCCACTTCTTCCCCGATTTCCTCGGGCGTCGCCGTCGGTTCGAAGCGCTTGATCACCTCGCCGTTCTTTCCAACGAGGAACTTTGTGAAGTTCCAAGCGATGTCTTCGTTGCCGTCAGCGCCGGCGTGGCCGGCCTTCAGGTATGCGTACAACTCGCATGCACCGTCACCGTTGACTTCGATCTTGGAAAACATCGGGAACGAAACATCATACTTTGAAGTCACGAACTCAAGAACTTCGGCGTCGCTCTTGGGCTCTTGGGCACCAAACTGGTTGCACGGAAACCCAAGAACAGTGACGGACTGACTCTCGTTAAGGGTACGCAGACCTGCGTACTGAGGCGTAAGTCCTCACTGACTCGCGACGTTGACGACCAGGCAAAGCTGGCCCGCGTATTCCGCGAGTTTGACGTCGTCACCCGTGATCGACGTCATCGTAAAATCGTGCATGCTCGGCATAAAGGCCTCCGAATTTCGTTGAGGGTTCGACGGGCAAGGCCACCGGCGGCCCCTCCCGCGCTCGATGCCACTCTACCACGACCCCGACCAATCTAGAGCGACGCCAACCCTCCTACCGGTTGGCGTTGTGTCTCCATTCCTAGCTGCGCAGGCCGATTTTGATCTCGAGGAATTCCAGATGATGGCGGGCATTCCAGATGACGGGCACGTGAAATGCCCTGCACCTCGTGTGGGCGAGTGACTTCCCGCGCAGCGATTCGACCTGGCCATGGTCGCAGCGCGTGCTGAAAGAACACACGGTGTATCTGTCGCAAGAAGCGAAGGAACCGGCTCGTTCACGACAACGTGTGGGAACTCTACGAGTTACCGATGAAGAACGAACAGTGTGACAGGAGCATGTGGACAACGGCTTCTAAATCGTTCGATCGACGGTCTAAATACGATCGATCGTGACCACGCCAGTTGTGCCAGCACAGTCAGGGTTCGAATCATCCGAATACTCGTAGGTACCTTCGATACGGTCGCTGGCCACGACTTTTAGTGTCCATGTGATGAAATCGCCCTCTGTACCATTAAGATTGCCGACAATGTCCTCACCGCGCTGGGTCCCCGACAGGATGGGCGCGACCCCGGGACAATTTTTCGTTCTAAAATTGCATTCCGGAGGGACGCAATCAAACTGAACAGGATTACTGAGGGATCCATCACTCGGACCGCTCCCAAAATATTTGAAATCTGTAGAGAACGGATCCCTCTCGTTCTCAACCCCCTCTACGTCGAATGCGACCATTGCGCCTTCCCAACTCCCCTCTAAGTCGGTCCCTGGCGCGTCGGAACCTCCGCCAGATTCGCTGCTGCAGCTCAGCAAGCCGACGAGAGATAGAGTGATCACTGTGAAGAGGATCTTGTGCATTGGGTTTCCTTGAAGAGGCTTCGACTATAGAGAAACTCAATAAGTACCTTCAAGGCCACCTCGGATAGAACGTAAATCAACGGACCTACTCGCCCGCGCATCGAACATCGCAGCTGAATCAAACAGTA
>JASDVE010000295.1:0-7500 GCA_041891195.1 Myxococcota bacterium | reverse complement strand
ATGTCCCCGCGGTCGACATTTTCGATTGTAGATTCCAATCGTGAACCCGGGGCGTGAAGTTGCCCGCGGTTTGAGTCCGGGTGAGCGTGCCCCGCAACCAAAGCAAACCACTCGAAAGAATCCTCGCATAAGTTCAACAAGGGACAGTACCCCGTGGGGTCGGAATCGCGGGGGGCCGAAGCCAGCAGAGTTTCGGAGATCGATTTTACGTGCCCCCGATCGTCCGAACGTGGTTGTACATTGCGCGGTCCGTTCATAGACTGGCTCGCGGAGATCTTCGAAGACGTGAATCCGCTGCAAGCGCCGGGAAATAAACCGAAGATCGGACTCGTTCTGATCGGGGGAGCGAGTGAAGGGGGAGGCGGAACCGGAAGACGGTTTGCTCGTCTCTTTCAACACGTTCAGCGGACACCCTCGCGAAGCCATGTCTCGCTGGTGACGACGCCAGAGTTCCTTGAACTCATGAAACGATCCGCGATTCCAATTGATGCGAACAAGAACGTCGTCTATTGCGAAAGCACGGCGATCAAGTCCGACGCTGGCCCCCTCGACAAACTGGGGCACTACCGGGACGCGAGCGCCAAACTTGCACGCCTCGTCGCCGAACACGAGTTCGACGTTGTGCACATCCCGATTCCCAATCTTCTTTACGCGCCGTACCTGCTCGATGCCCCAGAGGGCGTGCGACATGTCTTCAGCATGACGGCGGCGGTGGGCTCGTTCGATTCAATGCACTGGAAATCGCAGTTGCTCTACCGAATTGGCTTCGAGGCCTGCGACGCGATCGACACGCTGTACAGCGATATCGCCGGACGCTTTCCCAGCTACGCGAACAAGCTCCACGTTTCGCCTTGCAGCTTTACCGACTACTCGCACTATCAACCGGCGAGCAAAAAAGAACGTTCCATAATATTCGCAGGCCGACTCGAAGGCTTTAAGAACCCGGAACTCTTCGTCAAAGCGACGAGCCTCGCTGCCGATGTTCTCCGGCAGCAAGGGTGGGCCTGCAAGCTGTTCGGCGACGGAGAGCTACGGACTCGCGTCGAAGCGCAAATCGCCCACTACGGCCTTTCCGATCTGATCGAAATCGACCAAGTGCCAGACCTTTCATCGGAGCTGAATCGATCGAGTATATTCGCCTCGATTCAACTCACCGAAAACTATCCATCGCAGGTATTGCTCGAAGCCATGGCAGCCGGAAACGCCGTCATTGCAACAGACGTCGGCGAAACTCGGAAGATCGTCGACGAAGAAGTCGGGGTGCTGTTCGATCCACAGACGCCGGAGAATCTCGCGCAAGCCATGACGCGGCTGGTCAGTGACGATGCCCTTCGCGACCGTCTCGCATCGAACGCGCGCGATCGCATCCTAGAAGAACACACGGTCGAGCGATTTGCCGCTTACATGGAGGGTTTGTGGGTTGCCGCCCTAGCGGACCCCATGCCTTCGCGACGTCTCTCCCGGCTTCGCACAGGGCGCTTGATCGCCGAAGCGGCGGCAGGATTGAAGTTTGCCTAGTTCGCTACCGAAACAGCACTAGACTGGGCAAGCCCTCGTCCATGTGGACGGGACCCAGCACAAAATAGATCAGGAGACGAGTCCCGACCATGTGCGGCATCCTTGCCCATTGCCTGTTTGACGAAGCGGCACAGATCGACGAAGCGATTCTTCGATCGATGGCGGACACCATGGTGCACCGAGGTCCCGACGACGCGGGGTACTGGGTTCGCGGGCGCATTGGTCTCGCCCATCGCAGGCTTTCGATCATCGATCTGTCGGCGGCGGGCCGTCAACCGATGGAAAACGAAGACGGTACGGTTCGGCTGACGTTCAATGGCGAGATCTACAACTTCGCCGAACTACGCCGGGAACTCGAAGGCCGCGGACACCGCTTCAAATCGAGTTCAGATTCCGAAGTCATCCTCCACGGATACGAAGAATGGGGGGGGCCCGGTTGTCTTTCGAAACTGCGCGGTATGTTCGCGTTCGTGATTTGGGACGACCGGCGTCAGGCGCTGTTTGCCGCGCGCGATCGCCTCGGCATCAAGCCCCTCTACTACCGCAACGATGGAAGCTCTCTCATCATTGCCTCCGAACTCAAGGCGATTTTAAAACATCCTGAAGTCCAGCCCGCCGTCGATACGACTGGGCTCCTTCAGCACTTTGGCTTTCGCTTCACCCTCCCCCCTCGCACCGCTTTCGAAGGCATCTCGAAACTCGCCGCCGGACACTCGCTCAGTTACCGGGACGACCGCGTGACGGTCGAAGAGTATTGGCGCCCCCCTGGTGCAGAAGCCCTCGAAGGCCCCGAGCGCAGCCTCGACGAATGGAGCGAAGCCCTCCGAGCCAAGCTCAGCGAAACCGTCGAGGGACACTTGATCAGCGATGTTCCGGTGGGCGCCTTCTTGAGTGGCGGGCTTGACTCGGGTTCGCTCGTTGCCCTCGCTTCTGAGTTTTCGGACCAGCCGGTGCAGACCTATACCGCGGGCTTCGGCAGCGGCTGGCACGACGAATCGAGCGAAGCCAAAGAAGTGGCGTCGATGCATGCAACCGACCACCACGAAACGCAGATCCAGCCAAGCGCGCCGGCACTTCTCGAAAAAATGATCTGGCATCTCGAAGAGCCTCTCATCAACACGTCTTCTATCCCGCTCTATGCGGTGTCCGAACTCGCGAGTCGCGATGTAAAAGTTGTTCTCGCGGGTGACGGGTCCGACGAGGTCAATGGCGGCTATCAAAAATTTGGCCGGATCGATCAACTGTTGCGTTGGCGTAGCTTTCGCGATGCCGTGCCCGGCCTGAATGGCTTTGCAAACTTTGCGAGCGGCCTATTGCCAACGACGAACACCGGGAACCGGATCAAGCGATTGAATCAAATTACCCAGGGTCCCGACGGCGCTTATGCCGCGTTTAGTTCGAGCGCGTTTTCCGGCGGCGGTGCACAAGACACGAGCCAGTCGCTCTTTGCTCCCGAAATCGCTTCCCAGTTTGGAGGCATGACGTCAGAGTACGAAGCGGCCCTGCTCGACGACTACCGCGAACTGAGTTCCGCGAAGCAGCGCTTCTTCCTCTATGACATGCGCGGGTGGATGGCCAACGAACTGCTAATTCGCGCGGATAAAATCACCATGGCCCATTCTCTCGAAGCCCGCGTTCCCTTCCTAGATCACGAACTCGTGGAACTGTGTCTTTCGATGCCGCCCGAACTGAAGGTTACGCAAAACAACACCAAGGCAATTTTACGCAAGGCCATGCAGTCATCGCTCCCATCGGGCACGACCGCGCGCAAGCAACACGGCTTCGTCGTCCCGATTCACGAATGGATCCGTGGCAACTGGCGAGAACGAATCGAAGACCTGTCCAGGGACACACGTTGTCGCACGCGCGGGGTTTTTAACGCCGCGCGCATGGACACGATGATCGACGATCACATGAGAGGCAAGGCCGACTGGACGGCACCCATCTTCGGTTTTCTGCTGACCGAACTCTGGCACCAGACGTTCATCGATTCGTAGGGCGACGCGGTTGCGTTTCTTCAGCCGGTAAGAACGCCACGCAGTCCTCGAGTCGTTCGACCTCGATCAGATCACACCGCCGTCACCGCAACAACCATCGCGGTGCGTTCGGGTTGTGCAAGCAATCCGATTTCTCCGACCCCCTCAACTTCGCCGAAGCGCTCTTCCCGAGGTTTCAGCACCCGCGCTTCTAAGACGACCGCAAGCGTTTCGAGGTCTTTTGCGGCGAGAGACGAGAAAAGGGATGCGCGAGAAAGCACGATCAATCGTGTCCTAGGGACCGAACAGACGCGGCCCGCTCGAAAGAGCGAGCCGCGCTTCGAACTATTCGCTCATCAATGCGCGCTGCCGCTTGAATTCGATCTTTGCGATCGTGCGGCGGTGAACTTCGTCCGGACCGTCGGCGATGCGCAGGGTTCGCATGCCGGAATACATGGCTGCAAGACCGAAGTCTGACGTCACGCCGCCGCCACCGTGGGCCTGAATTGCGTCGTCGATGATTTTGAGCGCCATGATCGGAGCCTTCACCTTGATCATGGCAATTTCGGCCCGTGCGACCTTGTTGCCCACCGTGTCCATCATGTAGGCCGTCTTGAGGGTGAGCAAGCGCGAGCATTCGATATCAATGCGCGCGTCAGCCACACGTTCTTCCCAGACCGAGTGCTGGTAGATCGGCTTGCCAAAGGCTTCGCGAGTCATGATCCGCGCACACATCTTTTCAAGCGCGCGTTCCGCCATGCCGATCACGCGCATGCAGTGATGAATGCGGCCTGGGCCAAGGCGCCCTTGGGCAATTTCGAAACCACGTCCTTCGCCGAGCAAAATATTTTCGACGGGAACGCGAACATCCTTGAATTCGACTTCGCCGTGACCGTGCGGAGCGTCGTCGTATCCGAAGACAGGCAGGTGGCGCAAGACCGTGACCCCGGGCGTATCGAGCGGAACCAGGACCATGCTCTGCTGCGAATGAATCGGGTTGTCGGGATTTGTGCGCCCCATCACTACGAGGATCTTGCAACGCACGTCCATCACGCCGCTCGTCCACCACTTGGTGCCATTGATGACGTATTCGTCGCCGTCGCGATCGATCCGGGTCGCAATGTTCGTTGCATCAGACGACGCCACATCGGGCTCGGTCATCGCGAAGGCGGAGCGAATGTCGCCGGCGAGCAGCGGGTCGAGCCATTTCTTTTTGAGGTCTTCGGTCCCGTAGCGTTCGATGGTGTCCATATTCCCGGTGTCGGGAGCCGAGCAGTTGAAGATTTCGGGCGCGAAGCCGACGCGTCCCATCACTTCGCAAAGCGGCGCGTAGTCGAGGTTGCTAAAGCCTGGACCCCGATCACTCTTCGGCAGGAATAGATTCCACAGACCCGCTTCCTTGGCCTTCAATTTAAGCTCTTCCATCAAAGGCGGCGTTTCCCAGCGATTAGACAGGGCGTCGTGTTGTTCGTAGTACGCCGATTCGTTCGGGTAGACGTGTTCGTCCATGAACTGGTTGAGCTGGTCGAGGGCGAGGTTGCACTTGTCGCTGTACTGAAATTCCATGAGGGTTGGCTGTCTCTCGGGTGAGACCACACGCGCTTCACGCGGGCGGTGGTTTACAAAAAGGAGCCGGGTGCGGCGCCACGCAGGAGTAAAGCGCAGGCCTCGGCATCCGTCTTCACTGGATTGGGAAATCGCCCCGACGAAAAAGGCTTGTCGCTGTGCTCGCTTGCTCGTTGCTCAGAGACCTCGCGCATCCTCACGACGACGTTGAGCGAATTAGGCGCCGCGTTCGGCGATCGGCGGATACATCTTCATGTCTTCTGCCTCCCAATACGTGCGGAGGGCTACGACCTTGCCTTCATCATTTACGCGATACGTGTAAACACCGTACAGCTGCGAAATCACACCATTTGGGAATTGGATCGTCAGCGTTCCGATATTCGCGCATTCATTGCCGGAGCAAATCGAACTTTGTAGCGAAAACATCGGACGCCCAAAAGCAATGTTCTTCTCCCAGAAACCTTCGATTGCCTGTTTGCCACGAAACCCCTCCCCGCTTGGGTCGATCATCGACTTGCCGATCGGATCCTGGACAATGGCGTCGTCGGCAAAGTTGTCGAGCCAGGCCTGCTTGTCGCCGCGCGCAACCGCGTCAGCAGATCGCCACGACGCGAGACGGGCCGGATGTTTTGAATCTGGGCTTGGGAGTTCGGACATGAAATATTTCCTCTGGGTTGATGAGTCTGTGAAGCGAGACGAACATATCGTGCGAAGCGAGGTCTATTGTGAGTCGCGCTTCCCATAGGTTTCGATGATCGGCGTAAGTTCGTCCGGGGTCGCGCCGTGAAGAATCACGCCGTCACACCCAAGATCCAACTGACCCACGATCGCGTTCACACATTGGTCCGACGATCCCGTGGCAGCGGGGGCAAGCCATTCGGCAGGAAGCAGCTCGGCAATGTGTTCCAATTGCGCGGTCGACGCGTGAACATCAATGCCACCGGCAAACTCGCTCACGAGTTTGTCTGCTCTGAACGTTGCGAGCACCTCGGGGTCCCAGCCGTTCGTGCGCACGAGCAAGTCGCCGTATCCCTGCAAATAGGTCGCGAGCCGGCCGACTGACTTCATCAGACGACGGTCTTCTTCAATGTGGTCCCCGATCGTCGCGAAGCACGACCAGACTTTGACGCGTTCAGGGTCACGGCCCGCTTCTTCGGCCGCGCGCTTGACGTTCCGTACGGCGCGCTCGGTGGTTTCATCGGTAAAGAACGTATGGAGCACCACCTCATCAAAGCAGCGCCCGCCGAGGGCAAGTGAATTCGGGCCGAATGCCACAAGGGACATTGGCACTTCGTCTCGCACGTCGGGCCCGAGACGCAAGAACGGGTACGTCCCCAGAGGACCGTCGTAGCCGACCACGGCTTCTCCGCCGAGGAGCTTGCGCATCAGGTCGACGAACGACTCCATTTGGGCCGTTGTGATGAGCGGGATGCCATACGCGCGCTGCATCACTTCGATACCGCGACCGATGCCAAAGACGTATCGCCCGCCCGTCAAGCCATGCATCGTAAGCGCGTGTCCCGCGGACACCATGGGATGGCGTGTATTGTGATTGGTCGCCGCGGTTGCAATCCGAATCGACTGCGTCACCGCACCCGCGGCACCACACAGCGTTGCGGCTTCTTTGCTTTGGTAGCGCTCGGAAATAAATGCCGTACCGAGACCAAGATCTTCGGCACCCATCGCTTCATCGATCAAATCGCGGGGGCTCTTCGGCTGCCCCGCAAGCAGGTAACACCCAAGCTCCGGGTATCGCACCGCTGCAGTGGCTGTGTCGGTCATCTTGAACTCTCCTTTGCGGACCCCGCGTCGCGGGTTGCCATGGGTTTGCCATGGGGCTGCCATAGGGCTGCCATATTGGCACGAAGTCTATGCGTCGTCCCATTCAACGTGCGAGATAAAATCATGCGAGTTTCTTCGGTCGACAAACGTCCGCTCATCCGCCGTCGCCGCGGGACCCACCTTTGACGTCGAAACCGCCGCGATAAATGTTTCAACGGAAACAAGCGAGAGCTGAGAAACGCTGTCGACCCCACACACCCCAAAGCCACCTGCCTTTGCTGCACGACGGCTCGCATCAAGATCGACCAGAAACTGAGCGTACCCTTCGATCCCGGGCGTCTGGATTCCGAACTGAGAATGCGTTTCTTGGTAGTGCTTGATGTACTGCGCGTGGGAAAGCTTCGCCTGGCGTCTCATTAAGTATTGGTAACGAATCGGTGCCCGCTGTTTCGGTACGATGAAGCCAACGTCGTCGCCGACTAGAAACGCCGAGAGGTCCAGGTGCGCTACCTCATCGAGCATCTCGCCCGCATGGGGCGAGAGCGCTTCGAGAAAAGCGGTTGTGGCGACACCACCGGTGACTTCAATCGAACCGGCAAACTGAGTTCGTCTCCCGAGCGGATCGTCTCCGACGCGAAACATCACATGAACCTGGGAT
>JASDVE010000294.1:0-3051 GCA_041891195.1 Myxococcota bacterium | reverse complement strand
TCCGGTCAGCGGATTTTTCTGAAAAAATCTCTCGCCGGTCCGAGGCGCTTACCTAGTGCTTACCCTACCAACGGAGGTGCGTGAGACGCTGCGAACCCATGCCTCCGCAAACGAACGTCATTGAACGAGAAAGAGGTGGTGGCCCGGACTGGACTTGAACCAGTGACACCTCGATTTTCAGTCGAGTGCTCTACCAACTGAGCTACCAGGCCACGCGGCGCGGACTCTAGCCATTCCCTGGGTAGGGGGCTAGCCGCGTTCGATAATCTTGCCGTCGTCTTCAATGGCCTATTTTGGCGCTTGAAAGGCAACTTGCTGCTAATTGCTGGTTTCTTCTTCGGTTGCCGGCAGCGAAGAGTTGATTCCTGATTCGTCGCGAGCCGGCTCCTCGAAAGCCCGATTCCCCTTCGCCATCGCTCCGCGTTCGAGCAGTGCGCGCGTGAGCACGACGTTCTCGAGGGGGGTGTTCTTGTTTCCCCAGCGTCCGACCACATCGGTTTCGATTTCCGTGATCGCGTCGACGACTTCGATGCCCGAGATCACGCGACCGAAGGCGGTGTACTTCCCGTCGAGGTGGGGACTGTCCTGGTGGACAATGAAAAACTGGCTGCCAGCGCTGCCGGAGCGACCTCGATTCGCCAGGGACACGACGCCGCGGTCGTGATGGATCGGCTGGTATTCGTCTTCAACCGATAAGTCGCCCCAGTCGCCTTGGGTCGAGTCGGGCCCGCGTTTGCGCGTGCTGGGGTCGCCACCCTGGATCATGAAGCCTTTGATGACCCGGTGGAAAAGCGTGTCGTCGTAAACGCCACGGGTCACGCAGTCGACAAAGTGTGCCACGGTCGTAGGAGCGACTTGATCGTAGAGGCCGATGCGGACCGTTCCGCGGTCCGCGAATTCGAGAGCCACCACGTGACTCGGTTCGCCTGGCCAAGCGAAGGCGGCTGCTTGCTCAGCGAAACCGTCCACTTGATGGACCTGGTTTTGGCGCGACGGAGGGCCCTTTTCGTCGCACGCCACGGGGACCCACGAGCCCAGGACCACCGCGAATGCGACGAGCCAAAGCCGCGCACGAGCGGCTGCGGGTTCAAGATGCTGCTTCGCAATGTTGGAAGAATGCTTCATGATTTCATGGTCTTGAGTTGTGGGCTCGGTACTCGGCTCGGTGCGGGCGTGGGTGTGATAATTTTGATCGCATGTCAAAACAACCGCACGCGCACCGCACTTCATCTTTGACCTCGCCTCTTTCTCATCGGCAGGGGTTGTTGAACTTTTCAGTCTATCGTGTGTTCGCGCCGGTAACGCGGGGGTTGTTTGTCGCAATACTGTCCGCGCTGTTGCTCGCTCCCTACGTACAGGCGGCAAGCAAGACGCCTCAGCAGAGTCAACGCGGCATGGTGGTGACGTCCCAAGTCGACGCTGCCAATGCTGGACGCGAAATGCTCGCGAAGGGAGGCAACGCGGTTGACGCCGCGGTGGCGACGGCTTTTGCACTGAGTGTCACGCAACCGTTTTCGTCTGGTCTCGGTGGTGGCGCGTTCGTTTTGATTCGAACCGCTGACGGCGAAACGATCGCGATCGACGCGCGCGAAACGGCGCCCGCCAAAGCCCATCGCGATATGTACATAGAAGAAGGAGTGCCGAAGTTTGCGTCGCGGTCGGGACCACTCGCGGTTGCAACCCCAGGCCTCGTGCAGGGCCTCGTGCTGGCACTTGATCGATGGGGAACGCTTCCGCTCGCGACTGTGATCGCACCGGCCATCAAACTCGCGAAGGACGGTTTCGAAATCGGCCCTTATCACGCGCGCATGGTTTCACGAATGCGAAAATACTTAGACGCCGAACGATTTCCAGAGACTGCACGCATTCAATTTAACGGGGGAGGGGCCGTCGAAGTCGGATGGCGTCTCGTCCAAAAAGATCTTGCAAAGACCATGAAGGCCATCGCGAAGAAAGGTCCCAAAGCGATGTATTCCGGTTCGATCGGCAAGGCGATCGCGAGCGAGGTTGCAAAGCGGGGCGGCATCCTGACCCTCGAGGACCTCAAGGCCTACAAGCCTGTCTTGCGTGAAGCGGTCAGCGGCAACTATCGCGGCCTTGAAATCCATAGCTATCCGCCGCCTTCGTCAGGGGGTGTCGTTCTACTCGAAGTGCTGAACATCCTCGAGGGCTACGACCTGGCGCAACACGGTGCAGGCAGTAGCGCGAGCGTTCATCTGATCGGCGAAGCCATGAAGCTCGCCTTCGCGGACCGTGCGGCCTACATGGGGGACGCCGACTTCGTGGACGTGCCTGTTGCGAAGTTGATCTCAAAGCAATACGCGAAGAAGCAGCGTGCTCGCATCAATGCGCCGAATGCCGATCGCGCCCTCGGCACTGGCTTCGACAAAGAGATGGCGATCACCGTCGAGGGCCCGGGCTTGCCGAACAATGATTCGGGAACTGCGCATTTGTCGGTCGTCGACGGAGCCGGCAACGCGGTCTCGATCACGAAGACGATCAACACCCCCTTCGGTTCGGGCATTACCGTCCCGGGTACCGGCGTCATCCTCAACAACGAGATGGACGACTTCGCGGTCGCGCCGGACACGCCGAACGCTTACGGGCTGGTCGATACGCGAGGCTCGAACGCGATCGAACCACTAAAACGACCGCTTTCGAGCATGACGCCCACGATCGTCGTCAAAGACGGCAAGCCCATGATGGTGAGCGGCAGCCCCGGCGGACCGCGCATTATCACGACGACATTGCTCACGATCTTAAACGTGGTCGACTTCGGGATGAACGTCCAAGAAGCCGTGGCGGCGCCGCGCTTCCACCATCAGTGGATTCCCGACAAGTTGTTCTTGGAACCAGAGTTTTCCAAAGACGTGGTGCGCGCCCTTGAAGCGAGAGGGCACACCGTAGACATCTCGGGTAGACGCTGGTCATCCGCGCAGAGTATTGTGATCGACCCCGAAACGGGTCTGATTACTGGAGGCAGTGATCCGCGAGCCGATGGCGAAGCCGTTCCCTATTAGCTCGGCGTAGGCCGGGGGCTTGCCGTGCTTA
>JASDVE010000293.1:7428-13743 GCA_041891195.1 Myxococcota bacterium | reverse complement strand
TACAGCTAGCTTTCGCAACGCAGCCAGCGGCATTGGATCCGCGTTTGGGCGCGTGAGCCTTCTGCGGCGCAGACTCCTAACACGCCTTCTCGAAAGACTAGAGCCGTACCACTGCGATCAAGGCGACGATCGAACCGATCGATGCGATCAGGTAGAGCACTGCGCCAACCGCTGTATCGCGATCGCCACCGTGGAAGTCGACCGAAACCGAGCGAACGTGATGCGCGCCCTTCCAGAGCGGCAACACCAGAAGTGCACCGAGCAGCAAGCGGCCAATGATGTTCGATCCAAGCATGTGTGCGCGCTCGTAGCTAAGCGCCTCGGCGGAAACGATGTCGAGCGGGATCAACAGACCCACAACCAGCACCCAGCCCGTGAGCAAGATGGTGCCAATCATGATGCCCTGGCCAAACATGAACCAGATCAACGGCTCCATGCGCAGAAGAAAAGTCTTCATTAGAAAATCCCTCCGGCCAGAATCGCGCTGAGAAGAACGGTCACTCCGATCCATGCGACGTAGAGCATGCCCTTGATCACGCCTTCGGGAGGCATCGGAAGCCCTGTGTCCCGCGGCTGCGCCTTCGGAAACAAACTGAAGAAGCGAATCCCAACGAAGATCACTGCCACCAAAGAAAGCGCGTGGAAGCCGATGTAGAGCGGGTTCGAAAAGGACGCAAGTACTTCGTTGTAGCGTTCCGGCCCTTCGCCGAGCGCCCAAACCAGACGAATTGCGACGAAGGCCAACAAGAAGTAAATGACGCCCGTAAGATCGAATAGCAAGTAGGTGCGGATGCGCGGTGCGCTCCACCAAGTGCTCGGCATTTCGGGCGGCGCTGTGCGGGTGCGACCCGGCTTCGGCGGGTGCATCGCGTCGGGATGTGCGGGGATCGACATCGCTAGTTCCCCCCCCTCGGTACGACGAAGCCCTTCGCCCAATCGATCACGGCGCCGAACTTGGCCTGGTTGACTGCGGCCGCGGGATCCACGCCCTTCGGGCAAACGGCGCTGCACTCGTTGGCGTAGGAACATGAAAACACAGTCCCTTCGTCGCGGAAGATGTCATTGCGCTCGTCGTTGCCTTCGTCGCGGCTGTCTAGGTTGTAGCGGTGGCCGAGTGCGATCGCGGCGGGCCCTAGGAAGTCAGGCTCGTTCGCCACAACCGGGCAAGCCGAGTAACAGAGCATGCAGTTGATGCACATACTGAACTGCTTGAACGTGGCGAGTTGCTCCGGCGACTGCGAGTACGTGCCCTTGGAATTAAATTCTTCGCTCGCCGCCTCTTCCTTGGCCTTCATGATCCAAGGCTTCACGCTCTTGACTTTGTCCATGAAGCCGTCGAGGTCAACGACCAGGTCACGTACGACAGGGAAGTTTGCAAGCGGCTCAACCACGATGCGCTCACCGTAGTTCGTGAGTGCCGTCTTGCAGGTCAGCGTCGGCTCGCCGTTCACCATCATCCCGCAACTGCCACATACGGCCATGCGGCACGACCAGCGGTGCGAAACCGTGGGGTCCACTTCATCTTTGATGTAGTTGATCGCGTCCAGGATTTTCCAGTCTTCTTCAACCGGGATCGTATATTCCTGGGTTCGCCTCCCTTCGTCCTTGTCAGGATCGAAGCGGGTAATCACGATGGTCTTCATCACTTTTTTGACTTCTACGGATGCTTCGGCACTCATTAGTACTTGCGCTCCTCGGGTACCCAATGGCCCAGGGTGACTTTCTTTTTTTCGATTCGGGGTCGAGCACCCTCTTCGTGGAAGGCCACTGAGTGGTGTAGAAAGTTCTCATCGTCGCGGGTCGGAAAGTCTCGGCAGGTATGCGCACCGCGTGATTCCTTGCGGACCACTGCGGCGTTCACCAGCGATTCAGCGACGTCGATCATTGCGGTCAACTCAAGCGCTGCGATGAGTTCGGTGTTGAACACCTTGCTCGGATCATCGAGCTTGAGATGCTGCGAACGCTGCTTGAGGACCTCAACTTCCTCGACACACGTCTGCATGGTCTCCTGCTCCCGGTATACGCCGCAGCCGCTTTCCATTGAAAGATTGAGTTCCTTGCGGATCCCCGAAATCTTCTCTTCCCCGCGTTGACTACCACGAAAAGACTCAATGCGGCCCGCTTCTTCTTCGGCCTGGGCGGTGAGCGCGGCTTCGTTGCCCGCGTCGCTCCCCTTGGCAAAGTCGAGTGCGTTGCGACCCGCCGACGCTCCGAAGACCAGACATTCAGTCAGCGAGTTCGAGCCGAGGCGGTTTGCACCATTGAGCGAAGCACATGCGGTTTCGCCCGCGGCGTAGAGCCCCGGCATGCTGGTCGCCGCCTCCACATCCGTGTCGATGCCACCCATCATGTAATGAACCACGGGACGGATCGGGATAGGCTCGTGCACCGGGTCGACGCCCACGTAGGTCTTCGCAAGCTCACGCACGAACGGGAGCTTGAACATGATGGCTTCTTCGCCGAGATGCGTGAGGTCGAGGTTCGCGTGCTCGCCATGCTTGTCCGGAATGCCGCGACCGGCTTCGAACTCCTGGATGATCGCCCGCGAGATCATGTCGCGCGGCCCAAGCTCAGCCTTGTTCCCGACGCCGTAGTCGTAGTCGACGAGGAAGCGGGAGCCTTCGCTGTTGCGCAGATAGCCGCCCTCACCGCGAGTCGCTTCGGTGATCAGGATGCCCGTGCCCGGCAAACCCGTCGGGTGATACTGGACAAATTCCATGTCTTTCAGACCCACACCCGCGCGATAAGCCAACGACATCCCGTCGCCGGTCTTGATCATGCCGTTGGTCGTAAACGGGAAAACCTTGCCGGCTCCACCGGAAGCGATCACTACCGCTCCTGCGAGCGCAGCCTTCATCTCCCCGGTGCGAATGTC
The DNA here is from genome assembly GCA_041891195.1 of Myxococcota bacterium. Lineage (GTDB taxonomy): Bacteria > Myxococcota_A > UBA9160 > UBA9160 > UBA4427 > DUBZ01. The sequence continues at coordinate 10,868 of JASDVE010000293.1, read as the reverse complement.
GAGCATGGCAACGCCACAGGCGCGCCCGTTCTCGACTAGAAGCTTGGTGACGAAGTACTCGTCGTAGCGGACGATGTTCTCGAACCGCATCGAATGCTGGAACAGGCTGTGGAGCATGTGGAAGCCGACTTTGTCCGCCGCGTACCACGTGCGCTTGACCGTCATGCCGCCGAATGCGCGGGTTGCCACAGTGCCGTCGTCGTTGCGGCTCCAAGGGCAGCCCCAGTTTTCGAGCAGGGCCAGTTCCTTCGGAGCTTCTTCAACGAAGTAATCGATGACGTCTTGATCCCCAAGAAAGTCGGAACCCTTAACGGTGTCCCAGCCGTGCATTTCCTGGTTGTCGTCGTCACGGGCAACCGCTGCTGCGCCGCCCTCCGCGGAAACCGTGTGGCTTCGCATCGGATAGACCTTCGAGATCATCGCGATCGATGCACTCGGGTCCTTTTCGGCGGCGGCAATCGCGGCGCGAATGCCCGCGGCACCGGCGCCTACAATAATAATGTCGTGTCGGGAGACTTCGACCACGCGATCTCCAAAATTGGGTTCGATGAAAGGTTCAGTTCAGTGACAGGGCTTGACTTGTATCCGGTTCGAGGCGCGCCCCGAAAGGATATCTTCGCGGCCGACAGGGGGCTGCGAGAGACAAACTGCGCCCAATCAGTACTGCCGCGGAGCCAGCTTACACGATTACCCCGAGAGTGGGGAACTCCCCAGTCCGCAATTTTGGAGAATTTGAAGCTCGCCGCCCCCGACCGTTCAGTGCAGGCCACTAGCGCGGGAGCTGTTGCGTCAGGCAGTGAATCGCGCCCAAGCCAAAGACGAGATCGCGGCTGTCGATCCCAATGACCTCACGGCCAGGCAGACAGTCCCGCAGAACGTCAATAGCGCGGGGGTCAGTGGGAACTTCGAAGGTCGGAACCAGGGCGACATTGTTCGCGAGATAGAAATTGGCGTAGCTCGCAGGACATCGTTGCCCATCCAAGACAAGTGGAGGCGGCATGGGCAAGGAAACCACATCGAACGCTTGCCCCTGCGCTCCGCGAAACGCCTGCAAGCACTCGAAATTTTTCTGAAGCGGGCGGTGGTTGATGTCGCTTGCGTCGTCTTCGACTGCAGCAACGACGCGGTCGAGTGCCACGAACCGCGCGATGTCGTCAATATGTCCATCGGTATCGTCCCCCGCAATGCCTTCGGCGAGCCAGACCACGTCGGTCGCGCCAAGGGTGTCCGCGAGCACTTGCTCGACGTCTTCGCGCGTTACAGCGCGCCCGTCGTCTGCCCGATTCCGGTTGGGATGAAGCAGGCACGATTCGGTCGTGAGGATGCATCCGTCGCCGTTGCCATCGATCGAGCCGCCCTCGAGAACCCAACCGGTCTCGAAGCGCTGCAGCTTCGCAAGCTCGGCGATTTTTGCGGGAACCGCATTGTCTCGGTCCCACGGCGGGTACTTGCCCCCCCAGGCATTGAAGCCGAAATCATGGAGTGCAACCTCGCGCTCGCCCGGCGGACCTTCACCGACGACGAAGATCGGTCCGTGGTCACGGACCCAGGCATCATCGGTTGGGATCTGAAAGAAGCGCACCGCCCGGTCTACTTCGACGCCACGCGCGGCGAGCCGCGCTCTGACCCGGTCTTCCATTGGCCCCCCGACCACGTTAATGCGAACTTCTTCGTGAGGACTCAGCGCGGCGACGATCTCGACAAACGCGCGCTCGGCTTGTTCCAAGCGACGGGGCCACGTTTGAAGATTATGCGGCCAGGAAAGCCAAGTGGCAGCGTGGGGCTCCCATTCCGCTGGCCAGCGAAAGCCCGCCGCAGCGGGGCCCGCATCGATCGGCCGCTCCGCGCTCACTCGTCGCGCAATCGCTTGGTGAGGTCACCGTAGGCATCGATGCGCCGATCGCGCAGGAAGGGCCAGTCTCGTCGCACTTTTTCGATCAAGCCGAGATCGCATTCGACAAGCAGGGTTTCTTCCTTTTCTGAAGACGCGCGGGCGAGAACCCGACCGAAGGGATCGGCGACGAATGACTGCCCCCAAAAGCGAATGCCGTCTTCTTGGCCGACTCGATTGATGGACGCCACGAAAACACCATTCGCGATCGCATGGGCGCGCTGCACGGTTTCCCACGCGTCATGTTGCGCAGCGTCTTCTTCCGGGGTTTCGTCGAACTGCCAGCCGATCGCAGTCGGGTATACGAGCACTTGGGCACCCGCCAGGCTTGCGAGCCGCGCCGCTTCTGGAAACCACTGATCCCAGCACACCAGGGGCCCAACGTTTGCGAAGCGAGTCGGAATTGAAACGAAACCGGTGTCACCCGGAGTGAAGTAGTACTTCTCTTGATACAGCGGGTCGTCGGGGATGTGCATTTTGCGGTAGCGGCCCACGATCACGCCGCCCGCGTCGATCACGACCACCGTGTTGTGGTACAGGCCCTTCGCGCGCTCTTCGAAGACCGAGCCGACGATCGCAATGTTTTTGGAAGCCGCGAGTTTGCAGAGCGCCTCGCTGGTGGGTCCAGGGATCGGCTCGGCCCAGTCAAATCGCTCGGCGACTTCGCCCTGGCATGGATATGGCGCAACGAAGAGTTCCTGAAGACACACCAGTTCAGCCCCGTCCAACGCGGCCTGCTCGATCCGCGCGCAGGCCTTCGTGAGATTTGCGGCGATGTCGCTTGTCGCACTCGACTGGATCAGGGCCAGAGCCACTTTGTCCTGGGCAGCGTTGTTGAGGTCGCGACTCATCGTTTTAGGGTCCTTGCTGGGATCACTCAGATTTTGGATCTGAATAGGGGTCGAACGTCGATTTTCCTGGCTGATGTGACCCGTCCTGTCACGACCGACATGGACACTGGCCTCGTACCGAAAAACCGAGTCTAGCTCTTGCTGTACGGGCGCGAGCCATGGCGAAATCGCGACAGAGTCGAGCTGGAACATCGTAAGGCTGGCAGATCGCCAAACTCAGCCCCCGTAGGTCCGGCCCTCTCAATTTCAAACCCTCTCCATAACAAGGGACAGACCAACAGACGAACAGACAGACAGGCGGCTGGGCTGGGGGTCCCTAGTGCTCAGTTAGACAGATAAAAAATAGCCAATTAGACAAATATATATGTAGATAGAAGGAGACCACACGATGGCCCAAGGAAATCTCAGGAAAACGAGCCGGAACAGCCCGAAAACGAGATCCATCTCGATGCACCCGGAGTGGGATGCGTACAGATCAGTTCGGGAGGCAACCGCCGGGGCGCTCCAAGCGCTCGGCGTAATGGCCGGTTTTGTCATCTTTGGGCTGACCTTTGGGCTGAGTTGGGCACTCATCGCGGGGGCGAGTCCCTATGATGGTCCGGACGTCAGGGGCCATCACGCAACAGGTCACGCAGCCGGCAAAACGGCCAGCCACACAGCCAGCCATGCCCTCGATCACGGGCGTGCTGGGGCTGGTT
>JASDVE010000293.1:0-7418 GCA_041891195.1 Myxococcota bacterium | reverse complement strand
CACATGGACCTCAAATCGCAGTATTCACTCGGGAAATCATGATTCACGAGAAAAAACAGAATCCTTCAGCACCCAGCTCGCATCCTCAGACCGAGGGCCACGCTGATGGGGCCGGCGATTTCGCGACGCAAGAACGTGCGAGCGACGACGCTGATGCCAATGACCTCGATGAGCATGACCTCGATGAGCTCGAGCCCCTCCCCCGAGCGCGGGTCTGGCTGGTTGACGGATATAACGTTCTCCATTGTGCCCCGTTTCGAAAGCAAACTGGCGGACCCGACGCTCCCCCAGGCGACCCGCGAACCCGTCAAAAACCCTTCTGGTCCGCAAGCATGCGCGAGCGCCTGGTCGCGGTCGCCGGGGGCTTCCCCGATCGTGACGCTGAGATCTGGCTCGTGTTCGATGGCAGTCATCCGCCCGAAACTCCGTTAAGGGGCACAGCGCCGCGCCTCATCGTTGAATTCGCACCTTCGGCGGATGACTGGATCGTTCGTCGAGTTCGCGATGCCGAGGATACGGACGAGATCGCCGTTGTGTCTGGAGACCGTCGCCTAACGGGGAAGACTCGTCATCGCGGTGCAGCGGTCGTTTCACCACGACACTTCTTGCAGCACTGCTTCGCGGAGGTGCAAACGCATGGTGTCGAACCGGGTGAAGCCGTCCACATCGACAAATACGAGGACAGCGACTGACTGCACGTCAGTTCGCTCGTTTTCTTGTCCGTAGGCAAAAAACCTTCCGCCTTCGCTTGACCAGAACCCCTGGTAACAAATAACGTTTGCTCGGCATTCGTAAAATTTCCGCTGCGGCCTCGCCCCGGTTTGGCTACCCCCCTTCCGTACAAGCACCATTTCTTCTGCTTGGGTCGAAGCCGGTGTCTTCAGAATCGGCGTCTCCGGGCACACATCTCCACAAAAAACACGCAAGTACGTCGCCAAGTGAGCGTAGAGCCCGCAAGCGGGAGCGCTGCATCAGCAAACTGCGCCTAAACCTGCTGCAACCTGCGAACAAGATTAAAGAGGAAACCATGGCCGGAGCATCCGCCAACGAATCGATGACCCTCCGCTTTGCCAAGATGGTCGTGCGCCGCCGCGGCATCATTGCGGTTCTACTCTTTCTTTCGACCGGGTTCTTTTTCTACCCGATCCTCAATTCGGCGACGACCGCCCTTGGGTATCCGCTGCCTGGACCCGCGGTGAAGATCGACACGATCGCGCGCTCCCAGTGGCCCGATCATCCTTACATCCGCGCACAGGACAAGTTTTCGGGGGTCTTCGGCGGCTCGTCGACGGTCGCGATGGCACTCGTCGTGAAGGACGGGGACATCTTCAACCCCGAGACGATCGCCAAGATTCACAAGATGACCATGGCCCTGGACGGCAAGGGCTACACGAGCCACACCGACGAGCGCGACGCGCTACGCGACGAGCTCGACGAACAGGGGATGGAATACGACGACGTCCAGAAGAAACTCGACGAACTTTACCCTCCCTATCCGGTCAACCATTACGAGATCCGCTCGGTTACGGCGAACAATACGCGCGTGATCCAGATCGAAGCCTCCGGCGACATCGAAACCAACGTGTTGATGGAAAACTTGCCGGAAACCCAAGAAGAAGCCGACGCCCTCGGCGCTCTGGTGCGGCAAAACCCGCCCTACATCTACGGCCGCCTGGTGTCGCTCGACCAAAAGGGTGCGCTCGTCACCGCAGGTTTCGTCACCGACCGCTTAAGTGGCCGACCCACCGTGATGGCGGTCTTCGATTGGGTTCAACAGATCAAGGCCGAAATCGAAGACGAAAACCACGAGGTCTACGTATCCGGTGTCCCGATCCTCATCGGCTGGATCCTCAAACACGCATTTGAGATCGTGCTGTTCTTGATGCTCACGATCGGCATGATCTTCTTCTTGCTGTGGGCGTACTTCCGGCGCTGGCACGGCGTGTTCATTCCCTTTATCGCCGCCCTCGCGACTGCGATCTGGGGGCTCGGCTTTACGGGCTGGGTCGGAATCGTCTTCGATCCCCTCATCCTCGTGATCCCGTCAATCATTACTGCGCGCGCAATTTCCCACACAGTGCAGATGGCCGAGCGGTTCTTCGAGGACTATGAAATTTTGCTGCCCAGAATGGGGGATCCCGAAGCGGCGAAGATTGAAGCCGCAACGGTCGCGATGAGTGAACTCATCGTGCCCGGCACCCTCGGCATCATTACCGACGTCGCGGGTCTACTCGTGATCCTCTTGACCTCGATTCCGCAGATGCAGGACCTCGGAACCTTTGGTGCGTTTTGGGTGATCTCGATCATCGTGACGGTCGAGATCCTTCACCCGGTGTTGATCTGTTTCTTGCCGGCACCCACCGAGCACGAGCACTTCTTGCCGGGCTTCATGGTTCGCTTCACGCGCTTCCTCGGCGACGTGACCACCCACCCCCGCTACAAGTGGTACATCGCGGTCACCACCGTCGTGCTGCTCCTCGGGTCCACCTACATCACCCTGATGCATTCAAAGATCGGCGAGGCGAGTCCCGGCACGCCGCTCTTGTTCCCTGACCATGAATGGAACGTCGCAACGGCCAAGATCGCCGAACGCTTCGGCGGCGTAGACACGATTCAGATCTACCTCGAAGGGGACACCCCGAAGGCCGCCGAAGATGCGACGCCCGTGCTTCGCATCGAAGAGTTCGAGCGCTGGATGGACAAGTACACCAACCTTGGAGCGAGCCTTTCGATCGTTCCCATCTTGCGCGGCTCGTGGCGGATCAATCACTACGGTGACCCGAAGTGGGACTTCATCGCAAACGATCAAGCGACCATTCGACAGCAGATCTTCCAGCTCCGTACGAATGGTGCGCCAGGCGCACTCAAACCCTTTATGACCGATGACGGCAAAGACGCGGTCATCAACTTCTTCTATCGCGACCACAAGGGCGAGACGATCCTCAAGACGATCCACGCCGCGAACGAGTTCATCAAGCGGAATCCGCTTGGCGAAGTCATCGTCCGCCTCGACATGGACAAAGCCCATGAAGACGCGAGCTTACTCGACGGCGAAGCCTTAACGGACGTCTGGTTCTACATGCTCGGCCCAGTGCTTCCATCGCGTCACCACACCATGACAGTACAGATCCGCCAGGACGATGATTCTTATGTCCAAGTGCCCGTAAACGAGTTTACGTCGGTGGAGGAACTCCCCGAATGGATGGAAGAGTTCCGAGTCAATGCAGTTGAAGACTACGAGTCGGCGCTTTTCGACGCAGACGAAGACGAATACTTCGCCTGGCCCGACGACCTCGCCCAATGGGAACTCGATGACGTTGACTTCTGGTGGGAAGACAAAGAGCTAGGTATCCGCGCCGTGTCGATGAAGACGACCAACTTGATCGTCGAAGACATCAAGGCTGTTAACGCACACCCTGCGTATCAGGCCACCAACTCATGGACGCGTGGTGTGCAGTTCGTGATGGCCGGCGGCTTGATGGGCATTCTGGCGGCCGTCAACGACGAGGTGGAACGCAGCCATGTCGCGAACATCATCCTCATTTTCGTGGTGATCTTCGTGTTGCACGCCATCACGTATCAGTCGATATCGAGTGGAGCGATCATCTTGCTCCAGATCATGACGGCGACCATGCTTTCGTTGGCCTACATGGCCGTCAAGGGGATGGGGCTCAACATCAATACGCTGCCCGTGCAGTCGGTGGGTGTTGGGATCGGCGTCGATTACGCGATCTATATTGTGGACCGCATCCGCCACGAGGTGGTGGACACTGCGGACATCGACGAAGCCGTGCGACGTGCGGTGCGGACCACCGGTATGGCGGTTTCGTTTACTGCGACCACGATCGTGGGTGGCATCTGCTTGTGGACGTTCTCTAGCTTGCGCTTCCAGGCCGACATGGCGCAGTTGCTCAGTATTTTGATGGTGATCAATATGTTTGGTGCGCTTACGGTTGTTCCGGCCTTCTACTCCATCGCACGACCCAAGGTGGCTACGGCACTGCTTTCTGAGGAGCAGTTGGAGTCGCTTCAGAGGCAGAAGGAGATGGAGCGCAAGAAGGGACTGCGGGACGACTGACCTTGGGTTGGTCAGGACTGCGCATGAGCTTGGTGGAGCGACGCCAGGTCAGCGACCATCAAGGCATCGCCTGGTTGCGGATGAAGAGCACTTCGCGCCGGCTTTGTGGCTTGGTGAGGATGTCGCTGCCGAAGCTCGTTGAGGCTTGGAGTTGCTAAAGCGAGGTTGCCTTTTGCTTGAGGTAGGTCTTTAGCCTGGCGCTGATTGTTGGGTCCGATAGGGCGTATTCGATGTTGGCGATCAGGAGTTGGTAGTGGTCGCCGGTGGTGTACCAGGTGCCTTCGACTTTTTGGACGAGGACGCGGTCGTCTTTGCTTAGGCGGTCGATGGCGTCGGTGAGCCACAGTTCGTTGCCTTTGCCTAGGGCGGTTTGTTCGAGGACTTCGACGGTTTTGTAGGAAAGCACGAAGCGACCGAATTGGGCGAGGTTGGAAGGGGCTTCTTCTCTTGTTGGTTTTTCGATGATCGAGTCCAATTCCATCGGGTCGGTACCGGGTTTGAGAGCCACCATTCCGTAGGCCGAAAGCATTTCGTCGGGAACTTCTTGTACTGCGATTACGGCGGCAGGGTTGTGGGCGTCGTAGGTGTCGACCAACTGCTTCACAGCTGGCACATCTGACAAAACGAGGTCATCTCCGAACATGTAGACGAAGCCTTCACCGGGCTCGAGATGGTCTTTGGCCGCGAGAATCGGCGAGCCGTTTCCGTACGGGAGGTCGGCGCTCTGAATGACAGACGTCACGTTGGCGAGGGACGACACCCCCCTTACCGTTTCGAGCAACTTGTCTTTGCCCTGTTCGACCAAGTGGGCTTCGAGTGCGGGAGATGAGGCGAAGTGTTGGTCGATCGCTTCGGAGCCGGGTCGCGTCACCAAGATGACGTCGGTGATGCCCGACTTGGCAGCTTCCTCAACAAGATGTTGGATACACGGACGATCGACGATCGTGAGCATTTCTTTTGGGACGGCTTTGGTCGCCGGAAGCAGGCGGGTGCCGTAACCGGCGACTGCGATGACGGCTTTTGTGATGGTCATGTTGTGTTCTCCCGCGCGGCTCGTGTAGCGCGCGTCGTGAGCAGGGAGTCAGGAGTCGTTGAATGCTTGCTTTGCGGTAGATCGGGGCGAACCATTCTATTCCCCATCGCCCCCGACCCAGCCAGCACCTTTCTTGAAACCGTTAGACCGCTGCCGTGATTTACATTCAGTTGATCTGCGCGTGATAGAGGTCGAGCACCCGCGCGGCGGTCTCTTCGACGGCGCGTCCGGTGATGTCGATCACCCGCCACCTTCGTTCCCGAAAAACTTTGCGCGCCCGACGCAATTCGAGTTCGACCGCATCCGAATCGGTGTACGAGCTGTGTGGCGATGCACGCAGCACCTTTAAGCGGTTGATCCGCAACGTGAGAAGCGTCGCGTGATCGACGATCAAACCGAAGACCCGCCGCGGATCGATATCGCCGAGTACGGGCGAGGGCTCAAGCCCAGATACCAGGGGCACGTTGCCGGTCTTGAACCCGCGCTGAGCGAGATACATCGAAAGGGGCGTCTTCGACGTTCGCGAAACCCCAACCAACACGATGTCGGCTTCAAAAAGAGTTTCGAGGCTCGCCCCATCGTCGTGCCGCACTGCAAATTCAACGGCGTCGATACGCTCGAAGTATTCGTCGGAAAAACCGTGAAGCAGACCGGGCTCATGTCGCGGCTCAGCGTGGAGGTGCTGTGCAACTTTGGCGATCAGAGCCCCGAGCAGGTCGACGGTGGGCACTCCACGACTGCCCGCCTCGCGAATCAACGCGCCCGCCACCCGCTTGTCCACCAGGCTAAAGACCACGAGCGCGTTCGAACCTTCCGCTTGGTCGATCACTCTGCGGACTTCGGACTCGTGGCGAATGCCGCCAAAGACGCGCAGCTTCCATTCGGAGTTGAACTGCAGCATCACGGCCTTTACGGCGAAAGTTGCAGTGTCGCCAGTGCCGTCGGAGACGACAATCACCTCGGAGTCAGCGCGTTCAAGTTGTTCGGGCGAAAGCATGGCGCAAGTTTAGCGCCGCGCACGCGCTTGCCCCATTGAGTGCGGGTCAAAGGTTCGGCACTCTCCCGGTCCCATGGCCTACGACCACAAAAGCATTGAAGCGCGCTGGCAAGCGTACTGGCTCGAAAACCACACATTTCGCGCCGAAATCGATCACGACAAACCCAAGTACTACGCCCTCGACATGTTTCCCTATCCGTCGGGCGACGGTTTACACGTGGGCCATCCTGAAGGCTACACCGCCACCGACATCATCAGTCGCTACAAGCGCATGTGTGGCTTCAACGTGCTTCACCCCATGGGTTGGGACGCGTTCGGCCTTCCCGCCGAGCAGTATGCGATCAAGACCGGAACACACCCTCGCGTCACGACCCAACAGAACATCGACAATTTCCGTCGTCAGATCCGTTCGCTCGGCTTCAGTTACGACTGGTCGCGCGAAATCGACACGACGTCGCCCGACTATGTGCGCTGGACGCAGTGGATCTTCTGCAAGCTGTACGAAAACGATCTCGCATACCTAGCCGAAGTTCCGGTGAACTGGTGCCCCGCCTTGGGCACCGTGCTTTCGAACGAAGAAGTGATCGACGGCAAGAGCGAAATCGGAAGTCACCCGGTGAAGCGCGTTCCGATGCGACAGTGGATGCTTCGCATTACGAAGTTCGCGGATCGCTTGATCGAAGACCTCGACGAACTCGACTGGCCCGAACCGATCAAAAAAATGCAGCGCGACTGGATCGGTCGCTCCGAAGGCGCGGAAGTTCGCTTCCCCCTCGCGGCGAACCCTGAGCAGTCGGTCGAAGTTTTCACGACACGCCCCGACACACTTTTTGGCGCGACCTATATGGTGCTGGCGCCCGAACATGCTCTCGTTTCTGAAATCACCACCGATGGGCAGCGCGACGCGGTGGCGCGCTACGTCGAAGCGAGTCAGCGAAAGAGTGAACGCGCACGCATTTCCGACACCCTCGAAAAGACCGGCGTGTTCACCGGCGCGTTCGCGCGCAACCCCGTCAACGACGACGAGATCCCAATTTGGATCGCCGACTACGTACTCGCGGGCTATGGCACCGGGGCCATCATGGCCGTCCCCGGACACGACGAACGCGACTATGCATTCGCGAAGACGTTCGACCTCCCGATCGCGCAAGTCGTCGAAGGCGGTGACATCAGCGAAGCCGCATTCACCGGCAAAGGGAACGCGGTCAACTCGGGCTTTCTCGATGGCCTCGACACTCAGACTGCGAAGACTCGCATCAATGAATGGCTCGAAGAACAGGGCATCGGCAAGGCGACCATCACATACAAGC
>JASDVE010000292.1:0-3076 GCA_041891195.1 Myxococcota bacterium | reverse complement strand
TGAACGAGATGACTCTTCCCCGTGCCCGGTGGACCGAGGAAGAGAACGTCGTCGCACTTCTCGATGAAGCGAGCGGTCGCCAACTCGAACAGCAACTTGCGGTTGAGCTTCTTGTTGAACGTGAAGTCGAAGCCATCGAGAGTCTTGTCGGGGTCGCGGAACCTCGCCTTCTTCAGCCTTCGTTCAAGAAGGCGATCTTGTCGGCGCAGGAGTTCATCGCTCACCAGTGCACTAACGAGATCGATCGGGGCCTGCCTCTCGCTCTGTGCTTCGATGAGCCTCACTTCGAGCGTGCTCGCCATCCCACCCAGGCGCAACTTGCGCATCGCGTGGTCCAGTTCATTCATGTTCATGAGTTTCTTCTCCTTTGTTTTCGGTTGTGCTTTCGGTTGTTGAGATGCGATCGATCAGATCGCGGTAGTGGGTGAGCTCGCGGATCAGCGGGTCCACCTGTTTGAGCGTCATGGGAAGCGCGGGCTGGCGCTTCAAGTATTCGCGCACGAACCGATAGGTGGGCTGCTCGATCTCGAGTGCCATCGTGCAGGCGGCTTCGACCGTCTCCTGGCCCTCGTGCTTCACGAGATTCAGGATGCCGAGGATCCGACGCACCCCCGTGTCGGGTTGGCTGTGATGGATCGCCTGGCACACGATCCCGATCGACTCGCCGGCGTTACACGCACGCGAGAGAAGCCGAACCGTGCCCTCAGGCGTCTTCCTGGGCCGATCCTCGTCTTTGATTCGGTGCTGACCCTTCTTCTGCCGCACGTGTTCGCGAAGCAGTTCGCCGGTTGTCGGATGCAGGATCCGAACATGCAGTTCGTCCCACTGCACGCGCAACCGACGACCGCTCAAGCCCGGCGGCACGTGGTAGTACGCACCGGCGACCTCCACGGCACCGTCGAGGTGCACGGTTCGCACACCGTGCTCGTAGTAGCGGAAGGGCTCGACGGGTAGGCGAAGTAAGTGAGGCTTCTCCTCTTCGAACATCACTTTTACCTGACGCTTCGTCGTGCCGTGGATCCGCGTGTCGGCCCAGTTCGTTTCCCAGTGATCAAGATATGCGCGGGCTTCCTCGGGGCTCTCGAAGCGAAGACCGCGGATCTTGTTCTGCGCGTGGTTGACGCCGGACTCCACCTTGCCCTTGCGGTTGGGGTCACGAACCCGACACGGCAGTGGCGTTACGCCGTAATGCTTCAACACATCGAGATAGAGTGGGTTGAGGTGCGGTTCGTAGATGTCGGGCTTGATCACGCCCTCTTTCAAGTTGTCGAGGACCACGACACGCGGCGCACCGCCGAGACGGCGGAACGCTTCTTCATGAAGCTGTGCCCAGATCTTCGAACTCGACTTGAAAGACAAGAGGTAGATGCTCTTGCGGCTGCAACCGAGCGTGAAGACGAACAGACGCATGCGGCGGTACTTGCCCGTTGTGGGATCGCGGACCATGGGGCCGTCGCCACCGTAATCAACCTGACCTTCTTCACCCGCGGCCGTCGTGATCACCGGGTGCGCTTCGGGCACGCGCGCACCGCGAAGCTTCGCAATGAAGCGACGAACGCTCTGGTCCCCTTGCTCGAACCCGTAGCCGTCCACCAGGTCTTGCCAGATCACCGTCGCGTTGCGGCCGAGCCCGACGGCCTTCTCGATCAGCTCGCGGTACGGTTCGCACGCACTCGCCGAGGGGTTGTGCCGGGGCATGGACGGTGGGCCGGAGTCGGTGATCACTCGTATGGCCGCTTTTGAATCGGACCCAGAGTCGGTGATCACTCGAATGGCCGCTTTTGATTCTAAGTGCCCTCTACGCCCTCGAGGACGAACCTCGACGCCCGACCTCTTCAGGTAGCGGCTCACCGTCTCGCGGCGGATCCCCGTCTCCTGCTCGATCCGACGAAGCGACCAACCAAGACGTCCAAGTGCCAGTATCTGCTGCTGTTTTTTCAAGTCCAAGACATTTGCCATAGCGCGCGAGGGTACGTGCCTCGCGCGCGGTCAATGTCCCGGACGACTCCAAGCCCTTTGGCCGCTTTTCAGGTGATCACGTATGGCCGCTTTTGGGTGATCACCGAGGCGTGAGATTGTTCAGGCTCGAATGGGGTCGGACCTGGTTGTAACTCTTGCGCCAGTCTTCGATAGCGACCTTCGCATCGATTCGGTTCTTGAACCACTGCATTCCGAGACACTCGTCCCGGAACTTTCCGTTGAAGCTTTCGTTGGCGCCGTTCTGCCAGGGCTTCCCGGGATCGATCGGTGCCGTCTCGATACCCGCCTTGCATAGCCATTGCAGCACAGCGCTTGAGACGAACTCCGGTCCATTGTCTGAACGAAGATACGTCGGTGCTCCGCGCACACTGACCAACTTCGATAGCACCTCGATCACTCGGGGTGAACGAATGCTGCCAGCGACGTCGATCGCAAGACACTCGCGGGTGAACTCATCGATCACGGTGAGGCACTTGATCTTTTGTCCGTTGGCGCAGGCGTCGAACACGAAGTCATACGCCCAGACGTGGTTTGCATCTGTCGCTGGAAGCGGCCGGGGCCTTCCGGTTGCAACGCGCCTTCTCGGCCTGCGACGAGGCACTTGCAGGCCTGCCTGCTTCCAGAGCCGGTACGCCCGATCGGCGCTCATCGCAAAGCCACGGCGTTCCAAGAACACTTGGATTCGGCGGTAGCCGAACCTCGGATACTGTGCTGCCAGCTCGCGCATCGCGGCAAGCACGGGTGCGTCACGCTTCGCAAGTCGCGACTCGTAGCCGATCGTTGATCGAGCGATCTGAAGCAGCGCGCACGCACGTCGAAGCGAGAGCCCACGCTGGCGCACGTAGGCAATCTGTTTCCGGCGAACGCGCGCGCTCACCATTTTTTTCGCGAGACCTCTTTCATCACGTCGATCTCGAGGTCACGTTCTGCCAGCAACTTCTTGAGCTTCCCGTTCTCTTGCTCAAGTTGCCGCAGACGCTTTACGTCAACCGCTTCGAGCGCCCCAAAGCGCTTGCGCCATGCATAGATCGTTTGCTCGCTGATCCCATGCTTCTTCGCCAGCTTCGCGATCGGACTCTTGTCCGCCTCGCGCAGG
>JASDVE010000291.1:0-3076 GCA_041891195.1 Myxococcota bacterium | reverse complement strand
CTTTACCTCTCCCATTTCGTCGCCCGGGGAGCTGCCCGCATCGATTGCTCCCGGGGGCGAAGCCGACTTTTGCTTGGTCGACTTACCCTGGCGTGAGTTTCGGGAAAAGCTCTGTCGAGAGCATGTCGCGATGACGGTTTGTCGAGGCAAGGTGATCTGGGACCGGGGCACTGACGGGAACGCTTAGGACATCGACGGGTGATTTCTCGAACAGGACACTAGTCTTAGGCACGATGACTCGTTCCTTCGCTTCGTTGCTTCGCGCGATGACATTCGCGCTGTGTTGCCTTGTTGTGACCGTGCCTACATGGGCGGCCCCACCGGGAGAGCGTCCTTAGTCCTTAGAGTCTAGTCCCGAGCCGCCAAACGATGGTATCGCGTCAGATGCGTTACTCAGAGTTGAGCCCCTCATGCATCCGCTCCACGGCTTCGATGTAGTCATTGATCAGCTCGTCAATCAGGTTCTTGGCCGGCAGAATCTGATTCATGCTTCCCACGATCTGCCCTACGGGATTGAAGGCCACGTCCTGAGATTTTTCGGCGTAGATGCTTGTGCGCATCACCATGTCCATCGTGACCAACCCCTGTAGCGGCATCCCAAGTGGTTGTGGATTTTCGGGGTTTTCCCAAGCTTCGGTCCATGCGTTTTTCAGCATACGTGCCGGTTTGCCCGTCACCGACCTTGAACGAATCGTGTCGCGACTTCCCGCGTTGAGCAATGACTCTTTCTGTTCCATCGGCGTCGATGCTTCTTTTACCGTGAGCCAGATCGATCCGCACCAGATCCCCTGGGCGCCGAGCGCCATGGCGGCGGCCATTTGCCGACCTGAACCGATGCCGCCTGCGGCCAGAACCGGAACGGGCGCAACCGCGTCGATCACTTCCGGCCACAGCACGACGCTCCCGACTTCGCCGGTATGCCCCCCGCCTTCGTGACCTTGGGCGATAATGATGTCGACGTCGGCGTCCTTATGACGAAGCGCTTGCTTCGCACTGCCACACAGAGCGGCGACCAAACGACCGGATTCATGGATGCGCTTGATCACATCGTCCGGCGGTGTGCCCAGAGCGTTCGCGATCAGCTTGACGTTCGGGTGCGAAAGCGCGACATCGATCTGCGGGTTCGCGGTCGCTTCGGTCCAGCCGAGTAGGCCCATCTGCTCAACATCAGAGGGGAGTTCCGGGACGCCATGGTCCGTGAGTAGCTTGGCTGCGAAGTCTCGATGCTGTTGCGGCACAGCGGCCATCAACTGCTCTTCGAGCTTTTTCGGATCGGCTTCGCCCATGCCTTCGTACTTCTGAGGGATGACCGTGTCGACGCCGTACGGCTTGTCGCCGATGTGCTCGTCGATCCAGAGACATTCGCGTTCGAGCTGCTCGGGGGAAAAACCGACCGCGCCAAGCACCCCCATCCCACCGGCCTTGCTCACGGCGACAACGACGTCGCGGCAGTGAGTGAAGGCGAAAATTGGAACATCGATGCCGAAGCGTTCGCAGAGTTCGGTGCGCATTGAGTCGGGTTCTCCGTGATGGGGTGTTGCGGGAGCTTAGCCCCGCCAATCCCAAAGGCTTTAGTCGCTGTAGAAAATGTTGCGAGTACGCGCGAGACTTTTTAAATCCGCCTCAACTCCGAAGGACTGATCATGAAAAAACATCAATTGTTCCACTTCGCGCTCACTTTGTTCATCCTCACTGCGATTCCCAACTTCGGGAAGGCAAGTGACGAAGTCAATGTTCGCACTGTCGTGGTCGCGGACGGGATATCGATGCTGATGGGACGTGGGGGGAACGTGGCGGTCAGTCACGGGGGAGACGGGACGCTGATCGTGGACGACGACTACGCTCAAGTTTCAAAGCAAATTTTATCCGCGCTTAATGCACTGGGCGCATCGCAAGTCCGTTATGTGCTCAACACGCACTGGCACGCAGATCACACCGGTGGAAATGAGGCAATGAATGCAGTCGGGGCGGTCATCGTGGCGCACGACAATGTGCGCGAGCGCATGAGTCACGAACACGTAAGTGCAGCGCTCGGGCGGACCACGAAGGCATCGCCCGCGGCTGCACTTCCTACGGTCACCTTCAGCGAACAGGCTTCACTGCACTTCAATGGCCTTACGATTCGTGCGGAGCACGTCGCGCCTGCGCATACCGACGGTGATGCGGTGATCTACTTCGAGCCGGCAAACGTCGTGCACCTTGGAGACCTCTACTTCAACGGGATCTACCCATTTGTCGATTTTTCGAGCGGCGGCGAACCGCGGGGGATGATTGCCGGAGTCCGCGATGTCCTTGCGCGCATTGATGAGCGCACCAAGGTGATCCCCGGCCACGGCGAACTTTCGAATCGCGGCGAACTCCAGCTGTATCACGACATGCTCAAAACGATCTGCGACCGGATTGACGTCGAAATTAAGAAGGGGACGGGCCTCGACGATATCGTGGCGATGAAGCTGACTGCCGACTACGACGAACGGTGGGGGTTGGGGTTCTTGTCGCCCGACCGGTTCGTGCGCATGCTCTATGCGGGGCTCGTTGACTCGCCGGACCGCTGAACCTTCAACTACACCAGTAACCCCGGCCGTTGTCCACAGAAGACCTGCCCGGTGTAGCCGTAGTCGACGAATAAATTCACTCCGCTTACAAAGCGAGACGCTTCGCTGTTGAGCAAGATAAGGGGTTCCGCCATTTCTTCGGGAGTCGCGTTGCGACCGATCGGCGCCTGGAAGTGTTCGTCCATGGCTTCCTTCGGGATCTGTTCATGAAAGGCCGGCATCATCGGCGTGTCGGTGGGAGCCGGACTCAAACAATTGATGCGAATGCGTCGTGCGCTTAGCTCCGCCGCACGACGGTAGGTGTAGCCGATAATCGATTGCTTCGAAAAAAGATAGCCGTTCGCGACGTCGGGATTGGCTTCGCACCAAGCCTTGGCACTCGCAAAGTCGGGGGTGTCGAGAAACTCGTGAACCTTCTCTTGGTTCTTCGGGTAGCCCATGCCGGCGACCGACGTGATGCTCGCGATCGCGCCACCGTCTTTGATCCTCGGGAGTAGCGACTCGGTGACGTGGCGCAGGCC
>JASDVE010000290.1:0-13776 GCA_041891195.1 Myxococcota bacterium | reverse complement strand
CAGTAGACCGTCTTCGATCTCGTCCATTCGGAGCATAACGGGGACCTCCTCGGTTTGGAGGGCGGCTGTGCGATCGCCCAGGCTTTCGAGCCGATGCTCGATGTGAACGATTGAATTCTCGCCGACCTTCTAGTTGGCTTGTTTTTCTTGTATTGGCTGGGTGCTGGGTGGGTATTGGCTGGGTACTGGCTGGGTGCTGGGTGGATGTTCTGGCTGCTTGCGATTGTTGGCGAATACCCGGGCCGCGTTCGAATGACCTGGTTTCGGGTCCCGCGTCAGTGCCACAACCCGACGCGATGAAGCGCGGTGGGACTGACGACGGACACAATGGAGGGCAGTGGGTCGAAAATTCTCAAACCCGTACGGACCCCAGAGCCGCAGGGCGGCGTACAATAGGAGATGATCCCTTCAGGGTCAATTCTTTGGCGCTGGAAGAAGCTTGCACGGCTTCGCTAGCCTAGGTCTTCGATGAAACCCAAATCTTTTCACGTCCCTGGTTCTGATGGCAGCCGAATCCACCTACTCCAATGGAGTCGCGAGGGCGTGCCTGTCCTGCTTGTGCACGGCTTTGGCAATGAAGCGCATATCTGGGAAGACTTCGCGCCCGCGGTCGCCGACACCTACCAGGTACTCGCGATGGACTTGCGCGGACACGGCGATTCGTCCTGGGACGAGCAAGCACGATACGACTACGCGGACCACGAAAGGGACCTCGAAGCCGTCATCACCGGACTCGGCTTCGAACGGCTTGTTCTCGTCGGGCATTCTCTCGGAGGACGCGTCTGCATTCGTTACGCGGCGGCCCACCCAGAGCAAATTGCCGGACTCGTGATTGTCGACTCCGCCCCCGAACTCGACCCCCGCGGCATCGTCCGGATCTCACAAGACGTCGAGCAACACCGAGACCCGACTTTCGAATCTATCGGTCAATACGAGAACTATCTTTCGACCTCGTACCCGGCTGCGACCCCCGAGTCGATCCGCCGCATGGCGCGCAATGGGCTAACCCGGAGGGAAGACGGACGTTACGCCCTTAAGATGGACATCGCGTTTCGCAGCCGAGTCGCCGAAGGTGCGAGCGCTGAAGAAATCGCGGCCGCCGAAAAGGCAACCACGGACGTGCTCTGGGAAGCGCTGCGTAAGATCGAATGCCCAACGTTGGTGGTTCGCGGTGCGGCATCAGACATCATGTCCGCGGACGTGGCCGACCGCATGGTCGAAGATGAGATGTCAAACGCAACGCTTGCAGTCGTGGGCCAGGCGGGGCATTCGGTCATGACCGACAACCCGGACGGCTTCCGCGACTGCGTCTGCGCTTTTATGCTCGGCGAATAGGAATAGACCCGTCGGCAGCCTGCTAGTCCTTCTCGGACGTCCGACGATCTTGCCGGCGTGCCCAGATCTCGTCCGTGCGCGTTTGGTAATACGCGCTGCGTAAAACCGAGTAGTAGTCGACCGACGATTCCTCGAGGGCCTTCAAACTTTTCCGGTGCTTCTCGAGGGTGACTACACCCTCGCCGCTGTAGTAGTAGAAGTTTGTCACGGGTAAAATCCACGTGTTGGGGCGCATGAAGAAGTCCACCACTGAGCCCACGGTCCCGCGCGCCGTCGATGGGCCCGCGATGGGGAGCATGAGATAAGGACCACTCGGAACCCGCGCCAAGGCCAGCGTCTGGCCAAAGTCAGATTCGTGCCGGGGCATGCCGATCGACTTCGCGGGCTCAAAGAAGCCTCCGATTCCCACAGTCGTGTTCACGACGAACGCGCCGGTAGTGGTCGCAGCGTCTTTCCATTCGAGTTGGAGCATGTCGTTGGTCAGAACGACTGGCGTATTGAGATTGGCAAAGAAGTTTTGCAGGCCGAGCTTCAGCGGGCCAGGAGTCACCCAGCCGAAAAAACTTGTGATCGGACCCAGGAAAAACGTGTCCAGTCCTTGGTTGAAAACTAGGACCGTTCGATTTGGCTCCTCGAGGGGGTCCGGGAAACCGGCCGCGTCGTCGAGATCGAAGTCGTCGTCAAAGAGAGGGTCGCCGGCGTCACCAAAAAATTGATCGGCTTCGCCGCCGGAGGCTTCGGTTGGCGCCGGATCATCGAACTCAGCAACCGAGTCGCTCTCGGGTTCAAGCGAATTTTCGTCAGTCAGTTCAACTGCTTGCGGAGCGTCCCCTTTGCCCTCAGCGCGCGCCGGAAGGGCTGTGGCGACGATGGCCAGTGCTATGACCCCACCGATTCCCAAAGACCTCATTGTCGCCCCCCTCTCCAATCCCCAGCACTCTACAAAAGTGCTCCGCGCAACACCCGAGCAAGAAAAGAAGCCGTCACAGCGAAAACGACGTCACACCCCTTCCGACCCGCGGGGATTCCACTCAAAACTCTCGTGCCTTCCTGAACACGCCTGCGGTATCCTTCGGTTCCCCCCAAAACTCTGACGGAATTTACCCGGGCACCGCGCGCAACGCGCGAATCTTGGTGATTCCACATTGATCGCAACCAACACTGATTGCCGGAGTCTCACGCAGCTCATGACGCAATTCAGGGAACCAGCCGGTTCGCATTCCCGAAATAGATCTGGAACGAACCCTGCGGTGATTGACCCCAGGCTGGTGAATTCAGGGATTTGACTCGCCTCAAATGACGAGCGACCCGCTTCGCGGAGGAGTTTCCGTGGATATTTTTGATAAGTGCGAAGAGTACACACTGACGCGTGAGCTTCGTGCGAACAACATCTATTCGTACTTTCGAAAAATTTCATCACCGCAGGACCCAGTCGTCACGATGGATGGCGAGAAGATTGTCATGCTGGGCTCAAACAACTACTTGGGGCTTACCAACCATCCCGAGGTAAAGGCCGCCGCAACGGATGCCGTCGCGAAGTACGGCACCGGTTGTGCGGGCTCGCGTCTGCTCAACGGCACACTCGATGTTCACGTCGAACTCGAAGAGAAGATTGCCGACTTCATGAATGCCGACGCGGTGCTGTCCTTTTCGACCGGCTACCACGTCAACGTCGGCGCGGTTTCGTGCTTACTCGGTCGCCACTACCTGGCGTACCTCGACAACCTAAACCACGCATCGATCATCGACGGCGTGCGCCTTGGTTTTGGCAAGAGCTTCAAGTTCAAGCACAACGACATGGCCGACCTCGAGGCGAAGCTCCAGCGTGCCGACGACAAACGTTCGAAGACCATTATCGTCGACGGCGTCTTTTCGATGGAAGGCGATCTGTGTGATCTGCCGAAGATCGTCGAGCTCAAAGAGAAGTACGGCACCCGCTTGATGGTGGACGACGCACACGGCCTCGGCGTTTTCGGCGCCAACGGACGCGGCACCGCCGAACACTTCGGTCTCGAAGGCGAAGTCGACCTCACGATGGGAACATTTTCGAAGTCACTCGCAACCGTGGGTGGGTTCATCGCCGGGCCAAAGCAAGTGATCGAGTTCATACGTCACAATGCGCGCTCTCAGATCTTTTCGGCCGCCATGCCCCCGCCGATGGCAGCCGCGGTCATCAAGGCTCTCGAAATCGTCCAGCGCGAACCCGAACGCCGCACCCAACTCTGGGACACGACCCACTACATGATGGCCGAACTCAAGAACCTGGGCTTCGACACAGGCAGCACCGATTCGCCGGTGATTCCCATCGTCGTCGGCGACGAAGTCACAACATTCACCATGGTGAAGCGGCTGCAGGAGGAAGGTATTTTCGTAAACGCAATCGTGCCGCCCGCAGTACCGCCTTCGGAGGCCATGATTCGCACCTCCTTCATGGCCACCCACACCCGCGACCATCTCGACCAGGCGCTCACCGCGTTGGCCAAGGTTGGGCGCGAATTGGACGTGATCTAGAGCTGCGCTGGTTCTGGAGCCGACCTGTTTCAGGGTCGCAACTACAGCGCGTCGAGTTTCCGTGCGCCCGCCCACTGGTTGGCGAATTGGCGCGCGGTTCGGCCCGAACGAGTCCCGCGGCGTAGCGCGAAGCGAAGCGCTTCTTCGCGAGCTTCGTCGTCGAGCGGGCCCTGCCCTTCTTTTTGCAAGTATCGATCAACGATCTCGAGATAGGTCGGTTGGTCAAAGCAATAGAAGCCGAGGGTCAGGCCGAACCGGTCAGCCAACGCAAGCTTCTCCTCCAACACTTCTCCCATGTGGAGTTCGTTGTCTTCGTCGAGGACGGGTGCACGGTTGTCCGCCATGGTCTGCGAAACGAGTTGCCGTCGATTGCTTGTCACGATCAAGCAAACGTTTTCTGGCGGGCCGGCGATGCTTCCGTCGAGTACGGCCTTCATTTCGCGGTACCCCGCCTCGTTGGCGCCAAACGAAAGGTCGTCGCAAAAAACCAAAAAACGAAAGTGCTGCCCGCCTTTGCGAATCGAATCGAGCACCCGAGGCAAATGGACTAACTCGTCTTTTTCGACCTCGACGAGCCGAAGGCCCTGGTCTGCCAGACGCGTGAGCACACCTCGAACCGCCGACGACTTTCCCGTTCCGCGGTCACCGTAAAGCAAGACGTGATTGAACGGCAGGCCGTTAAGAAACTGTTCCACATTTTGAACGAACGGCGAGAGCGCACGATCGACGCCCACGAGATCATCCAGATCAAACTCCGCGGGGCGCTCGATCGCGACCAACTGTCCTAGGCCGCGTCCACGGCCGGCGTCCCAACGAAATGCCCGATGGCTTTCAAAAAAGTTCTTGTCGGGTTCCGCTTCGACGAGTTCGCCGAGAAGTTTTTCACCGAGCTCGAGCACACGCTCAAAGCGTTCGAGCAAACGAGCGGGGAGGTTCATCGCGTGCCTTTTTGTGCGAGGGGGACTGTGAGGAGAACTGCGACGAAGACTCTATGGAGGTTGTCAGCGCGACATCGAAGCCAACTCACTGGGCTCACTCCGAAATTCTCGCGAAGTCTTCCGGATCGGGGATGTCGTACTTCGGCAGCGGCGTACCGGTCGCCTCGAAGAAGACTTCGAGGAATCGATAGGTGAGCCCCCACACCACTCGAGATCGATCTTCTCCGACGTTGATGCCCGGAAAGGGAATCTCGTGCTCTCCGTATTGCATCACGTGGCGGACGTAGTTGTCCGGGTGCGTCAGATGGTCGAGCGGCACCCAGAACGCTTCGGCGACTTCTGAACGCTGAATGACGAGTCGCCCCGGATCATCAAATTGATAGACGTGCGCTGAAATGACCATTTTATTCGCCGCGGCTGCGCGCCCACCCAGATCGTCGAGACGTCCGATTACGTCGGCACGCTCAAGGCTGAGCCCCACCTCTTCGAGGGTTTCGCGTTCGCCCGTTTGTTGGATCGACGTGTCGCTGGGGTCTGCGCGGCCTCCCGGAAAAGCCATATGGCCAGACCACGGGTCGCCTTCGCGTTTCGCCCTTTCGATTAGCAGGACTTCCGGAACGGTCGGCCCGGGCCGCAAAATCATACTCACCGCAGCCGCGTTCAGGCCTTCGCTGGATTTAAGCTCAGGCGAGTACGTCGCAAGGCTTTCTCGAATACGGGGAAAATGAGTCACGGATTCACACGATAGGGGATCTGCGCACTCGGAGGCTGCCCCAAGACACTCGCAATAGCGGTACGCCGCGTCTTCGCGACTGCCTGCGTTGCCTGGGGCCACCCTCGCGAGGAGCATCCAATCCGCGACTTCGCGCAAGATTCAGGCTAGGGTGCCGCCAATGTCATCCCCCCTCCGTCAAATTTCTCGCTCGAAGCAGATCCTCGTGCTGGCGCGCAAAGACAAGCGCGCTGCCGCCACGGCGCTCAAGCACCTTTCCCTCGACGAGCAAGTTGCGTTGGTTTGCGAAACGAGCCTGCAGCGGCGCTCGGCCATGCTCGAACTCTTGGACCAGCCCGAGGACGTGATCCCGCTTATTCCCGAAGCCGAGCTTTGCTTCACCATCAAGGCGGTGGGGATCACCGACGGCAGCTGGATCCTCGAGCATGCGACCGAATCTCAACTCGTCGCATGCGCGGATCTCGATGCTTGGCAGGGGATCGTTCCCAATATTGACAGCATGGGGTCGTGGCTTGAGATCTTTGCCGAGGCAGGCGAGGAGACACTGCTTCGCGCCGCACACTCGATCGATACAGAGCTCTGGGTTTTGTATTTGCGCGACCGAATCCTGGTCGAACTCAAGCCGAACGACAACGAAAGCTGGCAGCCTCCGATCGGTGGCCAGACCCTCGACGGGCAGTTCTACTTTACAGCACGACGTGAAAGCGATGACGCAGCCGCCATCGCTCAATTGCTCGCGAAATTATTTGTCGCCGATTATTGGCTGTACTTCAGGCTGATGCAGGGCACCGAATGGGAGATGGATAGCGATCTCGAAGAATGGGCGATGCGTTGGCGAACGGGGCGACTGCAGGACCTCGGCTTTCCTACTTGGGACGACGCGATGCGGATCTATGGTTTTCTGCGTCCCGACAAGCGCGCGGAACTCCCGACTGAAAACATCACACTCGACGGCGCGGAGTTCGCACTCCCCGTTTGGGTGCCTCCGCTCCCTGCAACCCACGACGCCAAGCACGCAATTTTTCGTGCGGCCGCCGAACTCAACACAGACGAGCGCCAAGCGTTCTTCTTTAGCCTGATCAGCCTCGCGAACAAAGTGGCGATGGCAGACGGAGTGGCACTCGGTGACCTAGAAACCTTGCCCAACACAATTGAAAAAATTGCGACGCTCGCGAGCCTAGGCCTCGAGTTTGTCGCAACGGAGCACGGGATCGAACTCGCCGCTGCCGTGAGGCGCGCGAGCCTCGAACGCTTGTTCCGAGTCGGCGCCAACCTGGACCGAACCCGGGCCGAGGATGGACGGATGAGTTACTCGGAAACCCTCGAGAAGTCGATAGAAGAAGCCGAGTCGCAAGAAGCGGATCGGCTCAAGCAACAAGAGTAAGACCGCATGGGTGTTGCGGCGTCGATGTCGTACTGCCACTCACCACTTTGCTGTGAGCTTCCTTGGCCTAGACGCGGGTAGGAATCATCGCGCGTTAGACGCGAAACAGCCTGCGCTTTGGTGTGGGCTTAGATGTGGCCTTGGCTTCGTTTTGTGCCCGCAGACCCAGCGCTATTCGCTTGCTTGGCCGGCTTGTTGATCTTCCAGCGGCTTCCAATGGAAGAGTCCGTAGATCAGCACCTGCACGAAGTGCTGGCCCATCGATCCACCCGCCTTTTCGAGCACACTCTTCTTGACGAAGAACTCGATCGCGTGAATCACGATCAAGGCCCAAAAACCGAACCTTGAAATCGATGCGATCGTTCCGCCCCCGAAGAGCATCCCCAACAACAACACAAGCCATAAAACTAGTACGCTTTGTTTCATAGGGTGTATTCAGTCACGACCACGGAGCGTTGTCAAGTCGCATATGCGCAAGCGTCTCGGCCTTGGCTCCAGTGAATCCCTAGCTACTGCAGAGCGGAAGGATATCACCCGCTTCGATACCGATTCGCAGAAAGCCGTTTTCGGGAACATCGGTCAAATGGGGGAGGGCCCGCCAACGTAAGCCGGCGGGCCCCCTTCGGTCTTCCGCGATGAGACTGGTGCCCGGAGGCAGCCACATCCACAGCGGATCCCATACCACTTATCTCTTGCCACTACTTGAAAGCGGCGATCCGTTTAGAGATCGACGGCCTTCAAGGTCTTGCGCTTGTTGCCGACCGCACGGGCTTCGGCTTCTTTGATCAAGCTGCGAACCGCGGCGTCAAGTGCCGGGTAGAACTCAGCCCCGACGTTGCACTTCTTGACCGCGCCCTTGGTGCGCGACTTCGAAATGATCAACTCTGCGGGCTTGCCCTTCTTTCCTTTTTTCTTCGCTGCCATGGTGAAGCATGCCTCCCTAAAACCGCCGCGCCTCATCCGTGAAAACCACAGACTGTCGTTGGCGGGTACCTCTATTTATTGGGTCCAATTACGAAATCGCAGTACGCATCCAATGAGCAAAATCACGCAGTAACCTGTCTCATCGCCGCGATTTTACGCTCTTCAATTCCGGAGTCAAACAAAAAGTGCTCTGAAATGGCCTGAAACTGTCGATTCCAGCGCTTTTTTGCAAATTACGCGGGCATGGCCGGAGAAAACGGCCACCAAACAGCTGTTTGGTGTCCAATCTCGACCGATTCGCCAAACACCTGCGAAGCGAAGGCACACGCTGTCTACTTGCCAAATAGAAACATTGTGATCCGAAGACCTGTAGTCGCCCGGGGAATCGACACCGCTTGAGGTACCGATGGGGGAGAGATACGCTCGGTCTCGCTTTGTCCACGAACCCACCCGACGAACCTCGTTCCCACTTCTTTCAGGCGAATGCTGCTCGGTCGCCGAAGCTTCATTATCTCGCACGGGGCAGTGATACCCAGCCTGTCCTGGTGATGCTTCACGGCGGCGGTTCGAACGCGCATTGGTGGGACCACATCGCCCCCGCGTTCGCCGACCGCTTTTACGTCGTGGCGCTGGACTTTCGAGGTCATGGTATTTCTGACTACCCAGAAGAGCTTGTGGTGGGCGCGTTCAACGAAGACGTCGAACTCCTGCTCGCTCATCTCGGGCGCGAAGACGCAGTCCTGCTTGGTCATTCGATGGGCTGCCATATCGCGGTCGATCATGCGGCGCGCCACCGGGACACCCGCGCACTCGCGTTGATCGACCTTGCGCGCGGTAATACGAAGTCCACCCGCCGCCGCAGCCGGATGGCCCTTCGCATGCGCGGCACCTACGCGCTTAAAGAAGATGCGATCGAACGATTTCAGTTTCTACCGGGAGCAGCAAACGCCAGCGAAGAGCTTCGCCTCTCGATCGCGCGGCATTCCATTCGCCAGGAAGCTAACGGTCGCTACAGCTACACCTTTGATCCGAGGTGGTTCTCACTTCCGCCACAGTCCGCACCCGATACTTCTAAGATTCGATGTCCAACGCTCATCATTCGAGGCACGGACAGCTCGATTTTGACCGAACAAGGCGCTGCGGAATTCGCGGACGAACTCAGTGATGCGCGCGTCGAGTCTGTCCAGAATGCCGGGCATCACGTTCACATCGATCAACCGGTTGCAACCTTGGAAGTTCTCGAAGATTTTCTATCACGGTTCGCCGGTTCTCAAGTCAAACCCAGAGCGACGCTTCGGCTTTCCACCGATTGAGGACTCGGCGACTGCTGCCGAAGACTATCGATGTGCCTTGATGCCATCTGTGTCGGTGCACGCCGATGAACAAGATCTCAATCACAACGTGTCGACCGCGACACGTCACGTTCGATCGCGTCTGCGAAACATTTCACACGATTACCAAGTGGAACGAAAACGAAGGCCAGGCGCTTCGCTCCGCACCAATGGATGCGTCGCTAAAGAACCTCTTCCGCGAGCTTGCGCAGCAAGTCGGGACCACCGCCACCTATCAACATGGTGCCAACTTGACCCTTCGCGCCCGCGTCCTTCCAGGCCGCCATGCGGTCTTTGATTCGCTCCCACGGACCCACCAATGCCACGTCGTCGATCAACTGCTCGGGGACCGCGGCCATCGCCTCAGCCTTCTTCCCGCCGAGAAAAAGCTCCTGGATCTTCGCAGCGGCCTCCTCATAACCAAGGCGCTTGCAGTAGTCGTTGTAAAAGTTTTTGTCCTTCGCCCCCATGCCGCCAATGTAGAGCGCGAGCATTGCGCGGACCGGGCCGCGGCATTGGTCGAGGTCATCGCCCATCACCGCGGTCACGAACGGATTGATCTCGAAGTTCTCAAGACTCTTGCCGCCGCCCGCCTTTGCGAACCCCTTACTGAGGGAATCTTCGAACAAGTCAAAGCGGTCGGGATTCATCCATACCGGGAACACACCGTCGGCAACTTCGGCGCTGCATGCGACACCTGCAGGCGCGATGGATGCCGTAAAGATTTTGAGGTCCGGATTCCCGTGCAGAATACTCTTGAGCGGCTTGCCTAGGCCGGTCGAACCCTCGCCCGTGTAAGGCATCTGATAATGATATCCTTCGTGGGTCGCGGCTTCTTCGCGCGCAAGAATCTTGCGTATGATCGACACGTATTCGCGCGTGCGGGTTAGCGGTCGGCCGTACGCTACGCCGTGCCAGCCTTCGACAACCTGGGGACCCGATGGCCCGAGCCCAAGGATGAAGCGTCCCCCCGAAAGTGCGTCGAGGGTTTGTGCCGTCATCGCGGCACAGGCGGGTGTACGCGCGGGCATCTGCATAATCGCCGTACCGACCTTGATCTTGGTCGTGTTGGCGAGGATCCAAGCCGCAGGAGCGACGGCATCAGAGCCATAAGCTTCAGCGGTCCAGACCGAGTCGTAGCCAAGCCTTTCGGCTTCTTTGATGTTGTCCATCGGGATGTTGATCGTTGCGGGGGAGTAGCCGGCGAGTATGCCCAGGCGCATTGCAGTGTCCTCTTGTTTTGCGATTCATGTCGCGGTGTGGGTACATCGTGTTGTGATGGATCTCGGCGCGACGCGAAACCAGGCGAAGTACTAGCTCGTCGCGGCGCTCGCGCGTTGCGACTCTACTTCGCCTCGGGGACTCGCGTCGAGGGGAAGCTCGATGACAAAGCTCGCCCCCTCACCCAAGTTTGACTTCACGGTGAACTTGCCGCGGTGTCGCTCAATGATCCCGTGCGAAAGCGACAGCCCCAGCCCCGTACCTTTGCCGACTTCTTTGGTGGTAAAGAAGGGTTCGAACAACCGATTCAAAAGTTCGGGCGGAATGCCGGGCCCATCGTCCTGGAATTCGAGCCGAACTCCTTCTGGGATCATCGTGGTCCTGATCTGCACTGAACCTTGGCACCCCATCGCGTCGCAGGCGTTCATGAGCAGGTTCAAAAAAACCTGATTGAGCTGGCCCGGGTAACAGCGAACCCGCGGCAAGTCGCCGTATTCGCGAACCACGGTGACCCCGTCTTTGAACTGGGGCTCCATCAGGCCCAAAGTGCGATCGAGTTCTTCGTGCAAGTCGGCGTCTTGAAGCTCGGCCTGGTCCATGCGCGAAAATGCGCGCAGGTCCTGGACGATTTCCTTTACCCGATGAGTCCCCTCGCGACTTCGAGACAACAGCTTCGCGATGGCGGCGCGGATCTGCTCCGTGTCCGTGCCCGCGTCCTGGGCGCGACTCAACTTGTCGATGAACTCATCAAGGAGCTGCAAGTTCGCGTGCACGAAGCCAATCGGGTTGTTGAGTTCGTGCGCGACACCGGCCACGAGCTGCCCCAGCGAACTCAATTTTTCGCTCTGCATCAACTGCAGTTGGATCTCTTGCAGCTCCGCCGTGCGCTCTTCAACTCGCGCTTCCAAGGTTTCGTTGAGCTTCGCGATTTCGTCAAACGATTTTGCGTTCTCCATCGCGATCGCACTTTGATTGGCGAGGGTTCGCAGGAGCTGCCGGTCTTCGGTCGCAAGCGGCTCGCCCGAAAGTTTGCGCCCCACGGCAATCACGCCCAACAAGTCGACTCCGAACAGAATGGGAACGAGTAGCTCGACTTCGAGGGAATCAAAGACGTCCCAGCAAAGCTCGCGCTTTTCGGGGTCCGGCTCCTCGTCGAAGTCTGCTCGGTAGAGTTCTTCGCGCCGCATCCATAGGTGACGCCAGATTGGATGCTCAGCTGGGATCTCGAACGTTTCGCGATCTTCTTCGACCCAATCTCCTCGCCACACCGACGGACGAAGCAGGCGGCTTTCATCGTCGAGCAACATCACCATCGCGCGCTCGACTCCCATCGTGTCCGTCAGCGCAGCCAAAATACGGTCGCCGATTTCGCCAAGCGACAACATCGAAACCATGGCTTCGGAAATTTCTCGGACGGCCGATCGGTAGCGGGAATGGTCGCGATCAAAGATGCCATCGACTAGGCGCTGCAAGCGATCGCGCAGTGGGTTGAAGGCCAGGATCGCGAGAAATAGAAACACCACTTGGGCCGATTGCATCGTCACGCCGAAACCCTGAACGGCCTGGTCGGCAAAGGTGATCATCAACGCGAATAGCCCGGTAATCGCAAGCGTCGCCGCACCGTAGGCTGCAGATGACTTCGCGAGCAAGCGAAATTCGAATCGCTGTCGCCTCAACATCCCGATGCCGATCGCGGGGGGCAAGAAGACAACCCACAACAACGCCAAGTACGGCGGGAAAGAAGTGCGCAGATAGTACTCCGCGAACGCGATCATCGTTGCGGGAAGAAAGCTCGCGATCCCTCCGAGCAGCACGATGTCAACGCGGTCGCCAACTCCGGCTAAGCGCGCGCGCCCGCGTTCACTCGCGAGCACCCCCATCGCGACAGCACAAAGGCCCAGCCCGTAAGCAAACGCCAAGTTCGCCGAAACCATGTCGAGCCGCGGCGAAATCAAGCCGCTCGAAAAGATCATGGCGGAAATAATCGCAGCGCCGATATAAGGAACGAGGCGAATACGTGGATTTCGCACGATCCAAGGCGGTTCGATCGGATAGGTCGAAAACAAGTGGAAAGCCGTCGCGCCAACGAAGGGTATGTTGGCCAGTATGCGGGTTGCACCGAATGGAACGAGGTCCATTCTTGCCCATGCGGCAAGTTCTGCGGACATGGCCGAACAAAACAACATGAAGGCCCAGGCTTCGACACGTTCCCATTTGCTGCGCCACACCATCGCACCGACAATCAAATAGAAGATGCTCACCGCGAGCAGTGAGACCACGAGAATGATGTCGAGGGAATGTCTCGAAAATGCACCCGGCGCGGGCAAGAGGTCGACCGCGTAGTCGGTGCCATCGTCTGCCGTAAAGACATACGAATTGGTCTGGCCTTCGCGCAAAAGGTCCGAAGGCCAACGCAAAACCCGAAGCATCGGAACGCCGTCGATCGAAACGGCCCCGTCGCCAAGCGTCACTCCGGCATTCACCGCTTCTGCGGTTGCGGCCTGCACTACGGTCGAGCCGCCCAGAAGTGCGAGCTTTACCGGGAGCACTATCCCTTCTTTTGAGGGTGCCAAGTGGCCAGCCGTTACGAGGATCGTCGCCGCCGCAATCGCGACTGCAGTCAGCCCCGTCAAGCGGCGAAATCTCGCTGTAGACATTGGGTTCATGGGCTTTCGTCGTCCAGGCGGGCGCCGCCACGGCTCATCGGGAACGGTGGATCAGGTGCGAGGATCGCACAAATTGGCCCGGAATAAAGGACACAACGAAAGACGACTGGCGCGACAACGGCTTCATGGAGCACTCGCGCTATTGAGAAACCGCTTGGGACTAGCGGTCGCTCTTTTTTGCAGGGCCGCTGCGTGCGACGTGCGCACCGATCGAAACCAACCCGCCCGGAAGCGTCTTGATCGCGACAGACTTCTGCGCTCGCCGCTCCTGCATCGCGACAAAACCTTGCTTTATCTTCTGAAGCTGATCAAGTCTCGCCGAACGCACCTTCCCCGCGTCACAAGTCGGCGCGGAGACCGGCGCTTTTACCGGGTTACCCGTCCGGGTCGGCGGCAGCGTGCTCTCCACAAAGCGCGAATACTCCGCGTCCTGATCCGCCTTCGCACGTACATCATCACGACCCGAATCAGCCCGACTCACCCCACTATCCCACACGGTCAGTCCAACCAAAAACAGCGCCGAAATAAAGAACCCACTCACACGACAAACAGCCCGAGCCATACGGCCTCCACAATTCAAAACACAGGGGAGACTTAATTCATCGACACCAAACCCACCTTTCTTAAGTGACTCCAATCACGTCAGTCCCATCACCCGAAACAAGCCAACCTCTCCCATCCCAGCCCGATACTCCGCGGCCGCAAATAAGGCCCTAAATCCCCGAACCACCTT
>JASDVE010000289.1:0-3127 GCA_041891195.1 Myxococcota bacterium | reverse complement strand
ATCAATGCGGCCACGAGATAGCTCGCGAATGAGATGTCAAACCGTCCGGTCGCGACGAGCGGGGTTGCGATAAACGGGCCGAGTACACGCGTCAAGTTGTTGGCTGCGGACTGAAGGGACACCGCGCTCGGCAAGTCTACCGGAGGCACGGTGTTTGCGGCGATGGCAAAACTCGCTGGCCCCGAAAACGCGAACGACAGGCCCATACAAAACGCAACTACGAGCATTCGGTTCGGCGTCATTGCGCCGGTCGCGGTGAGGGCCGAGAGCGCGCCACAGCAAGCCGCGATCAGGGTGTAACAAGAAATGACGATGATCTTTCGGTCGAAGCGGTCGGCCGCAACGCCGGCCAGCGGCGCGAATACAAAAGCCGGCAAGAACAAAAAGAAGAACAACAGGCCGATCAGCCGGGTGTCGTTGTTCGTGAGTTGGGTCATCTGCGCTTGCAGCGAAAGATGAGAGATCCAGAAACCGGTCTGATTAATGATGAACGCGGTGAAGAGCAAACGAAACGGTTTGTGGGATAGCGCTCGAAAGCTTCCCGTGCGTTCTTTGATGGGAACTTTGGCGGCGGGAACCCCCATCGCGACAGAGTCTGCGGGGTTTAGCGCGGCGTCGCCTGGATTGGCACCGAGGCTCTCTTCAGGGTGGGTTGGGGACACGCGGGCTTCGATCGAGTTGGCACGGCAGCGCGACGCGACGCATTCAGTGCGTAGGAAAGGCGCACGCTAGCGCGAGCCATGCGGGGCGTCATGATGAGATCCGCAAAGGCGAGTGTTCGGCGGCGCGCTACGACTTCAGCGGGCTACTTTCAAAATCGTCATTTGACAACGACGGTTTTGGGCCATGCCTTCTGGCGTGTCGTTACTTGCGACCGGAGCCGTCGTGCCAAAGCCTTTTGTTTCGAGTCGCGATGGATCGATGCCGGCGCCTTCGAGGTACGTGCGCACGGCCGATGCGCGTCGCTCCGATAGCCCCTGGTTGAATTTCGCCGTGCCCGTGGAGTCCGTGTGCCCGTCGATCCGGACGCGCAGGTCGGGGTTCATTTTCAAGACCTTTGCTACTTTGTCGAGTTGTCCGAACTGCGCTTCGACGATTTTAGATTCGTTGGTGTCGAACGCATAACTGTCGAGGACCCAGCAACCGAACTCGTTTACTTGGGCCATCTTTGGCGTGTTGAGGCATTGGTCGCTGCCGTCTTCCACGCCGTCGCCGTCTTCGTCGACGAACACGGCCACCTTTGGCGTGACTTCCTCGATGAACATGGCGCGCTGAAAGTCGTGAAGTTCGTCTTCCGTCGTGAGGTCCGACGCGTTGGCGTGTTGCCCGCACGGCGTTACGGCGGCCAGTTCTTTCATCAACAGGGAGCCCGTAGGGTGATTGCCTGACTGAATGGCGTAGAAACACACGTTCCCGGTCGCGGCCAGCTGCTGTGCGGCGGCGATGGTGGTGGCCGCGCCAATGTCGCGACCGTGCATAGACGCGACGCCATCCGAGAACACCACCACCACGTTGTTGCCCTCGCGTCCTGCAAGCTGCTCGGCGGCGTCGTCGATGGCTGTGGCGATGTCGCTGCTTTTCCCGAGCAGGTCGTTTTCGTACACGGCTGTGTCGACGTCGTCTCGGTCGAAAGCGGAAAGGTCGGAGACCTGATTTTCGTCGCCGCCAAACGTCACCACCGCAGCGCGATATTCGCCGTCGGGCATGCCAGCGACGAATGAGCCGGCAAGGTTCTGGGTCGAACCCCAAATCGAATTTGGCTTCATCGAGCCCGACGAGTCGAGCAGGATGACGACGTTGTCGACGCGCACGCCTTCGTTCTCGGCGGCTTCGACGATGGTCGAATCCAAGGTGTCGGTCGGCGGAGGTGGAGAGACGCACGCCAATGCAAAGCTGCCAATGACCATACTTGCCAGCAGCGAGGAGGTGGATTTCGGGGCGGGGCGGGCGCTGAACATACGTGGGATCTCCGGGGAGTGAACGAATCGGGTTTCAGTCTGTGGACCATCCTAGCAGCCGAGCTTTCGGGTGGCTTGCAGTGCTCAATCGTAAAAACGAAGCGGATAAGCGCTGGATAGACGACTCAAGCTTGATCTAACGCGTCGCTGGAAAATCCTGCATGCGACCTCACCGGTGCGAGCGTATGCCGCAAGTTGACCGAGGGGCTGGGCGTTGATGCAGAAGACGGCTCGCGAGTCGTCTGGATGTACGAAGCATCCCGAAGGCGTAAACTCGATCACTCGCGCGAGGAGCCTGCGCGACAGAAGGCGCTCGTGCCGAAACGCGGATTCAATGCCGCTGCTTTCGTTGCGAAAGCTAGCTGTAGCTAGTTGGCGGGAACGTAGAGCACGCGAATCATGCTGGTGCTGCCTGACTCTCGGTCGACGCCGTGGGTCGCCACGATAATGTCGCCCGGTTCGACGTAGCCGAGTTCCTTGCCGCGATCGGTCGCGAAGCGCAGCATTTGGTCGTCGCCGCCGTCGCCCCCAAAGTGGATCCCGGTCACACCCCAGTTCATCGAGAGTTTACTGACCACGTCCGGCGAGGCCGTGATGGCAAGAATCGGGCAACTCGGCCGAAACTTCGAAATCGAACGCGACGTGAAGCCCGTCTCAGTGAGCGTCACGATCGCAGCTGCAGAAAGATGATGGGCCATGGTGATGGCGGCCTGGCTCACTGCGTCCGTCACCTTGTCGGCCGGCTTTAAATCCGTCTTCTGCAGATGCCCATATTTATCGAGGGAAGCTTCTGCGCGTTGGGCGAGCGCGGCCATCGTGCGCACCGCTTCAACCGGGTACGCGCCGTTCGCCGTTTCGCCCGAAAGCATGACCGCGGAAGTGCCGTCGAAAATCGCGTTCGCAACGTCGCTTACTTCGGCACGTGTCGGCACCGGATTGCGTTCCATGGAATCGAGCATCTGGGTTGCGGTGATGACCGGTTTGCCGGCATCGACGCAGGTCTGGATGATTTGCTTCTGGAGATGTGGCACCTCCTCAATCGGGCAGTCGATGCCGAGGTCACCGCGGGCCACCATCACCGCATCAGATGCAGCGACGATCGCTTCGAGATTGTCGAGCGATGCTTGCGTCTCAATCTTCGCAACGAGCAGGGCCCGGTCACCCACAAC
>JASDVE010000288.1:0-3150 GCA_041891195.1 Myxococcota bacterium | reverse complement strand
GGACCCGCGCTCACGCGCGGAAAGCTCCGGCTCACGAAAAAAGCGGTTTTGGCGTCTCGTCGCACTACGCGTAGTCCGTCGAAGTCAGCAATCGCCACACCGACGTCGGAACTCAGCGACCTCGATCTGATCGAGGGCATAAAGCTCGCAAACGAAGTTCACTTCAAAGAGCTCTACCACCGCTACTTCCAGCGCATCTACAGCTTCGTTTATGGGCGTATCCGCAACCATGCGGATACCGAAGAAATCGTCCAGGAGACGTTTACTGTCGTCTTGTTGTCCATCGAAAAGTACAGCGGCCGATCCTCGCTTGTTTCCTGGATCTACGGGATCGCGCGGAATACAACGAACAACAATCTGCGTCAGACCAAGACCAATAATCTTCGCATGCGGGAGATTGGCAGCGATCACCTGCAGCCGATCAAGAACTTTTCGAGTTGTACGCCAGAAGAGCAGCTCGCGATCCAGCACTACTTGTCTTCGGTAGTCGATCAGCTCGAAGAGTTTGGAGATTGGCAGGTCGAGATCTTCGAAATGCGCCACCTACAGAATCTTTCAATTCACGAAATTTCGGAACGCACACAGCGTTCGAGCGATTCGGTACGGTCGAGCTTGTATCGCGTGAAACGTCTGTTGCTGGACACCGCACAACTCGACAACAGATCTGCTGAATCGGAAGTGTCGGCTTGACCCGGACTGACAAGTCGATGACGAAAGGATGAAGCAGGCGAACGCAAGTTTGCAATTACAATCAGAAACGAAGCAGCAATTGTTGTTGAGAGGTTTGCGGAAGTGAAGTCCGAAGTGTCTAAGCGATTTCCATTCAAGGATGTAACTTTGTCTAACGATCACAGGAAGAAGGGCTCGAGATCAGCCGAAGCCACCGGTGTTGCGTCGGAGCATCCTGCCCAAGGCAACGCGATCGATGCCGAGTTTACGCCGGCAGAGCTTCGTGAGTTTCTAGCGGCTGACTATGTTCCGATCCAAGCCGATCCTGCATTTAAAGAGCGGCTACGGAAGAAATTGTGGACTTTCATACGCAATCGGACCGGTCCAGGCTCGTCGTCGGAGAAATAGCGCCCGGCTGGGGTGTTCTCGCGTTGCCGACGCTTGCGAGGCTGCCTAGCTTTCTCGCGGTATGCGCAACCCGATCCGTCTCAAAAACCTGAAGCTCCGCTTCGGCTTGCTCTATCTATTAGGGGCCGTCGCACTCTACTACCTTCGTCCTGGCCCAGTGAACTTCGTGGCCGGCGGGAGCTTGGTGGCGCTCGGCAGCGTGCTCCGCACCTGGGGCGCAGGTCATCTCGTCAAGAACGACCGCCTCACCGTAACAGGGCCGTACGCCCACCTTCGCCATCCACTCTACGCAGGAACCCTACTCGTCGGGGCGGGGTTTGCGATCATCGCCGGGGGGGTGCTTTCGGTGCTCTTACTGGCGCTGCTCATGCCGTGGTTTTTTCTAATGTACTTCCCGCGCAAAGAGCGAATCGAAACTGAGCGCCTCGAAGCGTTATACGGGGCGCAATTTGCGGGCTATCGCGAAGCGGTACCGGCGCTGATTCCATTGCTCCGTGCTTGGCGTCCTGCGCTGGGGCAGGGCGAGGCATTCGATGACCTTGCGCGGACCTGGAGCCGGGACCGCTATCTCGACAACAACGAACTCGGCACGTTGATCGCGTTGATTGCGGGGCTCGTACTCTTTGTCTTCCGGGCCCAAGTTGGTGGGTAATGCGTCCCCGGTGCGACTGCGTCGTAGCGAGCTAGCGGTGCGCACGATCGATGCGCTGAATCGCGGGAGGTGGGCAAACCCCGACGTGCTGCTGGTTGAATGCAGCGACGGACGTCGCGTTGTCGTCAAGGACTACAAGCCTCGGAGCGCGCTCGTCCGATGGACCTACGGCCGCTTCATCACGCGCCGCGAGGCCAGGGCGGACCGGCTCCTCGAGGGTTCGCCTGCGGTCCCTACGCTGCTGGGCGAGGTCGACGCTCTGGCGTTGGTGATCGAGTATCGACCGGGTACCCGGATGTCGCGAGATCTCGCCGGCAAATTGCCCGCGACGTTTATGGGCGAACTGCGCAACGCGGTTTCGAGCATGCATGCTCGCGGCGTTGTTCATCTCGATTTACGTCACAGAAGCAATGTGCTTGCCGACGCGAGTGGCCATCCGGTGCTGATCGATTTTGCATCCGCGGTTTTCTTCAAGCCATCGGGGATCTGGTTTCGATGGCTGGGCCCATCTCTTGCGAAAGTCGACTGGGGAGCCGTTCGCAAATGGGAAGTCCGGGTCGCGCCTGTCACGGCGAAGCCGGGCTCGAACTCCTAGTTCGGCGGTTTCGGAGCGAGCGCGCCAATGTAGTGACGAAATGAATCGAGGGTGAGGCGCGTGTCTGCCATCGCGCGGTGTTCGACCCCGTCGCCGAGTAAACCCGCGGTCAGTGCTGCCTGGCGCAGTGAAAGCGCGGCGGGTTCTTCGCCTGAGACCAACGCCCAACTGTAATAGAGCGTCGCCAGGTCAATGACGTGATAATCGAATGGGTAGGAAATCTCGCAATTCTTGAATCCGCGCTCGAGGAAGATGACGTCCATGCGCACGTTTTGACCGGCCGGGATGACTTTGACGCCCTTCGGCAGCATGTCGACGAGTTCAGTGAGCACTTGTCGAATACCGGGGGCTTGCGCCCAGACTTCGGCGTCGTAGCCGAAGATAGCGGCGGCCTCGTCTGAGATGCGCTCGGGCCGCGCGTTGACCTTCCACTCGGCGCTCGCGATTTCGACGAGTCGTGAGTCGGTCAGAATGATTGCGACTTCAGTGAGGTCGTGCTTTTCGACGTCGAGCCCGCCGAACTCACAATCCATCCAGGCCAGTACAAACTTTGACACGAGAAATTCTCCATGAGCTTGCAGCTCAGAGCCGAAAGCGTGTTAGCGAATATGAATCCGCGTTGTGGTCACGGGGGAGAGCCTAGTTTGCCCTGCGCAGCGGTCCAATTGGGAGGAGTGGGCAAATTAGCGCCAGCGTCGGGCCCTGTGTAAATCGAGCGCCTGCGACGGGCTTAAAAGCGCCCGCGGCGGGCCTGTAAATCGAGCGCCCGCGTCGGGCTTATAAATCGAGCGCCCGCGGCGGGCTTAAAAAGCGCCTGCGGCGGGCT
>JASDVE010000287.1:0-14241 GCA_041891195.1 Myxococcota bacterium | reverse complement strand
CTTCTTCATTATTTGCGTATTGGTCACGGTTGTTCAAAGACTTCCAGAGTCCACAAAAACCTCACAATTCACATCCTACGGGTGATCAAAGAGGCCATGAGGCTGGGACCCATTTCCGGGCGCCCCATCTGCATTGAGAATGACAAACCCCGTCAGCCCCTGATCGTAGAGGCTCGCTCGAATCTCGGGATCGTTGCTGTTCGCGGGGATGGAATAAACCCCAGACTCCGGGGAGTGCTCGAGCAGCATCTGCTCCGCAGCACATCGTCAGCGGTTTCGTTCCACGCCTGGTAACGCAACGTTGACGCGCCTCAGTAGAGGCCCTCCCCAGAAATAGACCACGAAAATCGCCAGACAGACACCAGGGATCGTCGACTTCATCAATCCGACTCCTTATCGGATGACGAAATGTAGATGCAGTTTTTTCCACTTCGTTGCGATTCGAGCGCCTCGTGTTGAAGCCAATGCACCGGGCTGCCGCTATAAGAACATACGTGGATCCGGTATCTTGCCGCCCCGAACCTACCCCCGTCATCCCTCTACTCACCGCGCTGCACCACACCGCAAAGGCAAGCTTAACTGGACCCCGCCGGCCCCGAAACACCACTGCTGAGTTCGATGCTGGGGTTCTTGATCACCCTGGTTCTTCTCGTTGGCTTTTACGTCGTCCGAAAGCCAGAGGAGCGCAAATGGCTGATGCCGCTCGCGCTGATCGCCTTCCTTCTGAAGGCGTTCCTCATGCCAATCTATTTTCAGTGGTTGATCTATATCGGTGAAGAAGGCTTTGCCTATGTCGACGCAGGCCGTGTCCACAGACAGGCGATTCAAATGGGCGAGGAGATCGTCTACGAAACGGCGAGACTTACGGCCGGCTGGGCTGCGGTCGACCCCGGCTTCTATCAGGTCACCGCGTACACGTATCTCATCTTTGGGCCCAACACGCTGGTCATCCGATTTCTCCTGATCATGTGTATCAGCATGTCGTTGCTCTACACATACCGAATCACCCGTATGTACTTCGATGAGCCTACGGCCCGGCTTGCCGCCGGGTTACACGCCTTCATGCCCGCTCCGATCTTGCTGTCGCTCAATCACCGCAAAGATCCGATCGTGCAGTTCATCGTGATGTTCGCGTTCTATCACGCTATGCGTGTATTTCGACAAGAGCAGGGTTGGCATCGGTCGGCCTTCATGGTGGTCGTGGGTCTGTTTGCCGTGTACCCGTTTCGAAGCGGACTCGTGTTGCCGTTTATCGGCATGCTGGTGATCTGCTTTGTTCTCGCCAACCGCAACGCGCTGCAGGGGGTCATCCTTACCCTCATCACGATTCTCAGCTTGGTAGTTTTGCAGCTATCGGTCTCCGAAGACTCGCGGGTCAATCTAGATACCTACGCTTCACGCGCGACAGGGAAGTTTGTCGACAGCGCTCAATTCTCGGACACCGGCGGCTTGACCCGTCTATTGCGCGTAACCGGCCCTCTCGATATATACAAAGTTCCGTTCGCCGCGGTTACGTACTTGTTCCTACCCTTTCCGCCTAACATCGATGGCTACCCGGTCACGATTCTGTCCTCGTTTCTTCACTTGTTCGCGATCGTCTTACTCCCCCACATGTTGTTCGGTGCGTGGAGCCTTATCCGCGCTCCAGACTGGCGTCTCAAGTTACCGTTGATCGTTTTTCCCGCCGTCTTCTTGCTTGTGCTCGGCGCAGTTCACATTGGATTGCTCAGATATCGCGAGATTTTCTATCCCATTTGCATGATCTGGATTGCAGTTGGCTGGCGCATTGGAACGCCGGCGGCACTGCGACTGGTCGTCTATGTCGGACTTTTGATCCTGACGATCCCGATCTACTTGGCTCGCTTCGGCTTTCTATAACCACGAGAACCACGAGAACCACGAGACGTTCGTCAGGAATCCTGCGCGCTCAGCTACGGTTTTACGAGCCGATAGATCCACACACGTTCGAGTTCCGTCGGATCTCGGTGGAACATCGAGTGGTCGGTCCACGCTGTGCCGAATGCAGCGACCTCGCCCGGTTCAGTGACGCGTTCGGCTCGGGATTCGTAAATCGTACCCCCTATCCTCATGCGAACCGACGGGTCGCCAGCGATATGGGTCACCCACTCGGTTTCGGTATCTCCGGCATTGAGATAAAGGCGCCCGTCAATTTGGGTGTACGCCACGTTGACCGAGTACGGATCACTCGGGCGTGTTTCAATCTGGACAACCCCAAAGTCTTCCGCCAAAGCCCAGGTCTCAGGCGCCGGCTGAACCTGGCCGGAAAGCGCGCCGCCTGAAAGGAACGGCAGTGGACCATTGCAACTCGTTGCAAGCGCGCCGGTTGCCAGGACCAGAAGTAGGCATGAGATTTGGGTACGGAACTCGCTTGACATGGACTTCCTCTCTTAAGCGATCGAAACGCCGGTTAATAAATACAAGTCTAGACAAATGTTAAGCCCGTAGGACTTCGAATCGCGATGCACACAATTCAAATTCGCACCGGTTCCGCGACGGTTTCGATTCTTACCGCGCTGATACTCGTCATGCGGGCCTCGATGGCGGGGGCGCAGTCATGGGCGACGTACTGCTCGCGATGTGGGCATGATGACCGACAACGACAGATCGCCTTAGGCAAACACCTCACCTATTCGAGCAATTCCCAGCCGTGCGACTGGATACACGCAACGCGATCCTCGCGATCCTGGTACCTAAAGCAGTCGGCCCTCGTCGCGGCTGCCGAATCGGCTTTTGGATCGGCGACTTCGGGCGGTGCAAAAATCAACTGTTGCGTCAAGCCCTCCGGCGGCAACGTGATCCAGTCGTCGCTCAACTGAGAACACCACGACGATCGTAGTGCTGTCAGGGATGCACGGCCTTGCTCGAACCCGATCGCAATCTCGATGGGCGGCCCCGCGAATGCGGTGCACATATTCCTCATTCGTTTGACCTCGCCCGCAATCATCGATCTTCGATTCAAATCGATGCGACGCGTTGCGAGACAAGGTGGCCCCGACGGCAAGATCGAAAGTTCGCCTGAACGAGCCGACAATACGCTTCGTTCACTCCACACGTCAGAAGTTCGAGACGGAATGACGCAAACACCGGTGGCATTTGAATTCGAGTCGATGAGAACACTGAAATAGGTTGACTTCACATCGTCGCCAATTGCCTCGGCGACTTGCTGACGAAACGCAGCGGTATTTTCCTGCGCGAGACACGATTGTTCGGGCAACTTCGGAAGCTCGGCCAGCTCAGCACAGTCTTGAAGTTGCGAAGGAGTTACGGACGCGCAGGCGAGAAACAAAGGGACGACGACGAGAATTCGGGCCACAATCGACATTCGCTTCACCTCTTTAGCGGACACCATAATTCGCACCGGGAAACATCGCATTCAACGCGAACAAAAAGACTTCGCGAAAAACTGGTCCGAAGAAGTTCCACGCGAGTAGCAAGCCTACCAGCGAAAACGCGGGCTTTCGCATCATGTTCTGCACTTTGCGTGCCGTTTCGTCGTCGAAGAACAACCCCAGTGCCGTGCTCCCGTCGAGTGGCGGGACCGGAAGCATGTTGAACGAAAACAGAATCAGGTTCATCGAAAACACGATACTCAATACATGTGCGGCTCCGGGCCAAAGCCCTTGGTCAAGCGCACTCACAATCGAATCAAAACTGGGCGAGGCGCTGCGCACGAACACACCGGCCAGCTCGCCGAGCTTGAGTGCAGTGCCGGCAATCAAGACCAAAACGAAATTCGCAGCTGGGCCTGCAAGGGCCATCCAGGCCGCTCGCTTCGGGTGACGGTCCGCCCATGCCACGTTGTACGGCGCACTCGCGAAGCCCAAGGGCCAACCGATGGACATGATCGAGAGGATAGGCATCACGATCATCCCGACCGGCGACCGGCGCATATGAGGTTCGGGGTCGAGAGTCACTTGCCCGCCCTCATACGCCGTCGAATCCCCACCGAGAAGCGCCGCATAGGCGTGCGCAGCTTCGTGGCACGTCACCGAAATCAGAAACCCCAAGTACCACAAGATGCCGCTGCCGAGGCCTTCCACTTCCCACTCCTACCCGATCGGTTTGTCTTCGTCGTTTTCGACTTCGCGCCCACTCATAAAGAAGCGACGACCGAACCCGACCACAGCGGCAATGATCACGATGCCAAATTTCTTGAATCCCAAGAGCAAGGGTGCAAACTTGGCGAGAAGCCCCGCCTTGGCTGCGAGCTTCCCTGCCACGAGTGCTCCGATCCCATACGCCGCAACTTGATCGACGTCGGGGTCGAAGTCGACGTATCGACTGCCTTCTTCGAAGGCCACCATGGGCAGCAGGTCCTGCATGGCCGTTTGAATTGTCGACAACTGGTCCATGCCGCCGACGGCATTTAACACAAGAACGCCACGCCGACCCAGCGCACGAATGCTGTAGTTCAGGGTATGGCGACTGTTGCCGCCGAAAGAAATTTCCTTGGCCCAATAGAGCTTGTGCGAATCGGGGTCATAGTACGGCGGCTCAGCCCATCCGATCAGTTCGAGCCCCGAATAACCGGCCTCGATGCGCGCGGAGTTCGATGCGCTTGTTTCTTCTTGCATGGAAGCCAATAGTTCATCGTAATTGATCTCCGCCGCATCTCCGTCTTCAACGTAACCGTCTTCTTCGTATTCCACGATCACGGCCCACGCGCTGGTTCCGATCGGATCGAAGTCGTACGGAATGATTGCGCCCAGCACGGATGGGTCTGGCGGATTGCCCCAGGCTTCTTCAAGCAAGCGCCGGGTGTCAGCGGCGTCGAGGAAAGCGAATTCATCGCCCAGACGGAACTGGGCGCTTGCACCGGGGACCGTCGTTTCTCCCCGCTGTGGGTCGAGGCTCTCCGTGAATTTTGCGAACCACTGCTGAACCTGCTCTTCGGTCATTTTTTCTTCGGCTTGGACGGAGCTGGACAGGCCGATAAGAAACGCCAGAGCAGTCAATACGATCTCGGTACGGGTCAATTGAGTTTCCTTTGGCCGTTCGTCGGGTGCGCGAACGTCGGATCGTGGTACCGGACCACTGGGCGGTGAAGCGAAGACGCGAAACCCTAGCAGTTCGCCGACCAGTCCAATAAGAAGTCGCTCACGACTTGAAACCCATCCCCCATTTCCGGCGCGAACTCGCACCGGAAATGGGCGAGAAGGCGATTCAGTTCGTAAGCTCTCCCCACGCAGGCCACATCCACCACGCAATAGAATCGAGCAACCCATGAGTCCGAGCCAAGCGGAGCACAGCAAAACCACGACGCCGGATTCCGATTGGAAGCAGCTTGCCGGATGGATCGAACGCTGCGATGCGCCGGCAATCGAAGCGTACTTGAAACAGCTTTCCGAAACCGGCCGCGTCCACGACCTCGGGCGTCTCACGGCCGAGGCCCTCAGTGAGTTACTTGGCCTTGTACACCCTGAGTATGCGGCCGACCTCATCGAAGAGATGCCGGAACTGCTGGCGGCT
Source organism: Myxococcota bacterium (assembly GCA_041891195.1). Classification (GTDB taxonomy): domain Bacteria; phylum Myxococcota_A; class UBA9160; order UBA9160; family UBA4427; genus DUBZ01. The sequence goes on along the minus strand of JASDVE010000287.1, from coordinate 8,751 downwards.
GAGGCGTTTGAAGACCTCACACCGGACAATGCCGCCGAGATTCTTGAAGAGCTTGCGAGTGATGATCAAGCCAAGCTGCTACGTCACATTGAACCTGAAAGCGCAAAGGCGATCCTCGATCACACCCCGCCCCTGGCTGCAGACTCAGTTCGCGGCTTGCTCGAGTATTCAGAGGACACCGCGGGTGGGCGAATGATCACAGAGTACTTGGCTGTTCGGTCGACTCGGTCAGTGCAAGACGTGATCGACGAAATGCGTGCAAATGTAGAACAGTATGCAGACTACGTGGTCCAGTACGTATATGCCGTGGACCAAGCGGGCGCACTCGCGGGTGTGGTTCCACTGCGTGAGCTTCTTCTCGCGAGGCCCAATCGATCCATCGCGTCCTGCATGGTGAATACGCCAGTCAAAGTCCAGGCAGACGCACGCATGAGCGAAGTGTTTGAACTCTTCGACGAATACGACTACATCGCGGTACCCGTTGTCTCCAAAGACAAAACCCTTGTGGGCGCATTGCTGCGGGAAGATATCGATGAGCTGCGCCTCGACGAAGCCCATGAACAAGAACGAAACTCTCGCGGCATTGTTGGCGGTGAAGAACTTCGTTCGATGCCCACCGTCGTCAGGTCTTCACGCAGGCTCGCCTGGCTTTCAATCAATATCGTCCTCAACGTGACGGCTGCCAGCGTCATTGCACTCTACGAAGAAACGCTTCAAGCCGTGATCGCACTCGCCGTTTTCCTCCCCATTATTTCCGACATGAGTGGTTGTTCGGGGAATCAATCGGTCGCGGTCAGCTTGCGCGAATTATCACTCGGCTTGATTCGGCCAAAGGAATATCGACGCGTCATTGCGAAGGAGTCGATCGTTGGCCTGATTAACGGAGTCGTACTCGGGGCGATCCTTGGCGTGCTGGCGTGGTTGTGGAAGGACAGCGTGGCCTTGGGGCTCGTTGTGGGCTCCGCACTTGCGCTCAACACTGTTGTCGCCGTCTGCATTGGCGGATCGGTGCCCCTATTGGTGCGACGTTTAGGTTATGACCCCGCACTTGCATCGGGTCCGATGTTGACCACGGTGACCGATGTCTGCGGCTTTTTCCTGACACTCTCGCTTGCCACCGCCGCGCTATCTCACTTGACCGCGTAACTTCGCATCGGTGCATTTTAAATCGATGCAGGATCGAAACCGAAGAGAAGAGTTCGAACCTTCGAAGATCGACCCATGAGCGAGGGCGACACCAAACGCTTAAAAATGCTCCGCGGCAACGTCATGCCGAACGAAACACTTGGATTGCGAAACGCCAAGGCCTCGAGTGGCTCCGCCCATCGACGTGCCACTTTGACCTGTTCACCAAAGCCTTCCGTCGTCCAACACTCGAGTTGATCATGGCGATAGGCGCCGTGAAACCGTTCATTCCGCATCACGCTTTCGATCACTTCACAGGTTTTCATGTCCCTCGCGAACAGATCCCGACAGTTTTCAAGGCACTGGTAAGCGCGACGTTTCGGGTCGCGGTATCTGCATTCGCTTAGATCAAACTCGCGCGATGCATTTCACTTCGATCACCAAACCCGGCATCGCGAGCCCGCCAACCTGAACGAGGGTCTGCGACACGTCAGGGTTTGCAACACCGTAGGCTTCTGCGCGTAGCGGCCAAACCGTTCCCATGCTGGCCATCACGTTCGAGATGTCGGTCACGAGCCACATTTCGTCAACAATGTTGTCCATGGTTGCATCGAAGTGGCTCAGGACTTCTTTTACGTTCTTGTAGGCTTGGACAACTTGTGCGGCGATATCGCCTTCGCCGACGACCGCACCCGAGGCATCAAGGCTGACCTGCCCCGACAGCGTGAGCAAGTCACCAGAACGCACACCTTCTGGAATAAACTGTTCCATCGGTCCGTAGCGAACCACCTGCTTTTCGATTGCCATTTCAAACTCCCTTTATTGTGATCGCGCCAACAGCCGAACCGGGTCAAGTACTTCGCAAGGATCTAACGCGCCTAGCTAGACGTCAACGCCCGCGTCTCTTAGCACTGCGATGAGCGTTCGCGCCACGATTGCACGCGAACGGGTGATGGAATGCTGACGACTCCGACGCAGGTATCCCCACTGCACCGGGCTCAGAGCTGCCGACAGCGACTCAACAACTTCGAAGTGATCTTGCGCAGGCAAGTCCCCGATTTCACGTTGGAACAATCGCTCGATTTCCTGGCAGTTGATGCGAAGTGCGTCGCGTGAAACGCGAATCGCCTGATCCGCCGCGGTCCCAACAAGGGACTGGGCCGTTAGCGCGCGAGCAAACGATGACGTCGCTTCCAAAAACTTCGCCCGCACCTCGATCAGACGTTTCACCCGGTCATGCACCGGTGCGTCGTCGCTAATCTTCTCGAGCAGCGGCTCACACCGCTGCATCCCGACTTCCACGACGGCATCGTAGAGTTCGGCGAGGTCCGCGAAGTGATTGAACACCGAACGCCGAGAAACCCCAGCACGCGCAGCGATTTCGTCTGCACTGGGTTGCAGCGTGCCCTCTTGCACAAGATCCAAGCACGCTTCACAGATCGCAAGCCGCGAACGCACCGTTCGCGACAGACGTCCATCGACTGCGCTCACCTGCGGCACGGCCTAACTGACTTCCAACCCGTCAAGCTCACCGCTCTCGCGCCACGCAGACAGAATTTTAAAGAAGTCGATTGAGCCTCCACCATAGAAGCCGTTCTGGGTGCTCAACTCTGAAGTCTTGCCTTCGTTGTTGTAGTAGCCAGGGGTGCAGCTCTCGAGAAAGTCCGCACGCGTTGTCGCCTGTTTCAGGCAATGCTGCACCCAAGCGTCTTCGCCCTTCTCACTCACTTCAACGCGGCGAAGAGATTTCTCGCCCGCGGCCTTGAGGATGTAAGCGATGTGTTGCGCTTGCTGATCAAGCAAGTGAGGATAATTCGCAGTGAAGCCCGACTGCGAGTTGCTCATAATAAAGCAGTTGGGAAAACCGTTGACGTGCATCCCGTGCAGGGTGCGAACTCCGTCCTCCCACTTTTCTGTCAAGGTCTCGCCGTCGCGTCCACGGAGATCGAAACCACCTCTGCGCGAAAAATCGGTGCCAACCTCAAAGCCGCTCGCATAGATCAAACAGTCGAGCTCATATTCCTTGCCGTCGGCGACAACACCCTTCTTCGTGATCTGGGTTACCCCCTGCCCCTTGGTGTCAACCAAGTTGACGTTGGGCCTGTTGAACGCTTCCAGGTATTCATTGTGGAAGCACGGACGCTTGCAAAATTGCCGGTAGTACGGCTTGAGGGCTTCGGCGGTTTCCGGGTCGTCGACGACGGACTCGACCCTTGCACGGATTTCTTCCATTTTTTCGAAGTCAGCCACTTCAACTGCCTTCGCGATCCCCTCCGGCGTGAGGTCCTTGGATCGACCTGATTGAATTCCAGTCAAGAGCTTCCCGATGAGGTCAGTCCATCCGTCGTTGATCAGATCTACGGCCTGGGGAACACCAGACACTTGATTATTGAAGTTGTCCATCCGGTGCTGATGCCAGCCCGGCTTCAGCTCTTTTACCCATTCTGGGTCGGTCGCCGGATTCTGTTTGACGTCGATCGACGAGGGTGTCCGCTGAAAAACATAGAGTTCGTCTGCCCATTCGCCCAAGTGCGGAACGCTCTGCACCGAAGTCGCGCCGGTCCCGATGATGCCAACACGCTTTCCCTTGAGACCCGTAAGGTTGCCTTCGGAATCGCCTCCTGTGTATTTGTAGTCCCAGCGACTTGCATGAAAGGTGTGGCCCTTAAATTCTTCGATTCCGGGGATCCCCGGCAACTTCGGACGATTGAGTGGCCCGGTCGCGAGGCAGACGAAACGCGCCTTCATACGGTCGCCGCGGTTGGTGGAGACGATCCAACAGCCTTCGTCTTCGTCCCAGTCGAACGATTCGGCGCGCGTCTGAAAACAAACGTCGCGGTAGAGATCAAAGTGTTTCGCGATTTCCTGGGAGTGATCCAAGATCTCGCGGCCAAACGAGTACTTCTCCTTGGGAACGAAACCGAGCTCTTCTAGCAGAGGCAAGTACGTGTACGACTCGATGTCGCATGCGATGCCGGGGTATCGATTCCAGTACCAGGTGCCACCAAAGTCGGCGGCCGGGTCGATGAAGCGAATGTCTTCGATACCCGCCTGACGCAGTCGCGCGCCGGCGAGCAAACCACCGAAACCGCCTCCGACGACCAGGACTTCAACGCGGTCCGTAAGCGGTTCGCGTTCGTAGCCCGGCTCGGCGTACGGGTCGTCGAGGAAGTGTGCAAAGTCACCTTTGACTTCGACGTACTGCTCGTTGCCGTCTTCCCGCAAACGTTTTTCGCGCTCGAGTCGATACCTTTCACGCAGTGCATCCGGGTCGAACCCCAGTCCTGCCCCATCATGCGTTGCGTCGCCTTCGCCCAGCCCTGCAGTCGCCATCTTGTTTGCTCCCTCAATGCGCGTTGCAGACATATTGCACTAATAGTGCAATTACTGCCAGACGCCGGAGCAAATGCGAGCGTCGCCAAGCGTCTCGCTTCGCAGGGGCAAAGCGAAGCATGTCGCCAATGCGCAAAACAGCAGAGCCATTGGAAACACGGCGTGCGCTGCGGCGCTGCACGCACGTTTTCGATCACATCGTTTGTGCCCGCGCGCTTGAGGAAGATCACTGCGTGGAATTTTGCTGGCGAGGAAGCAAGGCCTGGCGATCAATCAGCCGACTGCGGCGCGTTTCGTGGTAGCGGCGATATTGCGAGATCATCGCCCCGAGCAGGCAAACTCGAGTGCATGATCAATGCTGCCAATCATAATGGTCTCCACATTTGTCCCGACCGTCATTGTTCACCGACCACTGCGCCTGTCTATTGCGAGTTGGAACCGGTGCCGTGGCTGGTGTAATGCTCTTTTTCAACTCAAACTTGGCGCCGACATACAAACACCAACGCGCCGCCCCGATCATCCCTCAATCCAATTGGAGACACGCCATGGCCAATATCCTCGATTCATTCCGCCTCGATGGTCAAGTTGCAATCGTGACGGGCTCCGGCCGCGGCATCGGTGCTGGCACCGCACTCGCGTACGCCGATGCGGGCGCAGACGTTGTGGTTTCTGCCCTCACCGTTTCACAGCTAGAAGCGACCGCCGAAAAGATTCGCGAACGCGGACAACGGGCGTTGGTTGTTCCTTGTGACGTGCTTCCAGCGGAGCAGCGCGAAGCCCTCGTCGCAAAGACGGTCGAGGAGTTCGGACGCGTTGATATCCTCGTAAACAACGCCGGAGGGTGGCCTCCTAAAGCGACCCTCGACACCACTGAATCTGAATTCGATGCCTGCTTTCGGTTTAACGTCACGACTGCACTCGCGATGACGCGGCTCTGCGTTCCCAAGATGGTCGAAACCGCAGGCGGCGGTGCCATTGTGAACATCTCGTCAGTTGCCGGTCGCTTCAACGCTCGGGGCTTCGCCGCCTACGGCGTGGCCAAAGCAGCGCTCTCATTCTTGACCAAGAACCTCGCGCAAGACTTTGCGCCCAAGGTTCGCGTGAACGGCATCGCAGTCGGCTCGATTCTCACCGAAGCCCTCGAGGGCTTCATGACTGACGCCTTCGAACAGCAGATGCTGGCCAAGACTCCGATGAAGAGACTCGGCAAGGTTGAAGACATCGCGGCTTGCGCGTTGTACCTGGCTTCTCCGGCGGCAAGCTATGTCACCGGCGAAATCTATGGCGTCAACGGCGGGCTCACCCAGATCCAGGTCGAGATGCCCGAGGCGAACCTCTAAACGGTCGGCAAACTCAATACAAGTCTTGGACCAGTTTTCCGCTGATCACGATGAGGTTTCCAGCGTTCTCGGTTCCGGGCTGAAGACCGTCCCCCAACATTTCATTGACCACCAAATCGTCGATCCCGTCTCTGTCGTGGTCGGACGCCGCCGCGCTGTAACAAAGAACGTCATGCGGTTTTACGCCTTGAATTTCTGTGAGCCGAATTTCGGAAGCATCCGGTTCATTGCCGTCCCGTAGATCTACGACTTCGGGGAAGACCCCAACTTGCCCGTGCGCGATATGCACGATGCCAGCTTCCTCTCGGCCCCGCGGTGAACCGTGTGGCGAACTGAATGCGATGTCGGGCAAGCCGTCTCCATCGAAGTCCCCCTGAAGCGCAGTGTCCGACGCGATGTCTCCCGCTTCTGGACCAATAAACGTCGTCATCGTAAAGCCATCTGGGGGCGCATCCAAGGTGAACTCATCTGCGTCCTTCAAAGACGCTGCGTTATAGAGCAGGTGACCGCTCCCCGATGCACTGCGCGATCTCCCCGGTGACAGGTCCCCCACGATGTCGCCGACGAACAAGTCTGCGGTGCCATCGTCGTCGAAGTCGAGCCCTCCAAGGATTTCCTCGCCGAATGAAATGTTCGCTTCACCACCGCGCACAACACTCGTGCTGCCGAGCGCCGCATCCATCGCAAACTCGTACCCCGGAGTCCAAACGGGGTCGGCGGAGTTTTCATCGTCGAGGAAGTTGTCATCCCACGCGATGTACAACGCGCCATCTGGGGCGCCCCCACTGCTGTGGGCGAAATTTCCAGTGGGCGCGGCTTCAAGGGCTGCGCCCGCACGGTTGATCGTCGCGCCGACCAGCACTTCGGCACGGCCATTCCCATCCAGATCCGCCAGCTGGCACGTCGCCCCAAAGTGAAAGTGTCCAGAGCCGACGGCGGGTGGGATCACCTTTGCGATATGACCCGCAATGGCTGTGGTTCCGAAGTCAATTAAATCGATCGGAGTTCCCGCGGCAAGATGTTCTCCTCCGCGCACCAAATAAACGGCGCCACTGTGCGTGTCGCCGGTTGACGCTTCCTGATCTGCACCGATCAACAAATCGGCAACACCATCCCCTGTCACGTCGCCTGTTCGAAGCCAGATCCCGAGCCTTCCCCGAGGCTCGGCGCCGATTAACGTGGTGATCGTGATGCCCATCGGCGGCGCTGCCAAGTCGATTGGAACCTCGCTTGCTGCATGGGTCCTGAGCACCGGCCCCCCAACCACAATGGACACCGAGCCGACCCCCACGCGGGAGACTGAGGCGTCGTAATTCTGGCTCGCGATCAAGAGGTCGCCGACTCCGTCGCCGGTCACGTCATCCATCCAGATCTCGCTGCCGGTATGTTCGTACGCCGCCGAACCCAAGAAGTGAAGAATGCGGGCGTCGCGCACCCCGGTGTCGAGAGCGGGGCCGCCGATCGTGCCATCGCCAAAGACCAGAAACACTTCGCCGGCTTCCATGCGGCCCAAAGCCGTCGCGCGCATCGCCGCAAATGCGATGTCGCGGTGGGTGTCGCCGTCGATGTCGTGGCCCCCAGCTACCGGGACCCCCACACTCCCGTTGCCCGTCGAACCGTGCACACGAATAAGATCTGTGGACACGGTTGCAAGGTCCAGGGGCGGAACCTCGCTCGACCCGGAAGCGTCCGAACCCTCCCCGCTTTTGCAGGACAACCCCACGACTGCCATCAGCGCGACAAGCGAAAACGCAACAACGTGTGACCTCAAAAGAAGCGAACGAACTCCGGAAGGCAACATCGCCCCAATATAACGATTGCCGGACGCGTCCTCTACCGCGTCAAAAAACGATGAATGTGTGGGCGGCATAAAATGTCCAGCAGCTCTAACCTCAGGCGTCACCACAACCACAACCACAACCGCAACCGCAACCGCAACCAAAACCCGACACCAATCTATCCATTCGGACGGGAGGAAACATGATCAAACTCTACGGCCTCAAAATGAGCAACTACTACAGTCTTACGAAGGCGCTCCTGATCGAAAAGGGAGTTGAGTTCGAAGAAGTCAAAGCGCCCCCGTCACAAAAGGACGACTACCTGCAGCGTTCCCCGATGGGCAAGATGCCTTCGATCGAAGTCGACGGGCAATTCATGTCCGAGTCGATGGCCATCGCCGCATACCTCGAAAGGCTACAACCCGAACCCGCCATGTTGCCAAGTGATCCGTTCGCGGCGGGCAAGGTTCTCGAACTCTCGAACCACCTCAAGCTCGACATCGAGCTGGTGGCGCGACGCTGCCTCCCGGAACTGCTGTTCAACAAGCCGGTCAGCGACGAGACGAAGAGCCAGGTCAAAGCCGACCTCGCGAAGGGAATGGTTGCCGTCGAACGTCTCTTCGTCTGCAAGCCCTACGCAGCGGGGTCTGAATTTACATTGGCTGACCTCTACACCCACTACACCTTCGGCTTGGCGACCATGCTCGCAAAGAACGTGCTTGACATGAACTTGCTCGCCGACCACCCGCGCATTTCCGATTTGCTAGAGCGACTCGCCAAGCACCCGAGCATTGCGCGCGTGACGGCCGAAACCGCGAGCTAGCAGTCATTTTGATTGGGTCAGCGGCGGGCTTCGCTGAGGTCGCAATGCCAGGTTTCTGAGACACGCAGGAGCACACGATGCCGAAGCCCAGCAAGTTATATCAACGACTCGTCTTCCTCACACTTTACCCCGCTTGTCTCCCTGTCGACAAAGCCTTGGTTCGCTTGACGGGTTATTCGCTCGTCAACCGCATCTATGCGAAGGCAGGAGGGATGCGGGAGCGACCGTGCCTTTTGATGACGACGCTGCATTGGAAGACCGGAGCCCCGAAAACCGTCGTCTTGCCGTACCACCAATTCGATCATCAGTACGTCGTTCACAACTAAGTCGTTGGTGATCGAAGATGATGATG
>JASDVE010000286.1:0-14409 GCA_041891195.1 Myxococcota bacterium | reverse complement strand
CCGTCGATGACGATGTTTTGTCCCGTGACGAAGCGCGATGCATCCGAACAGAGAAAGTGGACAACGTCTGCAATCTCTTCAACGTCACCTGTGCGTTGCAGCGGCGTTGAGCGCTCGACCGGTTCCAGGATTTCGGCATTCGAATATAAGAGTTCGGTCATGGGGGTGCGCACAACACCCGGTGATATCGCGTTGACGCGAATCGTCGGTCCGTACTCTTGAGCGGCACCATGGGTCAGCGCTATGACGCCCGCTTTCGCGGCGGAATAGGGGAGCTCGCCGCGAGTAGGGCTACTGGCACTCACGGAGGCGTTGTTCACGATCGCACCGCCGCCGCTTTCGAGCATGAAAGGAATCGCGCTTCGCATTGCGTAAAAGGTGCCACTTAAATTTACAGCAAGAATGTCGTCCCACTGTTTGTCGGTGTACTCGTGCAGGGGTTGAAGCATCCCCATGCCGGCGTTGTTGACGAGGATGGACAGCCGCTCGAGTCGTTCGTGCGCGGCCTGGATCGCCTCTTCGACCGCGGCGGAATCGCGTACGTCGACTTCGATCGCGATGCCGCCAAGCGGCGCGGCCGCTTTGTGGAGGTCACTTTCTTTTCGATCAAGCATCGCGACCTTGGCTCCGGCGCGATGGAGGCGGTGTGCGATCGCGAGGCCAATGCCGCGCGCCGCACCAGTGACAACCGCACCTTGTCCGGTCAAATCTTTTACGTCCACGAACTTCTCCGCTTGTTCGCACGCGTCCGCGCGCACGTTACCTGGAAGTCTGAGCTTAGAAGAACCCATCGTGGGGCTACACCCCGCGCTCCTAGTTTCGGGGCCCCGCGAAACATCCGCAGAAGGCGGTCCTCTTTCCATTGACTTGCACGTGAGTCGGACGCTCCTGAAATGCGTTGCGGGCGCCCCTCGGCTTGCGGTCAAGGCATCGAGAAGAGAGCCTCATTAGGCAATGGACGACTTTTCGAGACTGCTCTGCGTCGAGGCGGCATTGCCTTGCAAGGCGGAACTCCGGAGTCGTCGCGATTGTTATCGAGTCGTGCGCGTGCTTCTGATCGCTTGCCAAGACGGTCATACCCAATACGACGTTACCGACGTTGCGGAACCACACGTCAACTGTCGCTGCGATAGCGCGCAAGTTGAATCGAGCGATCCCCGCTGCGAATCCTGTGGCTCGTAGATCGTTCGCGACAACGGATCGCGCCGCAGATGCGCACTCCGCCGCTTCCTTAACGACGAACACGAAGACGTTCGCTTAAGCGGGTTTTGGCGCGACGAGTTCTAGCCAAGTGTTGAAGTCGTTGCTGTAATTGACTTCGCGTTGGCGCACGGCGACACGTTCGAGAGTTGCTTTGCGTGCCGATTCACTGGGCTCGGGTCGTAAAGCAAGCTGCGCCACTACGTCCTTTGCGATTTGTGCTGCCTGGGCGGCGGCAGGGCTTGCGAGGTCTTCGCGCGACGCTTCGGGGTTTTCGTTTACTCCGAGAAAAATTTCGATCGCCGCAGTGGTCACACGCTCGGCATGTTTTCGCGATGCCACGATATTGCCCTTTCCCGTAACGACATTGCCGACAGAAAACACAGTCGGGTAACCATTCAGGCGGCCCGTGTCCCAGTCCGCGAAGTCGTAGAGTTCACCGTTCATTTCGATTTCGGGAATGGGCTGTGGGATGCTGCCGATCGAACTGATGACGGCGGCTCCGCGTCGTTCGAAAGTTTCGTCGGTTGAGACAACGCGATTGCCTTCTACCTTCGTGCGCCGGAAAACAAGACCCGCGAGTTGACCGTCTTCTATAATTAGAGAGTCGGCGACCGCGAGTTCTTGAATTTTGAAGCCGTATTTTCGGATCGCTTTGTCGATCAAGGTCTGACGACTCGCCCGAACCTTGGCTTCGCGTTCCGGGGTGGCGCCATCTGGGATCGTGACCACCGGCATGTCTTCGACGCGACGGCGGTAAAAAATTGTACAACCCTTAAGACCCAAGTCGCTAACGGTGAGTCCATGGCCTTCGAGGATCTTCGGGATGCCTTTCACTTCTAGGGTGATGACGTCGACATCGATGCCGCGTTCAAGCAGCTTTGCGCGAGTCGTCTCAAGCATCACGATCTTGGCGACGTCGATCGACGCAAGTCCGCCACCGAGGACGAGGGTGTCGTCTTTTACATCGAACAAGCTGGGGTCGGCGCCCGCTTCATCGAGATGGTTCCACCAGGTGACGAATGGGTTCTGGTAGGTGAGCCCTTTGCCCTCGACGTCTTCCGCGCCGTCGAGCTGCACCGGGCGATCTCGCCAAGCGCCGTTCGCGAGGATGACGGAGCTAAACCCCCAGTCGTTGCACAGTTCGGCAAAACCAACGTCGCGGCCCACTTCGGTATTGGGCACGTAGAAGATGTTGGGGTGAGAAAGTTTGGCGCCGATCGCGCGGTATTCCTTTTCCCTTAGCTTGTGGTGCCAGCGAGGAAGGCCGTCTTCGATCTTGCCGAATGGCCGTGGGTTTTGTTCGAATACAGCGACTGAGATGCCTTTGTTGGCAAGTCGTCCTGCAACTTCTGCTCCAGAGACCGCGCCCCCAATGACAGCGATGCAGTGTGGGCGCGTGGCGGCTTCGCTTGTCATGTTGGCGATTATGTCAGCTTCGGATGACTGCGACAACAAATCGAGCGTGTCGATTGCCGCCTTGCGTTTCCACAAAACTGGAAATCAAATCGCAGGCCGAGATCGATTGCGGCGACGACCGTGGTAGAGTCTTGAGCACGGGCCCTTAGCTCAGCGGTTAGAGCACCCGGCTCATAACCGGGTAGTCCCTGGTTCAAATCCTGGAGGGCCTACCAAACTGTCGCGGTTCGGATCGGGCCGGCACTGTCCGACCGGGTCCGTACCGCTCAGTGGGGTTGCCGCGGAGCGCCAATGGCTGCGGTGTGCGTTGGACTCGCTGGGCATGGTGCGCGGTGAATGAGTATGAATTTCAGTGGCTTGCGGCGCAGGTGCCACGGTATTGCACGGCACGGAATGGCCGCAGGCGCGACGGGCGATTCGAAACCGAAATTCTTGCTCGCGGCACGCTCGCATTTGGTGCCATGGCCTCATTCCGGGCTAGACTCGGCGCCGATTCGGGCAAGACCTTGGGCGTGGTCGTCCCGCCCAAAAAGCCGCGCCAAGCTCCGAATCAATCAGATCGATTTTCGAGCCTTTGCTCGACGGGGTCATCTCTGACCCTCCTAAGACCCGGTGAGACGTAACTCACCAACTGGGTCCGAGCATGCAGCCGGACCCGACCGACCTTCATCGATCGCCCCATTGATCGCCCTTCAGAACAGGAGAACCTCTCATGGCCGAAGCTGTCATCGTCGAAGCACTGCGAACCCCCATTGCCCGAGGCAAGAAGATCAAGGGGGATCTAAGCGGTTTCCATCCCGCGCAATTGTTTGGGACTGTGCTCGACGGCGTCATCGAAAAGGCCGGCATTGATCCGGCCCTCGTTGAGCAGGTGATCGGTGGCTGTGTCACCCAGGCGGGTGAGCAGGCCGGCAATGCGACGCGTATTGCTTGGTTGAACCGAAACAAAGGTTGGGCTGGCGGCGGAACGACGATCGACACCCAGTGTGGTTCGGGTCAGCAGGCCAACCACTTGGTTCGCGCCCTGACGGAAGTCGGAAGCATCGACTGCGGCATCGCGTGCGGCGTAGAAGTGATGAGTCGCGTCGGCCATGGCGCCATCGTGATGAACGGCGCGGGTTATTTCATCCCGTACGAAGAGCAGGGCTGGTCTTGGGACATGTCTCCCGAACAATTCACTGCAGCCGAGCGCATCGCAGAAAAGCGCGGGATCACGCGCAAGGACGTCGATGCGTGGGGGCTTCGCTCGCAGCAACTCGCCACCCAGGCGCGCGACGAAGGTCGCTTTAAGAACGAGATCCTGCCCATCAACGCTCCGGTGCTCGATGAAGAAGGCAACCTCACCGGTGAAACCCGGCTCGTGGAAGCCGACCAGGGCATTCGCGCCAGTACCCTCGAAGGGCTCGGCCAACTTCGCGAAGTCGTGCCGGGCTGCATGCACACGGCGGGCAACTCGTCGCAGATTTCTGACGGCTCGGCCGCGGTGCTTTGGATGACGGCTGAAAAGGCCAAGGAACTCGGCCTCAAGCCTCGTGCGCGTATCATCACCGATGTCGTCGTGGGCGCCGATCCCTACTTCCTGCTCGACGGTCCCGTAGACGCCACCCAGGCACTGCTTAAGAAGAGCGGTATGGCGATCAACGACATCGACCTATTCGAAGTCAACGAAGCGTTTGCATCGGTTGTGCTTTCGTGGCTGCAGGTTTGTGGCGCAGACGAAAGTCGCGTGAATGTCAATGGCGGTGCGATCGCACTCGGGCACCCGGTCGGTGCGACGGGCTCACGCTTGATCATCACGGCACTCCACGAACTTGAGCGCCAGGACAAGAACACCGCACTCATCACGATGTGCTGCGGCGCCGCGGTCGGAACCGGAACCATCATCGAGCGCGTCTAGTCGACACGCTCAGGGTCTTCGACTCCGGTATCAAAGCCCGCTCAACGGTTTCGCACGCAGGAACACCGAAGCGCGGATCAATCCATTTAGGCTGACGTCCCGGTATTTGCCGGGTTGTCCGGAGATATATATGACGTTGGACGGAAAGGTCGCGATCGTAACAGGCGCAGCTCGAGGACTCGGGCGCGAAGAAGCACTCGAACTTGCACGCCAGGGCGCGCGCGTCGTTGTGAACGACCTCGGTGTTTCCGGTGACGGGAGCGGACGCGACACCAACGCCGCGGACGCGGTCGTTGAAGAGATTCGCTCCGCGGGCGGCGAGGCCGTTGCGCACTTTGGCGACGTCGCGGACTGGAACGATTCCCAGGCCATGATCCAGGCCGCCATCGATACCTACGGCGATTTGAATATTTTGGTCAACAACGCCGGCTTCTGCCGCGACAAGATGATCTTCAACATGGACGAAGAGGACTTCGACAGCGTGCTTCGCGTCCATGTAAAGGGCAGCTTCTGTTCGCTCAAGTTTGCATCGATGTACTGGCGCGAGAAGGCGAAGCGAGATGGCGGCCCGGTTTACGGTCGTATTATCGGGACTTCGTCCGAAGCCTTCCTTTACTGCTCCGTCGGGCAACCCAACTACGCGGCCGGCAAGGCGGGCATTACCGCGCTCACATTGTCCACGGGTTTTGCCGTGATGAAGTACGGCGTTACGGCCAACGTAATTTGTCCGCGAGCACGGACGCGCATGACGGACACCGGCGGCATGCTCTCTCAGATGTTCGCGAAGCCGGAAGAAGGCTTCGATCAGTTCGATCCCGCAAACACGGCTCCGTTTGTCGCGTACTTGGCTTCGCCCAACGCCGCGAACATCTCTGGCCAGGTGTTTACTTGCTGCGGAGAGAACATCACGGTGGTAGGCCGCCCCGACATCACCACGGCCGAAAGCCAATTCCAGAATGAAGGAACATGGACGACGGACAAGCTCGACGCAAAGCTCGGCAAGTACTTCTCGGGCCGAACGTTTGGGGACGGTTACGCGATCCCCGGTGCGTAGGGTTAAAACGCGACGCTTGGAGACTGCGCGGCACAAGGCGCACGCGCCCAACGCGGATCCAACGACGCTAGAAAGTTGAGCCGTACGTGGGGAGCTGAGGGCAAGGCTCGATCTGGATGTCCTGGATTCATTCAAACAGTCGGCGTCGCTGAGACATCGAGAACGGCAGCCCGGCCGCCTTCCCCATGAAAAAACGCAATGGAACCGGGTCCAAACTGCGGATTTCTGGCGTGAAAGAGAAGGATTTCGGGGCCCAGGGTTTGCTATCGTGCATCTCATGAAAGCGACCCCACGCCTGTGTGTGGTCCCTGGCCACAGGTTCTGCCCGGTGGAAGCCCGATGCGAAACGACAAGGACAGATACTGGGATTGCTTGGACCAGGCCATGGAGGCTTCCCATCGCGGACGCATGGACGAGGCGCTCGCTTGGCTTGACGAAGCGCTTCGTGCGTACCCAGCGGGTGCAGAGGCCCACAACGGCCGTGGCGAAATCCTTTGGGATGAGGGCCGAATCGACGAAGCCGCGCACGAATTCGAGCGCGCAATCCTCGCCGATCCAAAATTTACTGCGGCGCACCTGAATCGCATCGAACTCATGATCGAAGAGTTGGCGGCGTACGAGTCTGCCCTCGAACGCTGCGACGAGCTTCTCAGTGGTCGCGCAGAATTCCCGCGCCCCGAAACTTCGGTACAGGCCGAGGTCTACTACCTCAAGTCAAAGGCTCTCTTTTACGTCGACGATCTGGAGGGTGCGATCTTTCTCGTCCGGCGCGCGAACAAGGCGGTGGGGATGCAGCCCGTCTACAGCGCGTTCGAAGGCCAGCTCTTGTTTGAGCTCGGCCGCTACGAAGAGGCGCAGCGCGTGCTTGAGCATACGGTGTCGCTCGACCCGGACTCTGCACACGTGATCTACTACCTGGGGCTCGTGCTCGAAAGGCTCGATGCGGAACACGCGACCGAGGCCTTTGCCCGCGCGAATGCCCTCGATCCGCACCACTACCCACTGCCGCTCGAAATTTCGACCCAAGAATTTGAACAAGCAGTCGCGACCGCGATCGACAATCTCCCGCGTTCCATTCGCGACTACATCGCCGACGTACCCATACTCGTTGAAGACTTACCGTCGCGAGAGTTGATTGCCGCGGAAAACGTGTCGCCCCAAGTTTTGGGTTTGTTTGTAGGTTCGCCTCGAACTGAAGCGTCGACGACGTCGCAAGCACTCGATCTTGACCGGGTCATGATCTTCGTGAAGAACCACATCAAGGTGTGCCGAGACCACGAGGAACTGATCGAACAGCTTCAGATCACCGTGCGTCACGAAATTGGTCACTACCTCGGTCTCGACGAAGAGGACATGGAGCGTCTCGGACTCGCGTAGTTCGAGCCCGTGGCTGGTTTTATTGTGGTTTGGTCGCGGTAGTTCCTGCGTTAGAACCGTTCGGGTGTCTGGCGGGCTCTGAGTCATCTTGCCTATGGTTCCGAGCATGGACCTCCCCCGGCACTGCTGCGAAGCCACTACCCCCGCATACGCGTGCGTTGGCCCAAAGGCCCACGGTTTATGAGTGACCTGATCGATCGGCTGCGCGAGATCGTGGGCGAGCCCGCTTGCTTGTCCCGCCCAGAAGAACTCTTCGTTTACGAGTGCGACGGATTGACTCTGGATCCCCAGCTGCCCTCCGTTGTGGTTTTGCCCGCCAACACCGATGAAGTCGTGCAGATCGTGAAGGCCTGCCGCGAACACGACAGCCCCTTTGTTCCGCGTGGTGCGGGAACAGGGCTTTCGGGCGGCGCCCACGCAAAGTCGAACGCAGTTGTGATTGAAACCTCGCGCATGAAGAAAATTCTTGAAGTCGACGTCGAGAACCGGATCGCGCGGGTTCAACCGGGACTGGTGAATTTAAATCTTTCGAAGGCCGTCGCGAAGCATGGCCTGTACTACGCCCCCGATCCGTCGAGCCAGCAGGTCTGCACCATCGGAGGCAACGTCGCCGAAAATTCCGGGGGCCCTCACACCCTGAAATACGGCGCCACCACCGACAATATTCTTGGCGTTGAGTTCGTGATGCCCGACGGCGAGCTTCTGCGACTCGGGCACGATTCGGGGTTCGCTCCTGGATACGACCTCACGGGCGTTGTGACCGGCAGCGAAGGCACGCTCGGGATCGTCACCGAAATTACGGTGAAGTTGCTCGAAGTTCCTGAAGGGGTGGAGACACTGCTTGGCGTCTTTCCCGATGTAGTGAGTGCTTGTCGTGCTGTAATGGCCATTGTGGGCAGCGGTCTGGTGCCGGCTGCCCTGGAGATTATCGACCAGCGCACCATCGAGGTCGTCGAAGACAGTGTCTATCGGGCGGGGCTTCCGCGTTCGGCCGGGGCGGTGCTGCTGGCGGAACTCGACGGCGCGCGTTGCGCGCTCGACGACCAAGTGAAACGGATGCAAAAGTTCTGTCGCGCCGCCGGAGCAAGCGATGTTCGAATTGCGAAGGATGCAACCGAACGAGACCTATTTTGGAAAGCGCGTAAGGGTTCGTTCGGTGCCATGGGCCGGCTCGCCCCCGATCTCTACGTCCACGATGCGGTTGTGCCTCGTGCGCATCTTCCGGAGATCCTCGAGCAAGTCAGCGAAATTGGTGAACGCTACGAGCTTGTGCTCGCCAACGTCTTTCATGCCGGCGACGGAAATCTGCACCCCATCATTTCTTTCGACAAGCGAGACCCCGACGAACTCGATCGTGTGTTGAAGGCCGGCCGCGAAATTCTCGAAGCTTGCCTCGCGGTAGGCGGCGTGCTGACCGGTGAACATGGAGTGGGTACCGAGAAGCAGGAGTTCATGAGCCTGCTGTTTAGTGATTGCGATATGGATGCCATGTTGCGATTGCGTCGTGCCTTTAATCCCGA
The DNA here is from genome assembly GCA_041891195.1 of Myxococcota bacterium. GTDB lineage: Bacteria > Myxococcota_A > UBA9160 > UBA9160 > UBA4427 > DUBZ01. Next base: position 5,942 of record JASDVE010000286.1, on the reverse strand, counting down.
CGGAGTTTGTAACCCAGGCAAAGTGTTGCCAGTGACGCGCGCATGTGTTGAGTCGAACCCCAACGCCCGGGGCGACCTTCTGGAACTGATTCCATGAACGAAGCGGCGATCGACGTGCTTCGTAGTGCCTTGCCTGCGACGGAATTTGTTCCAAGTGATGGGCTTGAGATCGAAGGACAATCAATCGCCGCGGTGCTTGCCCCGGAAGACCCTGAAGCGTTGTCGCATACGCTCACCCAATTGAGCGTGCAGGGTTTGCCGGCACTCGTGCGTGGTGGCGGAACGCGGATGGGGTTTGGCAACCTGCCTACCGAAGCCAATGTCGTGATTTCGACCGAACGACTCGCCGGGGTGCGACGCTACGAGCCCGACGACGGTGTCGTTGAAGCCTCGAGCGGCACTTCGCTTGCCGAAGTTCGCCGGGTCGTGCACGAGTGCGGATGGGAACTCCCCCTTGACGCAGGGTGCGCCGGGTCCACCGTTGGCGGTGCAATCGCGACGGCCGCCTACGGCCCACGTTGTCTCGCGTTTGGCCCGGTGCGTCGCAACGTTTTGGGTTTGGAAATTGTTCACGCTTCAGGCGTCCTCACGAAGTGTGGCGGCCGTGTGGTGAAGAACGTCACGGGATACGACCTCGCAAAGCTGTACACCGGGAGTTTGGGGACTTTGGGGGTCATTTCGGGAGCTTGGTTGCGTCTGCAACCCAAGCCTCGCGCCGTTGAAGTTCGGGTGTCGGAATATTCTGAATCCGAAACCGCATTGAAAGAAGGGCTCGCCGTCAGTCGCCGCGGAAGCGCGCGGGCCGCGGTGTTGTTGAGTCCGGAAGTGGCCCGGCGAGTCGGGCTCCAACATTCGCTTGCCGCAAGTTGGGTGCTGCTCGTTGAATTTGCGGGTGAAGAGTCAGAGTGCACCCACGACGCAAAGTGGTTCGAGAAAGAGTGCCACGGCACAAGCCCCGAAAGCGCGAGCGGTGACCCGGCACTTGGGTGGATCGATCGTGTTCGCGACGAACTTGCCACGCCGCCGAGAGACTCGGGTGTTCGTGTGCGTATTGCGACCTTGCCCACGAAGCTTGGGGCCTGCGTGCGCCCGCTCGCAAAAGCGGGAGCGCTTACAACAGTCGACCCCGGGCTCGGCCTCGTCTTTGCTGACTTCCCTTCGCCCAACGCGCAAGCGCTCGGTGAGGGTGCCAACCAGTTGAAGCAGATCGTCGGAGTCGCAAGATCTGCCGCCGAGGCGAGTGACGGTGCGCTGGTATTCGAGTCGCTGCCCACTCAGGCAAAGCGCGGATTCGACGTGTTCGGCGAAACGGCGGCGTCTCAACTCGAAATCATGCGACGACTTAAGCACGAGTATGATCCCGACCGCCTCCTGAACCCCGGTCGATTTGTAGGTGGGATCTAGCGTGACGACACACGGACCACGTCTCGACGAGATTTATGAGAAGAGCCTCGACTGCATTCATTGCGGTCTATGCCTTTCGTCTTGTCCAACCTATCTCGCGACAGGTCGCGAGAATTCTTCACCGCGTGGCCGCATTTACTTGATGCGTGGCGTGCACGAAGAACGCGTGCCCCTAGCGGGTCTGGCATCCGAAGAAGCGTTCTTGTGCGTAGGTTGTCGCGCGTGCGAAACCGCCTGTCCGTCCGGGGTGCAGTACGGAAGCATGCTCGAACTCATGCGCGAAGAAGTCACGGCGGCCGGGTTGCGCAGCGGAAGCACGCGCATCCTTGAGCGTTTTGCGTTGCGTCACGTTGTGCCACGGAAGTTTATACTGCGAAGCGTTGTCGGTTTTCTTGGCTTTGTATCGCGCATGGGAATTGATCGCTTCGTCGTTTCAACCCTCGACAAGCTCTCATTGCTCCCTGAATCATTGCGGCACGCTTTCGGCTTGATGCCCGACATCCCGAGTCGTGCCGAGCGCAAGCGGCTCCCCGAGTTTACGGCGGCAGTGGGCGAAAAACGTGGATGCGTCGCGTTTTTGTCCGGATGCGTGATGCACGAAATTTTTCCCGACGTGAATCGCGCAACGGTTCGCGTTCTCGCAGAGAACGGTTTCGACGTACTTGTGCCTGCGGATCAAGGATGTTGCGGGGCGTTGCAAGCGCATTCAGGAGACGCGGATACCGCGCACCGACTCGCACGACACAATGCGGCGGTTTTTGCAAAGCACTCGGTAGATGCGTTGGTTACGAATTCTGCGGGTTGCGGTACTGCGCTCCGCGAAGCCGAAAGTTGGATCGGCGAAGACGGCCGCGCGCTTGCCGCGAAGGTCAAAGACATCACCGAATTTTTGGATGAGGTCGGCCTGCGGGTTCCGAAAACACTTCCAAAAGGCAAGCGCCTAAGGGTTTGTTATGACGACCCCTGCCATTTGATTCACACCCAAGGTGTTGCGGCGGCGCCGCGTCGCTTGCTCGAAATGGTGCCCGGGGTCGAGCTCGTCGCGCATGCCAACGCAGATCGATGTTGTGGCGCCGCGGGGACCTATAACCTGACCCAGCGCGAACTCTCGAACGAGATTCTGGATGACAAGATGGACGCATTGGCGGAAGCCGCGCCGGACGTCATTACAAGTGGGAACCCCGGGTGCATGATGCAACTGCGCCGGGGCGCTTCGGATCGGGGTATGCCCGCCCTGGTCCAGCACCCAGTCGAACTTCTTGCAACGTTCTATCCCACAGCGCCCAAAAACGATTAGAAAACGTCTGTTGCGTCAGAGTCTTGGGTCAGGCTCCTGGCCACCAATCCGCATTGCGCGTTCAATCGCAGGCGTAGGGAGTTCAGAGAGATGCCGGAGCAAGGTGATAAGCGGGGTCCTTCCCTAGTTGGCATTCTCAACACGACGCGCGATTCGTTTTCCGATGGCGGCGAGTTTCTTGAACCAACTGCCGCGATCGAGCAAGCGCGGCGGCTCGTTGCTGCCGGCGCTGACATCGTTGAACTTGGCCCCGCGTCGAGCCATCCCGATTCCGAAGCCGTGAGTGCGGAAGAAGAGATCGCACGGCTTGCTCCGGTCGTTGCGACGCTAAGCGATGAGAATGTTCCGTTCGGTGTGGATTCGTTCCAAAGCGAAACGCAACGTTGGTCAATCGCTCAAGGTGCCCGGATGTTGAATGACATCGAGGGGTTCAACGACGAAGCGATGTGGCATGAGCTTGCCGCGAGCGATTGTGAACTGGTCGTGATGCATTCGATTCAGAAGCAGGGACCCGCGACCCGTGAAAGCGCTGGCCCGGAGCCGATGATGGATCGCGTCCTAGCGTTCTTTGAAGATCGTTTGGGTGCACTCGAACGCGCCGGCATTGCCCGAAGCCGGATGATCGCCGACCCGGGCATGGGGTTCTTTCTGGGCGTTGATCCAGGGCCCTCGGTTGAAGTATTGCAGGGCCTTGCGCGGCTGCGGCGTGAAGTGCGCTGTCGTGTGCTCGTTTCGGTCTCGCGCAAATCGTTTTTGGGCGCGATTTGTGCTGCGCCCGAAACCGGCGCGCCCCGCGAGGTTGCAGCGCGCTTGCCCGCGACCCTTGCCGCCGAACTCTATGCTGCCCGTCAGGGCGTGGACATGATTCGAACCCACGACCCGCAAGGCCTTGCCGACGCATTGGGCACCAGCCTCAGACTCGAGGGCGAAGGCTTTTTCGTCTGAGCTTTCTCTCGGGTTCATCTGTTAAATTCATTCGGCGCACGCCGTCCGCATGCCTGTGACTTAGAAGTGCGTCTAGAAGCGCGTCATTCAGAATAGAAGAAGGAATCCCCATGAGTCTCAATCTTGGAACCATCCTGCAAGCTGGCGCCGCCGACCATCCCGATTCACCGGTGTTGCGTTTGGGCGACTTCAGCATGACTTACGGCGAACTTGACGCGGCCGCACGCGGCGTCGCGACTTCGCTTCATGAACGTGGCATCGAAATGAACGACAAGGTTGCGGTCTTGATCCCCAACGTGCCCGAGTTCACGATCTCTTACTTTGGGATTCTCTATGCGGGGGCGACGGTGGTGCCCATCAATGTGCTCGCGAGTGCAGTGGAGGTCGACTACTTCCTGGGCGACTCGAATGCGAAAATCTTGATTGCTCACACGAGTTTTGGAGACGTCGGAAGCGAAGGTGCCAAGCTCGCAAGCGTGCCGTTTGTGAGTGCCGGTGACGAAGGTGCAGGAACGCTTGCAGAAATGACGAAGAGCGCGCCGATCGAAGGCTTGGCTCACACCTCGCCAGACGATACCGCGGTGATCCTTTATACGTCGGGAACGACGGGCAAACCGAAGGGCGCCGAACTCACACATTCGAACATCTTGATGAACTGCGCGTTCGTCGCACCGAAGCTTGTTCCCGTGCCCGAAGGCGAGGGGCGCTACCTCGCAACCCTTCCACTCTTCCATTCGTTTGGTCAGGTCGTGGTTCAGAACGGATGCATCGCTTCTGGCGGTTGCTTCACCCTGTTGCCGCGCTTCGACGCCAGAGAGGCTATGGAGATCATCGAACGAGACAACATCAATATCTTTGCCGGTGTTCCCACGATGTACTTTGGCTTGCTCCACTACGAAGGCGACCGAACCTACGACTTGTCGAGCCTCGACATCTGTCTCACCGGCGGCGCACCGATGCCAGTCGAAGTCATGAACGACTTCGAGAAAAAATTTGGCGTGACGATCCTAGAGGGCTACGGGCTTTCCGAGACTTCACCGATTGCAAGTTTCAGCACCCTCGATCGACTGCGCAAAGCCGGCTCGATTGGTTACCCGGTTTGGGGAGTCGAACTCGCAATCTTGGACGACGACGGCAAGACCGTACCTGAAGGTGAGCGCGGCGAAATCTGTATCCGCGGCCACAATATCATGAAGGGATACCTCGACCGCCCGGAAGCAACTGCGGAAGCATTTGCGGGCGGATGGTTTCACTCGGGAGACATTGGACTCCGCGATGAAGACGGCTGCTATTGGATCGTCGACCGCAAGAAGGACATGATTTTGCGCGGCGGGTTTAACGTTTATCCGCGGGAAGTGGAAGAGGTGCTTTACGCCCATCCCGCCGTCGAAGAAGCCGCAGTGATCGGTGTCCCGCACGAACGCCACGGAGAAGAAGTGAAGGCGGTGGTCGCCTTAGTGAACGGGCAGACTGCAACTGAGCAAGACTTGATCGCATTCTGCAAAGAGAAGCTCTCCGCGTACAAGTATCCCCGCAGTGTCGCGTTTCTGGATAGCTTGCCCAAGGGGCCGTCGGGCAAAATCTTGAAGCGCGAGCTTCGCTAAAGCGCTCCCGTGGCCGTTGGGTGCCCCACCTGTATAATCGTAGACACTTCACGTGAGCATTCACCTTTCTGACACCGGCGTGCGAATCGTCATGGGCTGCCTTGTGCTGCTCCTGCTTCTCGCAGTTCGTATTCCGGCGCTCAAGCGCTTCAAGGGGTTTGTTTATGGCTTTGCGGCCTTTGCCGGAGCGCTCGCATTTTTCAACTTTGCGCTCCAGTATCACCAGTGGAGCGACGGCTTTGTAAATCGCTGGGAGCTCTATCACTACCAGCTCGGTTCGAAGTACTTCCCCGAACTCGGTTATGACGGCTTGTACTCGGCGTCGATTCGCGCCCAGCAAGAGTCCGCGCCTGAGATGGCGGTGGGCCGCGTACGCGATCTCGATAGCAACACGATGGTTTCTGTTGCCGAGCATCAAACCAAGATGGACGAAGTGCGCGCGCGCTTTAGCGACGAACGCTGGCAAGAGTTCGTCGCCGACCACCACCAGTATATTGCGAGCACGCCTCCGCGCTTCTGGGAAAAGGTTCGTCACGACCACGGCTACAACCCGACTCCCGCGTGGACCTTCGTCGCGCGTTTATTCGACACCCATATAGGAAGCACGCCCGCCGCTCTCGGGTTTCTCTCAAGCCTCGATATCGTTCTGATGATCGTGATGCTCGCAGTCGTGTACCGAACTTACGGGTTTG
>JASDVE010000285.1:0-3212 GCA_041891195.1 Myxococcota bacterium | reverse complement strand
TTGCAGACCTCGACCTCGACACAGACCGCGGCATCGACGTCAGTGGCATTCGCTTTGACGCCGATGGACAAGGCCTGCTTGCCGACCCCGAAGTCGACATCGTGATCGAGTTGGTCGGTGGCTACGACTTCGCGCGAAAGCTTTGCCTCGATGCGATCGGCAACGGCAAGCATGTTGTGACGGCCAACAAGGCATTGCTTGCGGTGCACGGCGACGAGATCTTTGCCGCCGCGCGAGACGCCAAGGTCGACGTCGCTTTCGAAGCGGCGGTGGCGGGCGGGATCCCGGTGCTGCGCGCAATCCGCGAAGGCCTTGCCGCGAACCGGATCGTGAGCGTCTACGGCATCTTGAATGGCACCACGAACTTCGTGCTCACCGAAATGGAACGCACGGGGGCAGACTTCGAAGTCGTTCTCAAACAGGCCCAAGAATTGGGTTACGCCGAGGCGGACCCCACGTTCGACGTCGAAGGTGTCGATGCCGCCCACAAGCTTGCGCTACTGACCTCGATGGCATTCGGCTCAACATTGGACTTCAAGTCGATCCCGACCGAAGGCATCCGTGGGCTAGTGCCCCTGGACTTCGAGGCAGCCGACAAAGCGGGTTACCGCATCAAGTTGCTCGGCATCGCGAAGGGACGCACCGAAGCCGATGGCGAAGAAGTGATCGAGTCGCGGGTTCATCCCACACTGATCCCGAAGGATAGCCTGCTCGCCAACGTCGATGGTGCCATGAACGCCGTCGCGGTCCGCGGAGACGCGGTCGGACCGACCCTCTACTACGGAGCTGGCGCGGGCGAGCTGCCGACCGCGAGTGCTGTCGTGGGTGACCTGATGGAAATCGCACGCGAAATACATCGCGGCTCTTCCCGGCGAGTGGCGCCACTCGGCATGCCCGAAGCCTCGCTGAAAACGAAGGCGCTTCGGAATCTTGGAGACCTCGTGTCGCGCTACTACGTGCGTATCGAGGCGGTCGATCGTCCCGGTGTGCTCGCGCGAATTGCAGGGGCCTTGGGTGAGCATGGGGTCGGGATCGAGTCCATTACCCAGCGCGCTGCAGAGACTGGCGAGGCATCGGTCCCTGTGATTCTCTGGACCCACGAAGTCAAAGAAAGCGCTGTGCGCGATGCGTTGGCGGAGATCGACGCCCTCGTGGACGTCACCGAGCGATCGAGCCTCATTCGGATAGAAGAGGATCTCTAAGATGAATCCCGGTACCGAAAAGCCACACTACAAAGCTTGGTTCGAAAGCCTCGACGACAGTGAAGAGCGCTACGGCCTCGACGAAATCGTCTACACCGACCGCAATGGCGGGCTCCTCCAAGTCGTGCACGACATGGAAGAGCTGAAGAAAAGCAGCGCCGCCGAATGGAAGAGCCTGTTTGCGAGCCGCCGAGGTGGCAGCCAATGGCCTTACGGCTCGGGCGTCTGGTGCATGAAAGAATGGATTCTGCCCGAAATTCACAGCGACAATGTGGTTTCAATGTACGAGGGAAACACCAACTTGTTCTGGGCAGAACGCTTCGGCCGCGAACTGGGTGTCGAGGATCTTTGGCTCAAGCTCTGCGGCAACTCGCACACCGGCTCATTTAAAGACCTCGGCATGACGGTGCTCGTTTCGATGGTGAAGGAAATGATTGAGCGTGGTGAGGATATTCCCGCAGTCGCGTGCGCGTCGACGGGGGACACCTCGGCCGCACTCGCTGCGTACGCCGCCGCCGCGGGCATTCCGTCGGTGGTTTTCTTGCCCAAGGGAAAGATCTCGATGGCGCAGCTCATTCAGCCTGTCGCGAACGGTGCCATGGTGTTTGCGCTGGACACCGACTTCGATGGCTGCATGGAGATCGTGCGTCAAGTGGCCGAGAAAGACGGTGTCTACCTCGCGAACAGTATGAACAGCTTGCGGGTTGAAGGCCAAAAGACGATTGCGATCGAAATCGTTCAGCAGTTCGAGTGGGAAGTACCGGACTGGCTCGTGATCCCTGGTGGCAACCTCGGCAACGTATCTGCATTGGCGAAGGGCTTGGACATGATGTTCGAAATGGGCCTCATTAATCGTCGTCCGCGCATTTGCCTCGCTCAAGCAGAGTCAGCCAACCCGCTGTATTTGTCCTACCTGAAAGACTTCGAAGTCTTCGAACCCATCGCGGCACGCGCGACCGTGGCCTCGGCCATTCAAATCGGCAACCCGGTTTCGGTCAAAAAGGCGATCGACGCGCTGCGCCGGTACGATGGCGTCGTCGAGCAGGCGAGCGAAGCCGAAATCATGGAAGCGTGCGCGCGTGCGGATCGAACGGGTTTGTTTAATTGTCCCCACACCGGCGTCGCCATCGCGGCGACTACGAAGTTGGTCGAGCGGGGGTTGATCAAGTCGAGCGACAAGGTGGTGGTGATCTCAACCGCTCATGGGCTCAAGTTCGTGGACTTCAAATTGAAATATCACAACATGACCGTCGCGGACATGGTCCCCGATCATCCGAACCCGCCGATCGAATTGCCCGCCGACTACCAACAGGTACGCGACCGGATGCTCAGCGAGATCGACCGCCGCGCGAAAACGTAATTTCTCGGCCTGCGGATTTCAAAAATCAGAACGTGCCGATCGAATTCGAGGAGGGAAGGCTGACTTCATGTTTACTGGAATCGTCGAGTCTGTCGGTGTAGTCTTGTCGGCGAAGCCCCAGGGGGACGGCCGGCAATTCAGGGTTCGCTGCGCCGATGTTGTTGAGGGCGTTCGCCTAGGCGACAGCATTGCGTTCAATGGAACCTGTTTGACCGTGACCGAGCTTCAAGGCGACGAAATCTCTTTCGATGCGGTGCGCGAAACCATCGATTGCACGGGACTTGGAGACGTGACCGCTGGCGAGCGCATCAATTTGGAACGGGCGATGCGCGCCGATGCGCGGCTTGATGGCCATATTGTGCAAGGGCACGTCGATGGGGTCGGAAAAGTAGTCGAACTCAAGCGCCGAGATGACGATGTCGAACTACATATTGAATGTTCAGAAGACGTTGCAGGCCTGTTGGTCGACAAGGGATCTGTAACGGTTCAGGGGGTGTCACTCACTGTGGTTGCCGTGAGCGACGCGGGGTTTCACGTGGCATTGATCCCCCACACGCTCGAGGTTACAACCCTCGGAACTCTCGAGCCGGGCGACCTCGTCAACCTCGAAGTCGACATACTAGGTAAATACGTTGCGCGCTATCTCGAAC
>JASDVE010000284.1:0-3217 GCA_041891195.1 Myxococcota bacterium | reverse complement strand
CCAATGATCGCCTGCGCATATCGAATGAGGCTTCCGTCCACCCGCGAACGCAATCGCTTGCGCACCTCGGTCCCTCAGTGAAATTGTATCTGCCCCGCTTGCCGGCTTGCTCCGTTGTCGTACTCATCACCGCGCTCGCATGGACCACGGGGTGCCAGCCCAATACCGACAGCGCCCCGCAACCCGAAGGCCCACCGCCGAACGTCTTGTTGATCTCGATCGACACGCTGCGACCGGATCACCTGGGAGCGTATGGGTACGAGCGAGAGACGAGCCCGAGAATCGATCGCCTCGCAGCCGAAGGTGCGTTATTCGAGACCGCGATTAGCAGCAGCTCGTGGACGCTACCCGCCCATGCGGCGCTCTTCACCGGCTTGTCGGACAGTGTTCACGGATGCGACGACTCGAATCGACGCTTAGATGAATCGCGACGCACCCTCGCCGAAGTCTTCGCCGAACGCGGATATCAAACGGTCGGTTTCTTTGCGGGACCGTTTCTGCACCCCACGTTTGGGCTCGCTCAGGGGTTCGAACGCTACGTCGACTGTTCTTCTTACGCCGAACAGTCGAAGCAGGTCGCCATTCGCGACGGCAGTCTCGACACGGCCGACATTATGGACGCCTCGCACACCGACATCACCAACCCACGGGTCTACGCCCAGTTCAAGCATTGGATCGAGCAGAAGCGCAGTGATCCGTTTTTTATGTTCGTTCACCTGTGGGACGCCCACTTTGACTTCGTCCCCCCGCCCCCGTACGACACGATGTTCGACCCGACCTATACGGGCGACGTCGACGGCATCGACTTCTTTCGTAATCCCAAAGTTCATCCGCACATGAATGCGAGAGATCTGGACCACGTGCTCGCGCTCTACGACGGCGAAATCGCGTGGACCGACCAACACGTGGGCATGATACTCGACGATCTCGACGCAAAAGGGCTGCTCGACAACACCATCGTGGCCCTCGTTTCGGATCACGGCGAAGAGTTCTTCGAACACGGCGCGAAAGGACATCGCTTCACCCTGTATGACGAAGTCATTCGCATTCCAATGATATTCTGGTTTCCCAAAAAAATTCCGGCCGGCCTTCGCATCAACAACGCCACGAGCATCATCGACGTCTACCCAACACTGCTCGAACACGCAGGCTCAGCAAAAACGGAAGAGCCCATGGGCCGAAGCCTCGTCCCTTACTTTGATCCAACGACGGCTGCAACCGTCGTTGACCGACTCGCGATCAGCGAACTCAACACCCTCGGAAATGAGCTCGCAAGCTTCCGCAGTGCGGACTACAAGATCTTGGCCGACTCAAAGTCGGGACGTCAACGCATGTACGACCTGCGGATCGATCGTCGAGAGGGATTGCCAACACCCATTGGTCGGGTTGGGAGTGATCGCGAACGCGCCGTCGTTCAAGAAATGCGCGCGCTCAAAACTTGGCTGAACAAGAAGAAGAAGGCGTTGCAGGCCCCGCCCTCGACACCCGCACTTTCGGATGCCCTGGTCGAACAACTCCAAGTCCTAGGCTACCTCGATGAAGCCGCGCCATCGCTCGGGGTGGTCGAAGTTGACACAAACCATGAATCAAAAGAATTGACCATTGACGATGTTGACAAAGAGTGATCGGCACTTGCGGTTTGTCTACTACGATTGACCCAACGGAGCAAACGCATGTTGCTGAAGCGAATCGGACTGCTGCTCGTCGGATTAGGAATCGGCCTCGCGAGCGTCGAGATCATCGCGCGAATTCTATGGGTAGCACCTTGGCACGAGCGATTGATCGAAGAGCAACAAGAGAGCGAGCAGTTCGAATACAAACGCAATCGATTCAACCTGCGCGACAAAGAGTACAACTACCCCACCCCGACCGGCGTCAAACGCATATTGATGCTTGGCGATTCGTTCACCTTCGGTCAGGGCGTTCCCGAAAACCACAACGTGTTTCCCGAAATCATTGAACGGGCACTGCGTGACGCGCCACCTCCGAACGCGCCCGAAGGTGTGGAGATCATGAACGCGGGTCTCCCAGGAAGCCTCACCAAGCAGTGGCTCGAAGTCTGGGATGGATTGGCGGATGTATTCGATCCGGATCTCGTCGTCGTCGTATTCTTCTTACGCGACGGCACGCCCAACGCGTCGGTTCCCGAGTTCTTCGACCGCATTCGCAACGAAGTCGCAGTCGCGAACCGCCAATCGCGACGGTACCAATACTCTTACGTCTACCGACTCATGCGAGACCTCGAAGATCGCAAGAAAGTCTCATCGATGTACACCGACCGATTCCGGGCCGCCTATCACGGCGCGCCACATCAAACCAAAGAGTGGCAACGCGCGCGGGCAAACCTCATCCGCCTTCAGAACGAGGCTCGTGCGCGGGGCATCCCTACCGCGCTTGTAATCTTCCCGGTCCTCGTCGAGTTGAACGACCCGTACCCATTCCAGGGTGTGGTGGACACCATTGCGCAGTTTGCAGAGGACAATGATTTTCCAACCTATGATCTGCTCCCCGACTTCAAGGGACAGAACGCACCAAATTTCTGGGTCTCTCCATTCGACCAGCACCCCAATGCCGAAGCACACAAACTTGTCGCCGAGCAACTCGAACCCTTCGTGCGAAAGCTGATCGCAACTACCGCAGACCCCGAGAACGAAATCCGGCCATAATCGCTGCACACGCCTGGTCGGTTCGCCGCGCTAGGCCTCGCGCGACAGAAGGCGCAGACTCATCGCTCACAGCCTTCGCCACGTCCGCATGGATCGCGCGAATTCGCTCCACCATCTTCATCGCAGGCGGATCCTCTCCGAAATGGTTCGGGCAGCGAAGTGATGCGTCCCAGCACCTCGCCGGAACGTCCGTGAAACGACAAGAGGTGGGCCAGCGGCGTCACGCGGGAAATACGTCTGGGGGGAAGCCTCGGTTCGGCCGGACTTCACGGCATACCGAGATCATTTCCCTGCAAAGACACGCTCTGAATGGGAGTCGGCCCAGAAAGCTTGCCAACTCAGTCCAGAGATCAGAGATCGAAGGCGTACGCAGCACCCGATTGCGGGCCGCTGTCACCCTCTTTCCACGCTCCGATCAGGGCGCGCTCACCATCGATACCAATCGATATGCCGAAGTTGTCATTAGACTCAGCGTCTGACGCGCGAAGTTTGGTGTCTAGGGCCCAGACCGGATCGAGGCTTAAATCGAGGCTTAAACGGTAGATATATGC
>JASDVE010000283.1:0-3237 GCA_041891195.1 Myxococcota bacterium | reverse complement strand
GCCTTCTTCAACGCCCGCTGCCAGCTCCGACCGCGCGCCGGTTACCCCCGTCAAAGACACGTAATAGAGAAAGCCCCGACTCTCACTCGCGAGTTTGGTGAGACGTTTATCGGTCGTCGTCGGTGCGGCGAGCAAAATACCATCAACGCCGAGTTCGTTGCAGCGCGCGAACAATTTCTCGCCTTCTTCCGGCGGTAAATCGGGGATGATGATGCCGTCGACGCCCACTTCACTCGCGAGCTTGGCGAAGCGTTCGAACCCCATCGCGAAAATCGGGTTCGCGTAGCCCATCAAGATCAGCGGGATCTCGACTTTGGCGCGCAAGCGAGAAACGAGTTCGAGGATCCCATTGAGGCTCGTGCCCCCGGCCAATGAACGTTCACTCGAACGTTGAATCGTCGGGCCTTCGGCAATCGGATCCGAAAACGGGACCCCGAGTTCGATGAGGTCGGCGCCCGCTTCGACCATTGAAAGCACAAGTGCCTCGCTGGTTTCGATGTCGGGATCCCCCACGGTGATGAAAGGAATCAGAGCTGTTTCACCGCGCTCGTCAAGAAGTGCGAAGCGTTCTGCGATGCGTCCCATTAAAGCGCCTTCGTTTTTCCGGCCGCGGCCAGGTCGCGCACTTCGGCGACGTCTTTGTCGCCGCGTCCAGACAAATTCACAATCAGAATCTCTTCCTTGCTCATTGTCGGCGCGAGCCTGCGTGCGTACGCGATGGCGTGCGACGATTCGAGTGCCGGAATAATGCCTTCGCAACGCGAAAGGTAGACAAACGAATCCAGCGCCTCATCGTCTTTCGCGACTTCATACGATGCGCGCCCTTCGTCGCGCAAGTACGCGTGCTCGGGCCCAACCCCGGGATAGTCGAGCCCCGCGGACACCGAGTGCGCGGGGAAAATCTGGCCGTCGTCATCGGTCAAGACGTATGTCTTTTTGCCATGTAAAATTGCGGGCACTCCCGCCTTCAACGTTGCACCGTGGCGTCCCGTTTCGACACCCTCGCCACCGGGTTCGACACCGATCAATTGCACTGCGTCGTCACCCACAAACGGATGAAAGATCCCCATCGCGTTGGAGCCGCCGCCCACGCACGCAATCACCGCGTCGGGCAACCGTCCCTCGCGTTCGAGGATCTGGGCTCTGGCTTCGACTCCGATCACGCGCTGAAAATTACGCACGAGGAGTGGATATGGATGTGGGCCCATCACAGAACCTATGCAGTAATACGTGTTGCGAATATTCGTAACCCAGTCGCGCATGGCTTCATTAATGGCGTCCTTCAGAGTCTTCGACCCCGACGACACCGAGTGCACCTTGGCGCCCAACAGCTCCATGCGGAACACGTTGAGGGCCTGTCGGCGAATGTCTTCTTCGCCCATATAGACCTCGCACTCGAGACCGAGCAACGCGCACGCAGTCGCGATCGCGGTGCCGTGCTGCCCTGCCCCGGTTTCGGCGATGACCCGTGGCTTTCCCATGTACTTGGCGAGCAGTGCTTGGCCCAGCACGTTGTTAATTTTGTGGGCCCCCGTGTGCGCGAGGTCTTCGCGCTTCAAGTAAATCTTGGCGCCGCCCAAGTCTTCCGTCATCCGCGCGGCATACGTCAGTGGCGTGGGTCGCCCTGCATAGTGCGTCAGCAGATCATCGAGTTCTTTGATGTACTCGGGGCTCTGCGTAACGCGGGGGTATGCTTCACAAAGTTCATCCATCGCTGCGACCAAAGTTTCTGGTACGTAGCGGCCGCCAAACTCTCCGAAGAAACCTTGTTCATCGGGCTCACTAATCACTTTCAATCCCCTCGATCCGGTCAGCTTCTTCCGCCACACGGACGGCACTAATAAACGCGGCCATCCGCGCAGGGTCCTTTCGGCCGTCGACTTCGACGCCCGTTGCAACGTCGACACCCCAAGGCATCATTCCACCTAGATCCCCAAGAGCCAGCGCGACATTTTCCGGGTTAAGTCCCCCCGCAAGAATGACATCATAGCCGAGTTCGATGACTTCCGTCGCCTCACTCCAGTCCCAACTATTCCCTTTGCCTCCACCTTCACTGGGATGATCGAGCAACAACAATGTGCCGGGATACGCTTCGGCGGCCTCGACGTCCGCGCCGCGAATTGCCTTGATGACCGGCAAGTCGACGAGTTCGACATCCTCTTCCGTTTCCTCACCGTGAAGTTGGACACGGTCGAAGTTCACCCGGCGCAAGACATGTTCCATCTCGTCCCAACTTGCATTTTGAAACAACGCGACCGTTTCGACCTGGGCCTCCGCGATCGACTCGCAGATCGCGGCAGCGGTCGGAATGTCTACGCAGCGTTTCGAAGTTGGGACAAAGTTGATGCCGATGAGATCCGCTCCAGCCTCAACGGCCACAATGGCTTCCTCGGAACTTGTAATTCCACAGATCTTGATGCGAACGTTCCCGCTCACTGCAAGTTTCCTCCTTGGTTGTGCTTAAACTCGGTTGGCTTGCGATCGATCATTTGACTGGCCCCCTTCGTAGTGTTTTGAGCGCCTGGACCAGGTCTTTCTCACGCATCAGTGATTCGCCGACGAGGAACGCGCGAGCCCCCACCGCTTCGAGGCGCGCGACGTCAGCCCGATTGCGGATGCCGCTCTCGCCGACGAGCAGGATGTCGGAACGAAGTGAATCGGGATTTCGGTTATGCAGCACCCCGGCAAGATGCTCGGTGATCCCGAGGTCGGTTTCGAAGGTAGCGAGATTTCGATTATTGACACCGATCAAGTCGGCCTTCATATCGAGAGCCCGCTCGAGCTCTGCTTCGTCGTGAACTTCGACCAAGACATCAAGTCCGATCCCACGCGCGTGCGCTGCCAGCCTAGGCATCACATCTGCGGACAACGCCTTGGCGATCAATAAAATTGCATCGGCCCCCGCGGCTCGCGTCTCATCGACCTGGTACGCGTCGATCGTAAAGTCTTTGCGCAAAATCGGCAGCGATACTTCGGCACGGATCTTCGCTAGGAAGTCGAGGTGTCCACCGAAGAAATGTTCATCGGTCAGGACCGATAGCGCCGCCGCGCCACCGGCGTCATAAGCCTGGGCGCATAAAACGGGCTCAAAGTCGCTGCGAATCTCGCCTTTACTTGGAGACCGTCGTTTGACTTCAGCGATCACGGCTGGTGCTGCACCTTCCGCAAGCGCGCGACGAAAACCACGCGGAGCGTCGCTTGCCGCTTCGGCTCGAGCCAGCAAAAAGCTCGGGCAAA
>JASDVE010000282.1:0-3246 GCA_041891195.1 Myxococcota bacterium | reverse complement strand
AGTCATGGCGAAAGAGAAGTTCGATCGATCGAAGCCGCACGTAAACGTGGGAACGATTGGGCACGTAGATCATGGTAAGACGACGCTAACGGCCGCGATCACGTCCCGGCAGGCGCACAAGAACCTCGCGGACAAGATCGACTTCGCCAACATCGACAAGGCTCCAGAAGAGCGCGAGCGCGGCATCACGATCGCGACAGCTCACGTGGAGTACCAGACGGAAGCTCGCCACTACGCGCACGTTGACTGTCCCGGTCACGCGGATTACGTGAAGAACATGATCACGGGTGCGGCGCAGATGGATGGCGCGATTTTGGTTGTGTCTGCTGCAGACGGCCCGATGCCCCAGACGCGGGAGCACGTGCTTCTCGCCCGTCAGGTAAACGTTCCCCACTTGGTCGTGTTCATGAACAAGGTCGACCAGGTAGACGACGAAGAGTTGCTTGAACTGGTGGAAATGGAAGTTCGCGAACTTCTGTCGAGCTACGAGTTCGACGGTGACAACATTCCGATCGTGATGGGTTCTGCTCTTGCGGCGGGTGAAGATTCGAGCGACGACGAGAAGAACAAGTGCATTGACGATCTGATGGATGCGCTCGATTCGCACATTCCGCAGCCAGAGCGCGCATTGGACCGAGACTTTTTGATGCCGATCGAGGACGTGTTTTCGATCACGGGTCGCGGGACGGTTGTGACGGGTCGCGTTGAGCAGGGGATCGTTCACACGGGTGACGAAGTGGAGATCATCGGGATCAAGGACACGACGAAGACGACGGTGACTGGCGTTGAGATGTTCCGGAAGCTTTTGGACGAAGGTCAGGCGGGGGACAACGTGGGCTGCTTGCTTCGCGGCACTGCGAAGGACGAAGTGGAACGCGGTCAGGTCTTGGCGAAGCCGGGCTCGATTACGCCGCACACAGAGTTCAAGGCCCAGGCCTACATTCTGACGAAGGACGAAGGGGGTCGACACACTCCGTTCTTCAACGGTTATCGTCCTCAGTTCTACTTTCGTACGACGGATGTGACGGGAGTTGCAAACTTGCCGGAAGGCACCGAGATGGTGATGCCCGGTGACAATGTAGAAATGGTCGTGAAGTTGATCACGCCGATCGCGATGGACAAAGAGTTGCGCTTCGCAATCCGCGAAGGGGGCCGAACGGTCGGCTCCGGCGTGGTGACGGAAGTGATTGCTTGATCTTTTTTAGGGCGCTGCATGGCAGCAATCTTGAAGCCGCAGGCGCTGGGTAGATGAGCGTGGACCGGTAGGGGCGCTGAAGCGGTGAGCCAAATGGAGTTCGATTAGGCGCGTAGCACAATTGGTAGTGCACCGGACTCCAAATCCGGGGGTTGGGGGTTCGATTCCCTCCGCGCCTGCCAGGTTCGATGTTGCGAAGAACATGGTCAGAAAAGAAGTGGAATTAATGTCGTGTCAGGGTCCAATCCAACGTGGAGCGAATAGGCGATGAATCCAGCGAAATGGTTCCAGAGCGCGAAGCAGTACCTCGAGGAAGTGGTAGTTGAGTATCAAAAAATTTCGTGGCCGCCGCAAAAAGAAGCGGCAGCGGGCACGGTGGGAGTCGTAGTTGTGGTCAGCGTCATCACCGTCGCACTTGGCGTGGTGGATTTCGGACTGGCTGAGATCATGAAGAAAGTGCTCGAGTGAGCCTTTCCCCGTTGTGTCTCCAGTGAAGCGGCGACGCGGCAACTAAGACAGGTGGTGCGTACAGGTCATGCGAGTGGGTGATGCGCGGTAAGTTCACCTGAGTGCAAAACGAAATCCAAACGGATGGTGGTTCAATGAGCGACTCAAATAGCGTCCCGCCCACCGGCGATTCCCCGGGCGAAGAAGTTTCGAAGAATCCCGCTTCCGAAGCGACGGCATCGACGACACCGAAGACCGCCGCGTCGGAAACCGTTGCGGCAGCACCTGCATCTGCACCGGGTAGTGCAAGTGGCAAGCCAAAGAAATGGTACATCGTGCACACCTATTCCGGACAGGAAGCGCGTGCGAAGCAAGGTCTCCTCGAGCGCGCAGCAGCACTCGGCTTTGAAGATCGCTTCGACGAGGTGCTGATTCCGGAAGAAAGTGTTGTAGAAATGGTGAAGGGGCAGAAGCGCAACATGAAGCGCAAGTTCTTCCCCGGCTACATCATGGTGCGGATGGATCTCGACGACGAGACCTGGCACATCGTGAAGGGCACACCGAAGATCACGGGCTTCGTTGGCGGCGCCACGAATCCACCGTCGATTTCGGACGAAGAAGTTGCACGCATGACCCAGCGCATGAAGGACGGTGCGGAAAAGCCCAAGCCGCTCATCACGTTCGAAGAAGGCGAGAACGTACGCGTGATCGATGGTCCGTTCGCAAACTTCTCAGGTTTCGTAGACGAAGTCATGCCGGAAAAAGAAAAGCTCCGGGTGATGGTCCAGGTATTCGGTCGAGCCACTCCAGTGGTGCTCGACTACACGAACGTCGAACTCGCATAGGAAGATCTCGCCTTGCCGCGCTCAGCGTCAGGGTTTTTGGAACGATTTTTACCAACGGTGTAAACAGACACTCCGCCCCAAGCAGGAACACACGGGTGGCCAAGCAAAGTTGACTGAGCTCAACGAGTTGAAGGAAAGAACATCGTGGCAAAGAAAGTCATGGCAATTGTCAAGCTTCACTGCCCTGCTGGTCAGGCGAATCCCTCGCCGCCGGTAGGTCCCGCGCTCGGTCAGCACGGCGTCAACATCATGGAGTTCTGCAAAGCGTTCAATGCGCGAACGCAGGATAAGGCGGGTTTGACCATCCCCTCGGTCATTACGATCTACCAAGACCGGTCGTTTACGTTTGAGTTGAAGTCCCCGCCCGCATCCGTCTTACTTAAGAAGGCGGCCAAGATCGCGAAGGGCTCAGGTGAACCCAATCGTAACAAGGTCGGCAAGGTGACTCAGGCGCAGTTGGCCGAGATCGCCGAAATGAAGATGGCCGATCTGAACGCGCACGACATCGAAAACGCGAAACAGATTATTGCAGGCACCGCGCGCTCGATGGGCCTGGAAGTGGAGGGCTAATCATGGGCCGAGGAAAACGATATCGCGAGTCAGCAAAGCTTCTTGAAGAAGGCAAACAGTACAGCCTCAACGAAGGCGTCGACCTCTTGAAGCAGATGGCAGTGGGCAAGTTCGACGAGACCGTCGACATTGCGGTTCGCTTGGGCGTAGATCCGAAGCATGCTGACCAGATGGTGCGTGGTGCGATTG
>JASDVE010000281.1:8444-14785 GCA_041891195.1 Myxococcota bacterium | reverse complement strand
TGCTAGCCCGAGTTCTTGGGCGAGCTTGGTGTTCATCGTTCCCCTCCCTGCACTGCGTTGATCTCGTAAATTTCGGCGGTATTAAGACGCGGCCGCGAGCCCCTGCAGTTCCGCCGCACAGCGACGCAGGTATTCTGGACCGCCAAGCATGTGCCGTGCAGCGCCTATACGCTTGAACCAAAAGTGAAGGTTCTGCTCGTCGGTCCACCCGATGCCCCCGTGCACCTGAGTTGAGACACTCGCGATCTCGCGACCAATTTCGGAAATATGTGCGAGCGCGTGACATGCCATCAAGGGCGTTTCTTCCGGCATGGCGACACAACTATGCGCCGCGTACCAAATGAGCGATCGCGCAGGCTCCAAGTCGGCGATCATTTCGGCGCACATATGCTTCACCGCTTGGAAGGAGCCAATCGCCCGATCGAACTGCTTGCGTTCCTGCGCGTAGCGAACCGACTGCTCGATCATCGACTCGCAAGCCCCAAATGTGTCGGCAGCCAACACAATGCGTCCGACTTCGAACATCCGTTTGATGGGGTCTGCAGCATCGTCGTAAACGATCTCTGTCGCGACGCCGTCGAGGATGAGTTCCGCAGTGCAGCGCGTGACGTCCGTGGTGATCAGTCGGTTCTTGGTAAGCCCCGCAGCGTCAGCCCGAATCACCGCCAACTTGCCTGCACCAAGCATCACGAGAATGAAGTCTGCGTTGAGGGTGTCCATCGCCATCATCGCTTTGCCGCTAATTTTCCCATCGGCAAGATTTACGCCCGCTTCTTCGCGGACCGAGAATGCTTCGGTTACCGCGACACCGAACGTGATCTCGCCGCCCGCGATCCCGGAGAGCCAACCCTCCGCTTCACTGCCGCCGAGGTGGGTGAGTGCAACCGGCACCATCACGCCCGACGTGACAAACGGCGTAGGCGTCGCCGCATAGCCAAGGGACTGTGCGACGATGGCCGCGTCCAGCGGCGCTAGCGCACTCCCCCCCTGGCTTTCGGGAACAAGGATCCCCGTCACACCGAGTTCGGCGAGTTGACTCCAAATGGCTCGATCGTTGGGGCAACCGTTGTCACGATCTTTGTCGCAGGCATCGCGGATGTCGCGTACGCGGGTGATCGGCACCTGGTCGCGAAGGAAGCTACGCACCGTTTCTTCGAGCATCTGCTGATCTTCTGAAAGTCCAAAATCCATCGGGTGTTCCTTTTGATTCTTTTGTTCGTCTCAAGCCTGTACAGCGTGTTGCAAAGCGGCCTGGCCTAAGCCTTGGCGGGCTTCGGCTCGCGCGGCATCCCGAGACCGCGCTCAGAAATGATGTTCTTCTGAATCTGCGCGGTGCCTCCGCCAATAATCAGACCGAGGGACAAGAACGAGTGCGTCTGCCAGTAGCCGCGGTCGCGTTCGTACTTGGTGTGGTCGTAGAGACCCCCGAGCTCACCCATCACGTCGATCGCGAGCGCCGACATGTCGAAGTTGAGTTGACAGTTTTGAAGTTTGGCGATTAAGCCCGCAACACCTGGCGACTCGTCCTTCAAACTGCAGGTCAACATCCGCATGCTGTGATGCTTCATGGCCAGCACGCGACCTTGGAGCGCCATCAAGCGGTCTCGTAAAATCGGACTGTCCATCGCGGTTACGCCGTTGACCTTTTCTCGAGTCATCAGCTTCATCAAGCGAACCATGCTCCCCTCGCCGTTTGAGTTCAGTGAGTTGCGCTCGTGCTTGAGCGTCGTGTTGGCGATCTTCCAGCCTTCGCCGCGTTTTCCCACAATGTTGGCTTTCGGAACACGCGCGTCGGTGAAGAATACTTGGTTGAACGAGTTCTCACCGAGATTGCCCGACATGGTTCGTAGGGGTTGAACTTCGATACCCGGGGTGTCCATTGGCGCCAGGATGTAGCTGATTCCAGCATGCTTTTTGGCATCCGGTTCGGTGCGAACCAGAATGAAAATCATCTCGGACTTATCCGCGGAGCTGGTCCAAATTTTTTGGCCATTAATCAAGATGTCGTCGCCGTCATCCGTACCCGCCGTCTGAAGGCTTGCGAGGTCACTGCCTGAGCCAGGCTCCGAATACCCCTGACACCACATGATTTCGCCGCGCATCGTCTTGCCGATGTAGGCCTTGCGCTGTTCTTCGCTGCCGTGCTCAAGCAGCGTGGGCACGAGCATCGACGGCCCCTGGGCCGACATCCCGCGCGGGATCCCGGCCTTGTTGAACTCTTCATCCATAATCACGGTTTGGAGCAAATCAGGCTCAGCGCCAAAGCCGCCGTATTCTTTCGGGATGGTTCGCGCCCAATAGCCATGTTCGATCTGCAAGCTCAGCCAGTCGACCAACGCGCTTCGGGTTTCCAGGGTGCCAAGCGAACCTTGAGCTGGTTTCTTGGGCTTGTTGTTCTCAACGAAGTGTTTCACTTCTTGGCGAAAATCTTCGTACTGCTGACCAAATTCGAGATCCATCCGATGTACTCCATATAGTGCGGGCGCCCGTGAAGAGCGGCGCATGCTGTCACGGGTCTATTTGTTGAGTCGTGTGCCAGGCTTGGGCGGATCGACGGCCCCACCAGCAAAGCATTGAGCAATGGACATCCAGAGCGTTGCGATCTCGCCCTTCACCTCGAGCGCGGTCTCTTCCACATTGCGGCCTTGGGTTACGACATGGCAGAAATCCGAAGCCAAACCGGTGATAACTTCTTCGCCACTCCCTTCATTCCATTCCCAAATCTCACCAGAGGGTGCGGTCAAACGAACGAACGGTGGGGGGCCGGGGACTTCTATCTTGCGATTCACAAACGTCCAACCGAACGTACGGTTCCCGATTGCGCAGATGTGCTTGATGCGATCGTTATAGCTGCGCGTCGCGCCCGCCAAGTCGTAGATCTCTTGGCTGTGAGACCATGTCTCCATGTAGCGCGCGGTGGTAAACATGCGCACGCCCATGTCAGGGCCGAACCAGGGAAGGCGCCGCTTCGGATCACTGTCCGCAAGCTGGCTCGCCAAGTCGGTGCACGTTTCAATCCAGCGAGACCGCATCTCGTCCGCGCCAATATCGCCAAAGCGTTTGCGGGCGATCTGCTTGTTCGTCGAACCGCCCATGACCTGCTTCATCAACGCCTTGCGTTCGGGAACAAAGACGTCTTCGCCTTGAAGCGCAGATATCGAAACCAAGTCGAAGTAATGCAAGTGCGCAACGACGTCCCACGGCGTCCATTCCATGAACGTCGTCGGGCGATCCCACAACTCGTCGTTGAGGGTGTCGAGAAAGGCGTTGAGCTCATTCGCTTCCGCCAGTAGGTCTTGTCCTTCTTGCAACATCGTGAGATGTCCTCCCGAACTCGTGTCCCCAAGTTCGTTGTTTGATGCTTACACCGAAGCGCGGACGCGCTGACCGAGATCCTTGCCGAGGATCTGCGCCGCGTCGGCGACCATCTCTTCGAGAATTTCCTTTGCGGGGCGTCGCTTCTTCAACATGCCGGACGTCTGTCCGGCGGCGTTCATGAGCAAGTCTTCGCGGCCGGCTTCGCGGATCGAGTGGGTGAGGTCCTTGATCAGCAAAGCCTGGGCGCCCATGGGAAGGGCCTGCACGCCCGACCGTTCCCACGCTTCAATCAACGGGTTCGAAATGTTCCGCATGGTCTTCCCGCTGTAGAGACGTGTCACGATTGTGTCTTCGGTCGCCGCGGCGAGAATGCGATCTTTTTGCAGGTCGGGCTGGTTCGCTTCTTCTGAAACCAAAAAGGCGGTACCGCACCAGCCCGCTTCGGCTCCGGTTGCCAGCACACCCGCCAATGCGCGACCACTCGCGATCCCGCCCGCGGCGATGACCGGCGTCGGTGCCACGGCATCCATGACCTGGGGTAAGAGCGCCAGGGTGCCGATGCGACCCGTGTGCCCGCCCGCTTCCGTTCCCTGGGCGACCACGTAGTCGGCCCCGTCCGCAGCGACTTGCTCTGCAGCGCGCGCCGTACCAACCAATGAAAGAATCGTCGTGCCGTTGGCTTTGAGTTCTTGTGCAAACGGACCCGGCGTTCCGAGCCCTGACGCGAACACCGGCACTTCTTCTTCGAGGATGACTTCGACCTGGGACCCCGCCCAGCTCTTGCCTTCTTCAAGCCACCCGCCCATCACCTCGGTTTCGTCCGGTGCGTCCTTCAACTCGATTTCGAGATCCTTCGCAATTTGCGCGATCGCGTCGAGGGCTTCCTGGGGAAGTTGATTGCGAGTCGGCCCCGACGGCATCGAGGTCTTGCCACGGGGGAACAAAAAGTTGGGGGACAGCAGGAGATCAACACCAAAGGGCTTGTCGGTCATGGACTTGATTTTGCGGATCTCTGCTCGCAACTGGTCGGGCGAATACGCAACGCCCCCCATCACACCGAGCCCGCCGGCGTTGGAAACCGCCGCGACAAGATCTGCGGTCGCGACCGGATCCCCCGTACCCGCAACCGGGCCCATGCCCGCCAAGATAACCGGGTATTCGATGCCTACTCGGTCGCAAAAGTCAGTCTTCAAGATCGGCCTGGCCATAAGTGTTCCTTTCGTTGACGTCGGTTCGATGCGTCATTCGAGCCGTCAAGTGATCGGTTTATAACGGGATGATGTGGCGCTGCTTACACCGCGCTTATTTCATGTTAGAAGCCCAACTGCTTCGCCATATAGTGGAGCATGGTTTCGTCAGAGCCCCCGCCAATGCTGATAAGACGGGTATCGACGAACGCACGGCCAGCCATGCTTTCCTTCATGTAGCCGTAACCGCCGTGGAACTGGATACATTCGTCGGCGACCTGACGACTCACCCGGCCGCAGAACAACTTCGCCATCGTGATCAAGCTCGTCGCATCTTCTCCGTCAACGCGCTTGCGCACGCATTCGCGAACCAAGGCCTTTGCAGCAGTAATCTGGGTGTAGAGCTCCACCATCTTAAATTGGGTGTTCTGCATCTTTGCGAGCGGCTTGCCGAACAGAACGCGCTCTTCTGCCCAGCGCCGGGTTTCTTCCCAGAGCATTTCGCTTCCCGCCATCGAACTCACACACGCGACGAGGCGTTCGTCCTGGAACTGCATCATTTGCTGTTGGAACCCGCGACCAATCTCACCGATCGTGTGGGCAACCGGCACGCGCATGTCCTCGAAAAAAAGCAGCCCCGTGTCGGAACCCCAGTTTCCAATTTTATCGAGCAGTTCGTAGCGGAAGCCGGGCGTGTCTGTCGGAACCAGGATCTGCGAATAGCCGCCGTAGCCCGCATTGGGGTCCGTGACGACGAGCAAGCAAAGCCAGTCCGCAGTCGCGGCGTTGGTGATGTAGGTCTTCGAACCGTTGATAATCCAGTCCTCGCCGTCGCGTACCGCGCGAGTCTTGATGCCCGCAACGTCGGAGCCTGCGTCGGGTTCCGTCACCGCAATGGCGGACACCATGTCTCCGGCGATCGAGGGCGCAAGGTATTCGCGCTTGAGGTCATCGCTGCCAAACTCGGCGAGAGACGGCGTCGCCATATCGGTATGGACGCTGATCCCCATCGTGACGCCCGCGTTGTCGGCGCGGCCCAACTCCTCGAACAGCACCGCAGAATACGACCAGTCGAGACCGGAACCGCCGTATTCGGGGTCATAACGAAGACCGAGCATCCCGAGGTCACCCATTTTTTTGAACAGCGACTTGTCGATCTTGCCGGCGGCGTCGAATTCGCGCGCCCGGGGACGCAGTTCTTGCTCGGTGAACTTCCGCACGGTTTCGCGAAAGAGTTGATGCTCAGAAGTATTGAGGGGGTCTTGGGTCATCTCTAATTCCTGGGGGTTCCCGCGGCTTGTACCGGCGGTGTATCGCATAAGTTTAGATCAGAACCTCTAGTTCGAACGTGCTCAATCTTCTTGCGCTTCGATCCATGCTGGCTTTCGCTTCTGCAAGAAAGCCTTCATGCCCTCAGCGGCTTCTTCGCCCTTGAAGAGCTGGCCCGAAAGCTGCGCGGTCCAGGCGAAGGCTTCCTTCTGTTCCATCGCGGGGACTTCGTTGACGAGTCGTTTTCAGAATCCCAGCGCGTTGGGGCCGCCCTTTCGCAAGTCGGCGAGAATCGCTTCGACTTCGTCGTCGATCTGGTCTGCCGGGACGGCGCGATTGATCAAGCCGAGTTCGGCAGCACGTTTGCCCGAAAAGCGATTGCCGCGCAGGAACGCCTCCATGGCATCGCCCGGGCGCATCTTCGGCAGACACACCACCGAGATGATCGCGGGGGCAACGCCGAGACGTACTTCCGTGAAGCCGAACTTCACGTCTTCAACCGCAATCGAAATATCGAGCGCTGCGGCGAGTCCGTGGCCGCCACCCACGCAGTGTCCCTTGATCTTG
>JASDVE010000281.1:0-8434 GCA_041891195.1 Myxococcota bacterium | reverse complement strand
TCGTAAAGAAGGGTTTCGAACCCACCGAGTCCGGAGCCGCTCTCACGCTTCTTCGCGCCCCCCTCGGCCTTTGCCTTCTCGGCAGCGGCTTTGTTCGCGGCCGATCGTTCTTTCAGGTTTGCACCTGCGCAAAAGGTCGTGCCCTCGTTCGTGATCACAACCGCGCGAATATCGGGGTCGGAATTCGCGGCCGCGATCGCGTCGCGCAACCCTCCCACCAAAGCTATGCCCAACGCGTTGCGGTTGTCCACGTCGGCGAGGGTCAGCGTCATGACTCCGCCGGAGGTCTCGACCTTCACTTCACTCATGGCTCACTCCTATGCCGATACGGCGCCCTGTTCCTCGGGATCGTCGCGGGTGGCAGTGCCAGCGCGACGGTTCCGCCCACGGGACCGGTAATTTCGATTGCATTTTGTTACCCCAGATGTTACCCGTGTGTCAATTCGAACGAACGAAGGGATTCGAAGCCAACGGTGCAAACACGGCACTCCCAAGCCAAAACGCGCTGGCCAACCTCCCTGCAAGCCACCATCGAACTTCCAGACCCATCGCCGATCGACCCTTCATGTAGACGTACTCCTAGATAGATAGACGAAGGAACCGAGACTGATGCAACCCTCCCTCCTCGCTCCGGCGCTGCGCTCGTCACTCGATTCGCGCACACCCGAGTTCGCCGAAAACAAAGCCGCCATGCTCCAAAAGCTCGAAGTGATCGAAGAGCTGCTCGACGAAAGCGAAGTGGGCGGCGGCGCATATCACCACGAGCGTCTCGCCAAGCGCGGCAAGCTTTCGGTGCGCGAACGCATTCACCTGGCGCTCGACCCCGACACGCCGTTTCTCGAGATCAGCCCGCTCGCAGGTTACAACTCGGACTTCGCCGTTGGCGGCGGAGCGATGTTGGGCATCGGCGTCATCGCCGGGGTTGAGTGCGTGATCTTCGCCAACGACCCCACGGTGCTCGGCGGCGCACTCACCCCTTACGTCGGCAAGAAGTGGATGCGGGCTCTCGAAATCGCAAGAGACAACGGCATCCCCTATGTGAGCTTTGTCGAGTCTGCAGGTGCCGACCTTCGCATGGGCGGCGGTGGTGACGATGACCCGAAAAAGAAGAAGCGCAAACCCGCCAAGGTAAATCACTTCGCCGAGTCCGGTCGCTTCTTTTACGAGATGATCGAACTCTCGAAACTCGAAATTCCGACGATCTGCGTCGTGTTCGGTTCTTCGACAGCGGGCGGCGCGTACCAGCCCGGCTTGTCGGACTACAACATCTTGATCAAAGAGCAGTCGAAGATCTTTTTGGCCGGCCCGCCACTGGTAAAGATGGCAACCGGTGAAGAGTCGGACGACGAGTCTCTCGGTGGCGCGCAGATGCACGCAGAGGTCTCCGGCCTTGGTGAATACTTGGCCGAAGATGAACCCGATGCGCTCCGGCTCTGCCGCGAAGTCATGTCGCACCTCAACTGGAAGAAGAGCGGCCAACCCGCGACCTTGAAGGCTGAAGCTCCGGTACAAGACCCCGAAGAGCTCCTCGGTTTAATGAGCCCAGACTTGCGCCGCCCCGTCGACATTCGCGACGTGATCGGACGCGTGGTTGATGGCTCGCGCTTCGAAGAGTTCAAGCCGCGATACGGAAACACGTTGATCTGTGGCTGGGCATCGATCGAGGGCTTTCCGGTTGGGATCCTCGGCAACAATGGTGTCCTCAACCCCGAGGCCGCCGAAAAAGCCGCACACTTCATCCAGCTCAACAACCAGATCGACGTACCCTTGCTCTTCTTGCAGAACTTGACCGGTTTCGTCGTCGGCAAAGAGTTCGAGCAGGCGGGCATCATCAAGAAGGGCTCGCAGATGATCAACGCGGTCACCAATTCAACGGTGCCCCACATTACGGTCATCGTCGGCAACTCGTACGGTGCCGGGACCTACGCGATGAGCGGTCGCGCTTACAACAACCGTTTCACCTTCATTTGGCCGAGCGCCAAGATCGCAGTCATGGGCGGCAAGCAGATTGCTGGCGTGATGTCGATCGTGCGACGCGGACAAGCGGCGCGTAAGGGCGAGGACTTCGACGAGGAAATGGACGCCAAATTGGTGGCCGCGGTTGAAGCCATGCAGGACAAAGGCTCGGTCGCCCTTGAAGCCAGTGGCGCGATCAGTGACGACGGCATCATCGACCCGCGCGACACCCGCACTGTGCTCGGCATGGCGCTTTCGGTTGTTCGCACCCGCCCGATCGAGGGCACCGACGGTTATGGAGTATTCCGACTGTGAGTTTCACGACACTACTCGTTGCAAACCGAGGCGAAATTGCGCGGCGTGTTTTTCGCGGCGCGCGCGCGATGGGAATCCGTTGCGTTGCGGTCTACGTAGACGCTGACGCCGACGCACCCTTTGTCCAGGAAGCTGACGAAGCGGTGCGACTCCCCGAGTCTTATCTCGATGGCAAGTCGATCCTCAAAGCCGCGCTCGCGACCGGAGCCGGTGCCATTCATCCCGGTTACGGTTTTCTTTCGGAGAACGCGGGCTTTGCTGCGGATGTCATCGCTGCGGGGATCGCTTGGGTAGGCCCGTCGCCTGAAACCATCGACCAGATGGGCGACAAGATCACGGCCAAGACACTTGCCGTCCAAGCCAATGTTCCGACTCTGCCCGGTTCCAACGACACCGCAGACGCTGCGTCTGTCGGCTACCCACTGCTCGTCAAAGCCGCAGCGGGTGGCGGCGGCAAAGGGATGCGCGTCGTTGAGTCCGCGGACAAACTCGAAGAGAGTCTGGCCGCTGCCAAGCGTGAAGCCTTGAGTGGCTTTGGTGACGACCGCGTGTTCCTCGAACGCTACGTCCCCCATGCCCGTCATATCGAGATTCAAATCTTGGGCGACTCTCTTGGCAACATCGTGCACTTGGGCGAGCGCGAATGTTCGATCCAACGTCGCCATCAGAAGATTCTGGAAGAATCGCCATCACCACGGGTCGATGACGCGATGCGCACCGCAATGGGTGACGCAGCCCTTCGCCTCGCAGGAGAGCTGGGTTACCAGTCGGCCGGCACGGTCGAGTTTTTGTTCGACGATGAGTCGGGCGAGTTCTTCTTTCTTGAAGTCAATACCCGCTTGCAGGTCGAGCATCCCGTCACCGAAATGGTCACGGGCATCGACTTGGTGCGTGAACAGCTCCGAGTCGCTCGCGGGGAAAGTCTCGGCTTCGCTCAGGAAGACATTCAGTTCCAGGGCAGCGCGATCGAGGCCCGGCTCTATGCCGAAGACCCCGCGAATGACTTCCTACCCGCGATCGGAACACTTGCGGCGTTTCATCCGCCGGCGCACCCGGAAGTACGCTGGGATTCGGGCGTCGAGCTTGGCTCGGTGATCGGGACAGACTTCGACCCGATGCTCGCCAAGGTGATCGCCCACGCGCCGACGCGCGCAGAAGCAGCTGGCCGGTTGGCCCTCGCCCTTGAGAAGACGCATCTAGGTGGCATTACAACGAACCGGGACTTCTTGGTCGCCACGTTGCGCAACGACGCGTTCATCTCCGGTGACACCACCACCGACTTCATCGAACGCATCAAGCCCCCGCGCGCGCTGACCCCGAACGCAGAAGAGATGGTGCGCTTCGCGCGCACCGGCGCTCTTTGGGTGCAAGGCGCGAACCGCGCGAAGACTCCGGTTCTGAGGTCGATGCCATCGGGCTGGCGCAACGCGCGTATGCCCAACCAACGCCTAAGCCTGCGACACGGTGAAGATGAAATCGAAGTCGCATACCGCACGACCCGCGAGGGCCGCTTCCGTTTTAGCGATGGCACGCACGCCACGGTGCACAGCTGGAGCGCGACTGGCATCGACGTTGAAATCGAGGGTCGTCGGGTTCAGTCGCGGGTCACACGCTTCGAAGGCCAGCTCATCGTGCAAGGACCACGGGGCGACATCACCTTCGACGAACTGCCGCGTTTTATAATTCCCGGGACCGAAGACACGGCCGGGGGCTACATCGCGCGCATGCCAGGCAAGGTTCTCGAACTGAGAGTAGCCGCCGGCGACACCGTCACCGCCGGGCAAACCGTCCTCGTACTCGAAGCCATGAAGATGGAACACCCGGTGAACGCACCCGAAGACGGCGTTGTAACCGAAGTGCTCGTCAACCAAGGTGACCAGGTCGAGAGCGGAACGCTGCTAGTCGTCGTCGAGACTGCAGAAAGCGCCGACGAATAGGCGGGAACGAATCAAAGCAAGCGCTTCGTTCGCTACATCATGATCCACGGAAATGGAGAAGACACATGGCCGATCCGATTCGTATTGCAAATTGCTCTGGTTTTTTTGGTGACCGTCTTTCGGCGGCGCGCGAAATGGTCGAAGGCGGACCCATTGACGTGTTAACCGGTGACTGGTTGGCCGAGCTCACCATGTTGATCCTCGCGAAAACACGGGTCAAGCGGCCCAACGGTGGTTATGCGCGAACCTTCGTGACCCAGATGGAACAGGTCATGGGCACTTGCCTCGACAAGGGGATCAAGGTCGTGACCAATGCCGGGGGGCTCGACCCCGACACCTGTGCAGAAGACGTCGCAGCACTCGCCGAGAAACTCGGCCTTCACCCGAAGATCGCGTACGTGCGCGGCGACGACTTGATGCCGCGTATGAGCGAACTCCTTGCCGGCGATCAGTTGCGCCACTTCGAAACCGGCGAGCCGATCAAGGAAGCCGACTTTCTGACCGCCAATGCGTACCTGGGATGTTGGGGCATCGTCGATGCACTCAACCAAGGTGCCGACATCGTCATTACGGGTCGCACCACCGACGCTGCAGTCGTGTGCGGACCGGCAGCATGGCATCACGGCTGGACGCGAGAAGACTTCGACGAACTCGCTGGCGCAGTCGCGGCCGGTCACGTGATTGAATGCGGCACCCAAGCAACCGGCGGAAACTATTCCTTCTTTAAGGAAGTGCCCGGCATGGAACGCATTGGTTTTCCTTGGGCAGAAGTTGCCGAAAACGGGGAGACGGTCTTCGGCATGCACGAAAACGTCGGCGGCGAAGTCTCCGTCGGCACGATCACTTCGCAGTTGCTCTACGAAATTGGCGGTCCTCAATACTACGGGCCCGACGTCACTACGCGCTTCGACACCGTCGAACTCGAACAGGTCGGAAAGAACCGGGTGCGCTTACACGGCGCAAAGGGTGAGGCCCCTCCGGAGACGTTGAAAGTCTGCATCAACCGTGCGGGCGGCTTCCGCAATGATTTGAATGTCTGCCTGACGGGACTCGACATTGAAGAGAAAGCCGACTTGATTCAGCGCGCATTCTGGAAGGCGATCCCGTTTTCCGAAGAAGACTTCGATCAAGTAAAGATCCGCCTCATGCGCAACGATCACGTCGACCCGGAAAGCAACGAAGAAGCGGTTGCTGTATTGAAAATCAGCGTCAAAGACCGCGACCCCAAAAAAGTTGGGCGTGCGATGTCGAGTGCAATCGGCGACTTGGCCCTTGCCACGATCCCTGGCTTTTTCGGTTTTGGCGGGCCGTCCAAAGCCCGAGCGTTCGGCATTTATCAACCTGCGTGTATCCCTTCGATGTACGTCGACCAGGAAGTCGTGATCCTCGGTGGCGAAACGCGCATGCTCAGCAGCGTCATTCCGCAAATTGAAACGAATATTAAGACGACGGCTGGCCCGGTGGCCGACGCGCCGGGCGGACCGACCAAGCGCGTTCCGCTTGGTCTCGTCTTCGGCGCTCGCTCCGGAGACAAGGGTGGCAACGCGAACCTCGGTGTCTTCGCACGCAGCGACGAAGCTTGGGCCTGGTTGCGCGACAACCTCAGCATCGAGTTCGTAAACGAGTTGCTCCCGGAAGTCCGTGAGTTGCGAGTTGAACGCTTCGAACTGCCCGCGATCCGCTCACTCAACTTCGTGATTCACGGCATTCTCGAGGAAGGCGTCGCCGCGTCGACGCGCCAGGACGGCCAAGCCAAGAGCCTTGGCGAATGGCTCCGCGCCCGCCACGTCGACATGCCCGAGGCCCTGCTTTCTTGAGTCAGTCGTCGCCCGAGGAGGGCAGACAACGAGTTCGCTTTGCGAACGTACGCGCCCCCAAGCCCGTGCTTGGACGCGAGACGATGGAACGGTTAACGCCGCGACAGTTGCAAGTTTTTGAAGAGCTAGAGCAACTCGTGCAGAACGAGAAGATCTCGGACCTGACCATGTCGCAGATCGCTTCCAAGTTGGGCTGCAGCCTCCGCACGCTGTACGACATCTCACCGAGCAAGGACGAACTTGTTCTCGCGGCGGCCGATCGTAACCTGCGTCGTGTCGGCAAGGCGGCAATCGATGCGCTCGACCCATCCATGCCGCCGCTTACGATGCTCCGCGCCTATCTCCGCGCCGCAAACAACGCGGACGAGCCAACACAAACAATCTACGCCCGGGAACTCGCTTCGATTCCCGCGTCGAAACGCATGATCGACGTGCATGAAGACTATGTGATGGCCGTGACCAAGAGCATGCTTGACCGCGCCGTCGAACTCGGCGACATCCCGGCGGTCGACACCGCTTCGGTCGCCCACGTACTCGGCGGTCTGCTGCGCGAATTTGCGCGCAGTGACGTACGTGAAGTTATCGAGCATTCGCCAAAGAAAGCTGCGAACGAAGTCACCGAAATCATTTTGCATGGACTCACGCAAAAGAAGTAACACCCAAAAACGTCGCTCTCCTACGAGGGCGCTGGCCCCGGGAACTGCTCGCGCAACAAGCGCTTGAGCACTTTGCCAGTTGGGTTGCGCGGAATGACGTCAATGAACTCGACCCCCTTCGGCAACTTGAAGGCCGCGAGCTTGCCTTTGCAAAAATCGAGCACGTCGCTGTCGGTGAGCTTTTCGTCGGACTTCACCACGACCGCAAGCGGTGACTCGCCCCACTTGGGTGAGGGCAAGCCGATCACCGCAACCTCTTGGACGCCGGGCAGCCCGCTCAAAATATTTTCAATTTCGGCGGGATACACGTTTTCTCCGCCAGAGATGATCATGTCTTTGATGCGGTCCTGGATGTAGACGAAGCCTTCGTCGTCCACCATCGCGACGTCGCCCGAATGGAGCCAACCATCGATCACGGTTTCGGCGGTGGCCTCGGGTCGATTCCAATAACCCTTCATGATATGGGGACCGCGAATCAGCACTTCGCCTGTTTCGTTTGGTGCCACTTCATTGCCTTCGGAGTCCACGACTTTGACATCGGTGTGGAAGAACGCCTTGCCGGTAGAGCCCGCACGCTTCACGGCTTCCTCGGGACTAATCAGACAAGCGGGACCGCAGGTTTCGGTAAGGCCGTAGACCTGATGAATTTCGAATCCCAGGGCCGCGTATTTCTCGATCAAAATCGCGGGAACGGGTGCCGCG
Organism: Myxococcota bacterium; assembly: GCA_041891195.1. GTDB lineage: Bacteria > Myxococcota_A > UBA9160 > UBA9160 > UBA4427 > DUBZ01. The sequence continues at coordinate 1,051 of JASDVE010000281.1, read as the reverse complement.
CCACTCATGATCCATCGCAAATTCGAAAGGTCATACGCCGCTGCGTCATACGTCTTCAACATAAAGTTCAACATGGCGGGGACTGCGATCGTGACTGTGATTTTTTCGTCCGCGTAGGCCTGCCAAATTTTAGTGGGGTCGAACTCGCGCATGATGACGAGGGAGCCACCGGCATGAATCGTAGAGAGCACGGGGTTCAACGCGCCCACATGAAAGAGCGGCAGGCAGATCAGGTAGCGGTCTCCGTAGCGAACGTCCGCGGTGGTGAGCGCGGTAAGCGAACCCCACATCGTCGTATTGTGGGTGTGCATCACACCCTTCGGCAGACCGGTTGTTCCCGACGTGTACATGATGAACAAGAGGTCGTCGTCGCATGCGTCAGAATCGGGTTCGTCTTGACTTCCGCTCGCCACGAGATCTTCATAGCCTGTTGCAAATGCCGGTCGATCCGAAGCCTCCCCAACGTGAATCCAGTTCTTGACCTTGGTGCCATCATCGCCGCGACTGTGAAGTTCATTCACGACCTGCGCGAACTCTGTGCCGAAGATCAGCGTCTCGGCGCCGGAGTCCGTCAGGATAAATGTGAGTTCGTCTGCGACGAGACGCCAGTTCAGCGGGACGATGACGCCTCCTGCTTTTGCGCCTCCGAAAAATACTTCGACGAACTCGGAGCCGTTCATCAAAAGAGTCGCGACGCGATCCCCTTTGGCGAGTCCGTTGCCCAACAATCCGTTGCCAAAACGATTGCAGCGCACATCAAGTTGTTTATAGGTAAAGCGCTTACCCGACCCGTAGTCGTGAACTGCCTCTTGGTCCGGTTGAAGCTTCGCGCGTTTGCCGACAAAGAGACCCAAATTGTTTCGCATGACACCCTCCGGTTCGTATCGCTGTCAAAGATATTTAGTGAAGTCAGGCGCAGATATCGAGCGTCCCGGCGTGCACACATCGGCCCGATTGTGCAGCCGAAATGCCAAATGGGGCCATGATGCCGTTGGATAGGATACGGGTTTCGGCGTCATATCCGCCCCCTCGATTGGAAGACTCCTCTTTC
>JASDVE010000280.1:12010-14789 GCA_041891195.1 Myxococcota bacterium | reverse complement strand
CTCTTGGACTTCAAGTGTTTGGTGGACACGGCTACGTCGCAGACAATGGCATCGAGCAGTTGGTTCGCGACGCTCGTATCGCGACGGTTTACGAAGGCACGACAGGCATTCAGGCGCTCGATCTGATTGGTCGCAAAGTGCTCGGTAGCGGCGGGGCGCTGTTGCGGAACGCAACAGACCTGATTCGCGGGTATTGCGAAGAACAGGCAAGCAACACCGCGATCTCCGAATTTGTCGGGCCGCTCTCAAAGCTCAACGACGCGTGGGATGCGCTGACGAAATCGATCACCGAGCGAGCGATTAAGAACCTCGACGAACTCGGCTCGAGTTCAGTCGACTACGCGATGTTTAGCGGTTACACGGCGCTCGCCTATATGTGGGTTCGCATGGCGGATGCCGCGCAAGCAAAGCTCGACGCGGGCACATCTGAAACTGACTTCTACGAAGGCAAGCTGGCCGCGGCGCGCTTTTACTTCACGCGCATCTTGCCGCGCACCGACGCCCACGCGCGGGCCGCACTCGCGGGTGCGGACAGCGTGATGACCATTACCGACGCCGGCTTCGGCGAATAAGTTATATCCACTCTGCACGATCAGGAGATCAACATGAGACTCGAAGGCAAAGCAGCAGTCGTAACCGGTGCGGGTTCCGGCATTGGGAAGTCGATTGCCGAACATTTCGCAAAAGAAGGTGCGCGGGTGGCACTGCTCGATATTCGGGGTGAAACCGCGGAAGCCGTGGCCGGAGGCCTCGCTGGAGATGGTCACATTGCCCTTGCCGCGGATGTCGCCGACAGCGCTTCGGTCGCCAAGGCATTTGCCGACGCGGACTCCGCGTTTGGGCAAGTCGATATTGTGGTGAACAACGCCGGTGTCGACCGCGTGGAGGGGGACGGCTTCGACGCGGCGATGAGGGGCGAGCTTCAGATTCTTCACATGTCAGACGATTCATTTCGACGCATGTTTGCGATCAATGTCGACGGCGTGTTCTTCGGCATGCGTGAAGCCGTGAAAATCATGCAGCGTGTTGGATCTGGCGGATCCATCATCAACATGTCGAGCATGGCCGCGCTTGCCGGTCTTGGCTTGCCGCATTACTCGGGGTCAAAGGCCGCCGTGCTCGGTCTCACCCGAAGTTGCGCGCGCCAACTTGGCCCGCTGGGTATTCGCGTGAACGCGGTGTGTCCAGGTGTGATCGACACGCCGATGACCGCCGAAGTCCCTGACTTTGCGCTTAAAGGCTTGATCCAGGGCACGCCGCTCGGGCGCGTTGGGAAGGCCGAAGACATCGCGACCGCGGTTCTTTATCTCGCCAGTGACGAAAGCAGCTTCGTGACCGGCCAATGGATGTCGCCCAACGGCGGATTGGTCATCTGCTGAGCGTGTCGTTGGTTTGCAGCATCAGCGAAATTGATCAAGAAACTGAACGCAAGCCTTCGTAATTTGATCGGGTCGTTCCGGGAGTAGGGCGTGTGACGCCCCTGCAATCTCGATCAACGTGACGCGGCTCGGGAACTTGGCCTTCTTCAAGGCCTGGCCCGGTGCCGCCTGACCAGAATGGTGCATCGGCGCTCTTGCGCGCCGCTTCCGCTTGGCCGAGCCCACCCCAGAGTGACCAACCTGTGCGCCAGTAGCGCGGGATCTTATTTCCCTCTGCAAAAAATGTCCGATGTCCGAAAGCCGGTATCGATTAGCGTCTGGGTGAGTTCATTGAAATCACTCGCGGGACGCACCCAACTCGCGAGCGTGACAACCACGGGGCCACTCCCGGCTTCGAAGTACGCAATATCGTGATCGCCTGAACGTGCGAGCCTTTGTTCGGCAATCAATGGCTGCGCGGGTGCCACGCCCAGTGACGGAAGCCGCGACGAATACGCTCAGCGCGGTGAACGAACGCAAGGAAGCAGACCGACGCACCGCGAAAAAACGCAGTTTTTAGTCGGGTTCTCTGGGCAGTGGGTTCGCGCATGCGGGACCCCGGCGTTGAAGTGGCGTCGACCGTAGCATTCGGGCTTTCGGCGGATCCCGCCGTCACACGTGAACTTGTGAGGCGATGTCCGGTTTACTGAACGACCGGGATTCAGCATTTCGGGTGGACTCTCATCGGGCCGCGAAGGGCACCAGAGAGATCATTGCCGATGGGGCTGTGAGGCGAGCGATTCACCGAGCCCTGAGCTCGCCAATATTCTATTTGACATAATATATCTTATCGGCGGAATTTCAGGAGGGTTTTTGAGCTCATGGGAGATCTTCGAGCATTTTCGGGTTTTCCCGAGAAGGCAGGCTTACTCCTCCGGTTTGGGATCTCAAAAGTACGGGTCGTGCCCCGCCAACGGAAGCGGCAGTGTTGCACTGCTCCCCGCGGCCTCAATGATCTCCGCGTGTTTGGCCGCGGTGAATTCGCGGAAAACATTCGCGGAAAACATGGGCAAAAACATGGGCGAAAAACACAGACTAAAAACCGTGGGCAAATATACGCATCCGGAAGAATTGCGCTGAAACAGACGACGTACTGATTAGCGAGAGCGTCTGGCCTTGGCTTCGCGAAGCATCGCTTCAGTGTGTTCGGGCAGCAGCAAGTCGGGGCTTTCGGTCGTGATGCGATCAAAGTTCGCGATCGCCGCGTCGACTTCTCCCATCTCGGCTTGCAAGCGGCAGGTTGTTGACCACGCCCTGGCTGACTGCCAGGTCGGCCTCTTGCTTGACAACGCGGAACGTACAGTCCGCCTGTGCCTGAATGTGCCTTACGGCACCTTCTGCGCGAATCCGGTCTTCAGTTC
>JASDVE010000280.1:5152-12000 GCA_041891195.1 Myxococcota bacterium | reverse complement strand
TTGAGCAGCGCGAAATAACGAAGCGGGTATCCGGTCACGTTTGATGCCGCGATGTGTTGTTTGACAGCATCGCTAGCTTCGCCGCGTTCTTCGTGCAAAAGCGCCAGGCGCTCGAGCAAGATGCCGCGCATGGGCGCGTCGTTGTCGTACGGCTCGAGGGCTTGTTCGAAACTCGCGATCGCCCCGGCGCTGTCTTCCAGTGCGGACTGCAGCATTCCGGCTTGAATTAGCGCGTAACTTCCCATCTCGCTGCCCGAATGGTCGACAGCCAATTGCTGGAAACGGCCGAGGTATTGCTCTCGGGTGTCTTTGGCAGCTTCGGGGTTCGCGAGTTCGGGGATGTCGGGGAGCCCAGCGTAACTGCCCCCCATCGCCTGGCGAAATTCATTCTTGACCGAGGCGATCTCCGTCGATGCTGCGTGGGCCGAGCCTTCGACCCCGCTCGAGGCAATACCGTAGATCGCGGCGGCGAGAAGGATTACGCCTCCCGCTGCGAGGATCGGCATCGGGTTGTCCCCGATCCAGTCGGCGAGGTCCTGGCTGCGCGATTCGATCTCGTCGAGACGCACTGCTGCGGATTCTTCGTTGGGCTTCTTGTTCTTCTTTTTCTTTGCAACCGCCACGATCAGTGGTCCCCCCGATTCGCTTGGATAAAGTCCGAGTATTTGTTTTCGGCCGCCGAGTGTATCCGACAAAGGAAAAAACGCGACAGTTCGTGGGTTTGTCAGCCTTTTCGGGCGCGAAATCGAAGGCGGACCGGGGTTCCCTCGAAGCCAAACGTCTCACGAAGCTGGTTCTCGAGGTAGCGCCGATAGCTGGTCATGACCGACTTCGGCAGGGTGCAAAAAAACAGAAACGTCGGCGGGCGGACGCCGGTTTGCACCGCGTAGAAGAAACGGATTGGCCGGCGGGCATGGCCGCTACGCCGACCGAGTGCGGGCGCATGTTTACGCACGGCTTCCTGGAGCCAGCGATTGAGTGCTGGGGTCGGGACCCGTAGATGGGCCGACGCTGAGACCCGCTGGATCGCCGGAAACAGTCGGCCGACCTTTGCGCCCGTCAATGCCGAAATCGAAATGACGGGCACCTGGTCCAGGAAGCGCAGGCTGTGCCCGATTTTTTCAAGGATTTCGGGGCCCTGCTCGCCTTCAATCTGGTCCCACTTATTCGCCAGCACAACGGCGGCGCATCCGCGCTCTCGGACCAGGCTTGCAATGTGGGCGTCTTGATCGCCGATCCCGTCGCTCGCATCGATGACGATGAGCGCGACATGTGCATGTTGGAGCGCTCGCAGCGTCATGATTGCGCTAATTCGTTCCACGCTTTCGCTGCGACGACCCGCGCGTCTGAGCCCCGCGGTGTCGACCAACACAAACTTCTGACCGTCGACCTCGAGTTCGGTGTCGATGGAATCTCGCGTGGTGCCCGCAACGTCTGAGACCACGACACGCTCTTCGCCGAGCAAGCGGTTAACCAGCGAGCTTTTTCCGACATTGGGTCGGCCCACAACCGCGATCCGGATTTCATCAAGACTTGCGCCCTCTTTCGGCTTTGCCGCGGCCTCCCCTTCGCCCTCAGCACCGAAGGCTCCGTCGAGGGGCTCGTCCGAAAAGTCCGGGACATCGTCGGCGTCGGAGTCGTTGTGCCGAAAGAATGTCGAGTCTTCGTCGGATGCCACGTCCGGCGGTGCATCCGGCAGCGCCTCAATCAACGCTTCGAGGGCGTCGAATGCCCCCGTACCGTGCTCCGCCGTGATCGCATGGATCGAGTCAAAGCCCAGGCTGTAGAAATCGGCTGTGCGGTGTTGATGCTCAGGCAAGTCGATCTTGTTGACTGCGAGTGCGACCGGGACGTCGGTTCGGCGCAAGGTGCGCGCGATCTCCTGGTCTTCTGGCAACAGCCCGGCTTGGCCATCGACCACGAATAGAATCGCGTCCGCTTGGCTTACCGCGACCCGGGCCTGGTTCTGCACCTGGCCCTCGAGTCCCTTCGACTCATCGGGGTCGAGCCCTGCCGTGTCGACGAGCAGAAAACGCCGTCCAAGTAGCCCCATTTCTTCGACGATGCGGTCGCGCGTGACGCCGGGCAGGTCCTGCACGAGGGCGCGCCTGTGACCGGTGTACCGGTTAAACAGGCGCGACTTGCCCACGTTGGGACGGCCGACGATGGCGACGATGGGGAGTGAGCTGCGTTCAGTCATGGTCGAGCGGGACCATAGCGGGGACCTGACGCCAAGGCGTGCCGATGGGGCCAGGTGAATTCGAGAACCGACGACCAGGGGGCGCTGTGTCGCCCTCAAATCTCGGAGCTTGACAATACGCGCGCATTGCTCCTAGTTTGGCACTCGATCTGCACAACCTCTGTATCTGCAATTGCCCTTCATTCATGGAGTCGCCTCGTGAACTTTCGCCTCGTTAATCGGCCTTGTACTGCGCGGCCCCGTACCGCGCAGTTTCGTATTGTCGCAATATTGCTCGCGACCGCAGTGCTTGTGACAACCGCAACCCCAGCAGTGGCTTCGACGGAAACGCTCAGGCGTTCAGTGAGCAATATCTCGCAAGCCCCGCTCGATTTCTTGTTTTCGCCGTTCGTGGGAATCTACAGTGTGATCACGCGGATGCGCGAACAAGAAGATCCCACCGCGGTTCGCGTCGCGTTCTTTTTTCCCGGGATTGTTTGGAATACCGGTGTCAATATTGGCGGGGCGACGATTCGCCTCGTTACGGGGGGGCTTGAGTTGGTTCCGGGGATCTTCCTCGTTCCGTTCGAGGCAGACCTCGACTCTCTTTATGCGCCGGTCGCCAACGCCGCCGCGATGTTCGAAATGGAGACGCCCTGCTGTATCGATGTCAAATTTGGCATCGACTACACCGCCGCAGTCAACTAACTCAAGTCTGTTCTGGGTCGCCGAAGGCCTAAAACGGGCCGTGGCCGTCTTTGAGGTCACAGACGCTGTTAAGTAGCGTGAACGGCTGAATCGCCGACGTGTTGCTAGCTGCCGATGTGCTCGGTCCTCTCTACGCCGTAGTGCACCCGGTCTATGCGCCCTCGCGCGAGTGCATGAAGTCCTCGATTTGTTGCTCGATCGGTCCCGCCTCGCCCGGGTCGCACCATTGAGCGCCTTCGACTTTTCGCAGCCATGTGCGCTGCCTACGGGCAAATCTTCGCGTGTCGGTTTTCATCTGTTCGACGGCATTTGCCAGCGTGTCGCTCCCGTCCGCGACCGGGTTAATGTGGCGGTAGCCGATCGCCTGCATGGGACGCAGACCAGGGCCGTAGCCCAAGTCGCGAAGGCGTCGGACTTCTTGCAAAAGCCCACGCTCCATCATTTCGTCGCAGCGCCGGTTGATGCGCTCGTTGACGATCTCGCGACCTGGGTCGAGGGCGAGGTGCAGGCTTTCAAAGGGCGACGATTTAAAGCCGTGTTCGCTCCGCACGGTCGATGCTTCTCGCCCGCAGCGGTCAACGATTTCGAGGGCGCGGATGGTGCGGCGCAAATCGTTCGGATGGATCTTGGTGGCAGCCCGCGGATCGAGTTTTTCCAAACGGCGAAATAGCTTCAGCGGGACCCCCGCCTCCACTGCCGTTGCGTGTTCTTTTTCGAGGCGCTCGCGCAGCGCGACGTCCGCCCCACCCGTTTCAATCAGACCTTCGAGGAAGGCGCGAATGTAGAGGCCGGTGCCGCCGACAAGCAGGACTAGTTTTCCGGACGCGTGGATTCTTTCTGCCGCAGCGCGCGCTTCGATGGCGTATCGCCCGGCGCTGTATTCGTCGTCCGGGCTTGCAACGTCAAACAAGTGATGCGGTACCACCGCCCGTTCTTCGAGGCTTGGCTTTGCGGTCCCGATGTCCATATAGCGGAACACTTGCATCGAGTCGGCATTAATGATTTCGCCGTCAAAGCGCTTCGCCATACTGAGGGCGAGAGAAGTCTTACCTGACGCGGTTGGTCCGGTGAGGACGACGACGGGCTTTTTGGGTGCAGTTTTGGACGCACTTTCGGACGCATTTTCGGAGGAGTCGGGTGTCATAGCGGCGCGACATTACATCACATCCATCCCTGCGCGAGGATTCAGCGCCGTGCGAACCTGCGCTCGATTTCGGGCAGCGAATACGCGACGGCCACCGGGCGGCCATGAGGACAAGTGGGAGCCCAAGGAATCGTGTCTAGATCACGCAGGATCTGTTGTTGCTCGTGCTCGGGGAGGTGGTCACCAAAGCGGCGAGCACTGTGGCAGGCCAGGGAGGCAAATACCTTGTCGGCTGCGCTGAGAAGACGTAAATCGGCACCTGCTCCCTCGGTCTCGCCACCCGGGATGTCTTGCAGCTGTTCTGCAAGGTCGCGTACGAGCGGCGCGGGGTCACGACCGCTCAAGAGCGCGGGGATGGCGCGAACCACAACCGAAGACTCGCCGAATGGCTCAATCTCAAAACCGAGTCGGTCCACAGTTTCGATGTGTCGCTGCAGCGCCGACGCGCCAAGAGGGTCGAGTTCGACGGTGACCGACAGCAGTAAGCCCTGCCGGTCCACACCGCGTTCGATCCATTCGGCGCGAAGCCTTTCGTAGAGGACGCGTTCGTGGGCTGCGTGTTGGTCGATCATCAGCAAGCCTTCTTTGCCTTCGACCAGCAAATAACTCGCGAGGAGCTGTCCTAGGAGCCGTAAGTTTCCGAACTGGAGCGCCGACGAACCAGGTTCGCTTGACGCCGCTTCGAGCCCCGGGAGAACATTGGCTTCGTCGCGTTTCGCGAGGACCCAATCCGTCGCGGCGGGCTCTCTCACCGAATTTGCCGACGCCGTTGCCGACAAAGTTGCCAGTGCAGAGCGCGCGTGCTGGCTGCGAGTTCCGCTGGTGTGGTGCGTGGGGCCTGCGAGGGGACGATCTGTCGCTTTGGGCTGAGGTGAGGCATCACCCAGCCAATTGCGCTGGGTCATCGCGTCGCGCACGGCCCGCCGAATCAGTTGATGGATGGCCTGCGAGTCGGCGAAACGAACTTCCCACTTCGCCGGATGGACGTTTACGTCGACCCCTGTACCCACAATCGTCAAAAATAGAACTGCAGACGGGAAGCGCCCTTTCGGCAACAGGTCTCGGTAGGCTGTGATCAGGGCGTGTCGCATAACCTTGTCCCGCACCGGACGTCCGTTCACGAACAGGTAGATACCGTTTGCGTTGGATCGCGTGACTTCTGGGGAAGAGACGAACGCCTGCAGGTGTCCGGTCGCGTCTTCGCATTCAACTGGAACGAGGGCATCGGCCTCCCCTTCCCCGAGCACCGCTGCAATGCGATCGATGGGGTCGCTCGTCGCGGGCCAAATGATGGGGGTCTTGTTGTCTCGCCGTAGCTCGAAATGAACCCCAGGAAGCGCGAGCCCCAAGCGTCGCATCCAGTCGTGAATGTGTCCCCACTCGGTGCTTTCCGTCTTGAGGTACTTCCGTCGTGCGGGAATCTTGGCGAAAAGGTCAGCGACTTCGATGCGCGTCCCGGGTGGTCCCCCGGCAGTTCCGCTGTTGATGACCTCACCAGCTTCGAGGTTGATCGCAAAACCTTCTTCGCTGTCAGCCAGCCGAGTGAACAGACGCATGCGTGACACGGACGCAATGGCGGGCAGCGCCTCGCCCCGGAATCCAAAGCTCGCGACGGTCTCGAGTTCGGCGAGGCTGGTGATCTTGCTCGTCGCATGTCTGGAAAGGGCCAGCTGTGCGTCCTCCGGGGACATGCCTCGGCCGTCGTCCGTAATAGCGACGAGCGCCTTACCCCCGTCTTTGATGTCAACGCGAATTCGCCCTGCACCGGCGTCTAATGCGTTCTCGACCAGCTCCTTGACCACAGAGGCGGGACGCTCGACGACCTCACCTGCGGCAATTTGGTCGATCAGCGCGCTCGGCAACAGTTGTATTCGGTTTTCTAGAGTTTTCAACAAGAACTCCCTTTTTTGTAAAAATGTAATTATGGTGTGAATTTGCCGCCCAATTTTCCCCTCTTGCCGCTATACTGCGTATGCAGCCCATGAATCTTACCTGACATATGTCTATGCTGAGTGTGTAAGGATCTGAACAGTAATTGCAAAAAAACAATCGAGAAGCGCGCGAAACCTCAATGCTTATTGTGTTGATGGGGAAAATGCTAGGGGGGAATTCGAATGACTGAACAACGAACCACACCGTATTCACTCACGACTCCGACCGCTGCACCAAGTGAAAATGAGGGGGGGGGAAGTATGCAAACAAGTCCTCCTGGAATCGGCAGTGACCGCAATAGCGGCCGGCGTCAAAGCGATCGCATTGTCGCCGCGAGCGAAGCGAGCCAACGGTCACTCGAACAAGCGACCGCCCACGCGCGCAGTGATGCGGCAGTCATGATCGTGGGGCCCAGCGGTAGCGGCCGCAAACATTTCGGGCGCGCCATTCACGCATGGAGTCGTCACGCTGGACAGCCTCTAGTGGTTTTCCCTGTCGCGAGTACTCCCGAAGACCTACACGAGAGAGAGTTGTTCGGCACAGCCGACGGTTCACAAACCCTGAGTGAAAATCCGGCGGGTTATCTCGCGGCCGCTGGTAGCGGCACGCTGCTGATCGACGGACTCGACAAAATGAGCCCCACTGTCCGCGCGGCCATGGTTCAGGCGTTGCAGTCTGGTTCGTTTCGCCGACCGGGGGAAACCGACGCTGTGCGCGTCGAGGCCCGAATCCTCGCAACCGCGAATAGCGATGCCACACTCCCATTCGTGGAGTTGCAATCTCCAGACAAACTCCTCGGCGAAGTCCCTTTCAAAACCGTCATGCTCCAAGGCCTAGCGGATCGGCGCGAGGACGTACTGCCACTGGCGGCCCACTTCCTTGCTG
>JASDVE010000280.1:0-5142 GCA_041891195.1 Myxococcota bacterium | reverse complement strand
CGGAACAAGAAAACATTCGCCCGATTGGATTCACCCAGGACGCCCGGAATTGGTTGGTCGAAGAGACCTGGACGGGGCACGTTCGCGAGCTTCGGGAGCGCATTCGCCAGTCTGTTCGTATCGGCAACGCGGGCGTAATCTCGGCTGAATCTCTGATGCTCTCAACCGACGGGGACGACGTGCCCTCTTTCAAGGAAGCGAAGCGGGCCTTTGAGACCCGGTACGTCGAAGGGCTACTGCGGCGTTGCAGCGGCAATATCAGTCGCGCAGCGCGCTTGGCCAAGAAGGACCGCAAGGACTTCTACGATGTCATTCGGCGTACAGGCGTCGTCCCGGGCGAGTTCCGTACTTGAGTTTTGATGCGGCTTTCGGAGCGGTAGCGCACGCAACGCGGCTTGCGCGAATGCACATGATGGCCGGGTGACGAAGTGTCGAGCGTCCGAGTTGCCATCGTACAGCTCAGCTCGACGGAAGACGTCGCAGACAACCTGAAGCAGACGATCGAGTTGGTGAACCGAGCTGCCGACCAGGACGCTGCATTCATCGCGCTGCCTGAGAATTACGGCTTCCTGAGACGCGAAGGTTTGCCCTACCCTTGCGCCCAAAATGTCGACGGTGAAATCGTCGGAGCGCTTCGAGGCTTGGCCCGCGCTCGCTCGGTATGGATTCTAGGTGGATCTTTCCCCGAGGCGATTCCAGACAGTTCGCGGGTGTATAACTGCAGCGTACTGGTTTCGCCGAGCGGCGATGTTGTCGCCCAGTACCGCAAAATACATCTTTTCGATGTCGATCTCGGTAGCGATAGCGGAAGTTTTCGGGAGTCGGACGCGATCGCACCCGGCGACCAAGTGGTCAGCGCAAAGACCGACTTCGGCATCCTTGGCATGTCGATCTGTTACGACCTGCGCTTCCCCGAACTCTTTCGAGAACTCGCTTCCCAGGGCGCCCACTTCGTTTCGGTGCCATCGGCCTTCGCACCGGCCACCGGGCGCGATCACTGGGAAGTGTTGCTGCGAGCCCGGGCCATCGAGAACCAGGTTTTCGTGATCGCTCCAGCGCAGTGCGGGCGGCACAGCGCCGATCGTTCAAGCTACGGCCGTTCGATGATCGTCGATCCTTGGGGCTTGGTGTTGGCCCAGGCCGGCGACGAGCCGGGCGTGATCGTCGCGGACTGCGATCTGGGGCGCCTTGAACGGGTAAGAAGCGCCATTCCCTGCCTGCAAAACCGGCGGCTCTAGATCACCCAGCCGTTTGGAGCGCAGCGGGAGCCCAACGTTCTCAAGCCTGTGTAATGCATTGCCGATACCATCGCGTCTCCGGTGCGGGTTTTAGCGGGTCTCGAAAGGTTCACAGATGCTTGAGAGTAATGATGCCGACTCCTGCGCGCGACTTGTCGCCCTAAACGGTGAAATCGAAGGCATGGTGTATCCGCTGACCGCAGAAGAAACGATCATCGGCCGCAATCCTACGACCGACATCACGTTGCTCGACAACGGGATCAGCCGGGAACACTCGATCATTAGCTTCGTTGACGGCGAAAGCGAGTACACCATCGAAGATCTGCAGTCTACGAATGGCACCAAGGTCAACGGCAAGCGCGAACGCTCCGCAATCCTTCAGCCGAGCGACGAAATCTGTATCGGGAATACGTGCTTTCGCTTTGAAATGGGCTCCCCGTCGACCGATTAGATCAGTAGACTCGACCACTCCCCCCCAAGCAACGTTGAAGTGATTGTACTATGGACCGGGGGAATTGATCGTGATCACCAATACATCGCAACTCGTGCAGGCCAGCGTCTTCAGCGCGCCTTACCGAATGATGCAATCATTCAGCTTGCTTGCATTGGGACTTGTCTTGATCGGGCCGATTGCATGCGTCAGCCAGCCGATGCCGCCGCCGGCCTTCAACCCACACGCCGCCTATCGCGTCGGCGCGCCGGATGAAATTCAGATCAGTATCTTGCCCGAGCCAAAGATCGAGCGGATTCTTACGGTGCGACCCGACGGCAAAGTCTCTCTCGACCTCATCGGTGACGTTGGTGCGTCAGGGTTCACGACCGAAGAAATCGCGGAGTCTGTGCGAATTGCGATCGGGCGCTACAAGCGCGACGCGTCGGTCACGGTCACGGTGATCGCAGCTGAAAGTGACACGATCTCGCTGTTCGGCGAAGTTCGGAACCCCGGCACCTTTCCGATACTTCACGACATTCGCATTGCAGAGGCGATTGCCCAGCTGGGCGGTACTACGAACTTCGCATCAAAGCGATATGTCCGAGTGATTCGGACCGTGAGCAACAACACGACTGTGCACGCCGTCAACCTGGCCCGTATCCAGGCAGGCGACTTGTCGAGCAACATTCAGTTGTTGAGTGGTGATATCATTGTCGTTCCGCCAACGACCCTCGCCAAGGTTGGTTACTTTTTGCAGCAGATCTTTTTCCCGTTCCAGCCGCTGATCCAAGTAGGGAACTCATACGGCGGCATCTCATCTCTTACGGGCGGCTTTTAGAGGCCTCGCTTGGGGAGTGTGTGACCTCGCTTGTCGGGCGATCACCTAACGCGCGCCCCGGGCGCCGAGCACCGACGGAATCGTGCGCAGCAGGATGATTAAGTCATTCATGAGCGACCAGGTGTCGATGTACTTCAAGTCGAGTTTGATCCATTCGGCAAAGCTCAACTCGTTGCGTCCGCCGATCTGCCAGTAGCAAGTAAGACCGGGTCGCATGGACAAGCGCCTTCGGGTGTCGCCCTGGTAGAGGAATACTTCGTCTGGCGTGGGCGGGCGTGGCCCGACCAAGCTCATGTCCCCTCGAAGCACGTTCCAGAACTGCGGGAGCTCGTCGATGCTTAGGCGTCGCAAAACTTTCCCCACCTTAGTGACCCGGGGATCGCTTTGCAGCTTGAACACGGGGCCGTCCATTTCGTTGAGGCTCATGAGCGCGTGCTTTTTGTTCTCCGCATCGAGTTCCATCGTACGAAGCTTGATCATCTCAAAGCGTCGACCGTGCAGCCCGCAGCGAACTTGGCGGAAGAAGACCGGGCCCGGAGAATCAATGCGGATCAGCAGCGCAGTGGCGGCGATGATGGGCGAAAAGAGTACGAGTCCCAACGCACCGCCGACGATATCGATGCCGCGTTTGACCATCAGTTCGAGTTCGTTGTGGTGCACGGGCGCGAAGCTCAGGGTCTTGATGGCATCGAATGTGCCGACCTTCGGAGGCGGAAGTTGGTCGCCAAACAAGTCGGTCAGGATCGTGACGGGGACGCCGATAAGCGCACACTTTTGGACGGCTGGCGTGAGGTCCAGCAGCATGGACCGCGGACATGCGACCAACACTTCGTCGACCATTTCTTCCAGGAGTAAACTCGAGAGGCCGATCGTCTTGTGAATTTTGTCTACGGGAACTTGGGGGACGAAGTCCGAATTGCCATTGATGTTCCCGTCGTCGAGGTAACCGGCAATGCGGAGGCCCCATTCGGGATGCTGGGAGATGGTGTCCGTCGCATGACGGGCACGGGGACCGGCCCCAACGACGACAACGTTGCGAAAATTCTTACCGGAACGGCGAATGATGCGCAGCATCAACATCGTGGGAACGCGGGTTGCCACTTGTATGACGAACATGCCCGCGGCGAGCGTCAGCGGACTCATCGGGGGCGCGTCGACACCCATCGTGAACAGCACCGACGCCAAGCCCGCGGCGGCTACGGCATTGCCGAGCAGAAGTCGGGTCGAGAGCTGAATCACGCTTACGCGACGATGGGATTCGTAAACCCGAAACCGGCCGAGAACGATTTGCCAACTCAATCCTGTCAGCACTGCCATAAGGCCGATGGCGAGCGGGCTAAATTTAGAGAGGCCGTTTGCGTTCGCGAAAGCAGGGCTATACGCAATGGCCGAAAACAAGGCAATACAAAGCGCCACGTCAGCTACCAGCCATACGCGGTGAATGCTTTTTGCCAAGCCCCTCAACATTATTTTTTACTCCCTAGCGTAAGACGCGTGCGCTCATTGCGCTTCTTGATACCCGTTTATGCGCCCCGTGAGTCTCAATTCATTTCGCAAGGTTCCTGCCATTCCAAGCATCTAGTTGTGTTCCGATTAACGCTAAAAATTGTTGCAGCTTCAATTTCGGGTCGGGGGGGATACAACGCACACTACCTCGCCCAAATAATAACGCTACGCCCCAGGAGTAAACTTCGGCTAGAGGACGCTGGCTTCCGTGACACGCTACATACTACGAACAGTTGTTCTTGGGGATAAGACAATTTGGGGAGCGTTGTTTCGCTGGTGGCCGTGGCCCGAGTTAAAACAGTGTATACCCGCTCGAAGTCAAGAACGGAGGTGCCGACTCCAAACCCGCAGGACCTGCACGAATGCCCGGGCGTAGTCGAAGATCATGATCTTGGACCCCGCGACGTCGTGCCACTGTCGTAGCGGGAGTTCGTAGATCGAAAACTCCGCAGAAGACATCGCTGTGTCTCGTCGTTGTCGAATTAAGCGCGCGATCACTTCGACATCGAACACCCAACCACTGGTGAGCGGTTCTCGGAACAGGTTCTTCGTGGTCGTCGAATTGCGAAACACCTTGGCGCCACATTGGGTGTCGTAGACCGGGAGTTGGAGGACCAAGGAGGCCACGGTGGCGGCGATGCGTCCAAAATAGTGGCGCCAGGGATCGCGCTCAATCGAGCGTCCGAGAAGCTTTACGCGCGAACCGATCACGAGGTCGAGTTCGGGCTTGGCCTCAAAAACTTCGATAAAGCGGGGGAGCTCGTCGAGTGGCGTCGCAAGGTCGGCGTCCCAGTAGCCGCAGTACGCTGCCTCACCCATAAATGCTTCGAGAATCCCCGCGCGCACCGCGTGCGACTTGCCGAGATTGAGAGGCAAGTTGATGACGCGCACCCTGCCCTTATGCTCAAGTTCGAACGCCCGCAGTATCGCCAGAGTTTCATCGCCACTTCCGTCGTCGACGAAGATGAAGTCGAGGTTGGGAAGTTCTCCGAGTGCGCGAGCGAAAGCGTCTTCGTCAAAGCGCTTGGCTTCGTTGTAACACGGAACCACGATGCTGATGCAGCTCATCTAGATCGTGCTCCTAGGCCTTGAGGTTGGGGTGATTCGGGTTGCAGGATACCTAGATC
>JASDVE010000279.1:0-3290 GCA_041891195.1 Myxococcota bacterium | reverse complement strand
ACCCTGGCCACCCAGAGCGACATCGTTTCGGCGGCTGTCGGTGACGTGGGTGCGCGAAGGTACGGCGGCGGTCTCGATCTTGGCGCGTTCATCGTTCGGCTCGTCTACCCGGCATTGGATGGACACGTTTCGATCACCCATGTTTTTGGAGGCGCGATCGGGCCGGGTACGGTTCGCTTGATGGAGCGCGTATATGCCGATGGGTTCTGTGACGAAGCGATGCGGGATAAAAACTGGATCGGCTACGGCGGTTTGCTCTTGAAGGGCACAGAAACTGCGGAAGACTTCAACGAAGCCAAAGCATGTGTTGCGGCCTGGACGAGTTCGATGACCAAGGAGCAGTTGCTCGATCAGGCCATGGAGCACGGTCTTTTGGTTGCGCCGTGTTCGAGTGCAAAAGACGTTTTGCTGAGCAAGCAACTCGACGCGCGGGGTATTTTCGTTGACCAAGAGCGTCCGGACGGAGCAGGGCAGGCGCGGTTGCCTGGGCGGTTTGCTCACTTTAGTGGTGTTGCGTATCAAACGCCGAAGCCCGCTCCCAATGTCGGCCAGCATACCGATGAGGTGCTTCAAGAATGGGGGGCGGCGCCGCCCGTGTGCCTCGCCGTAGCAGCCGAACCCACGGCGCGTCCCCTTGAAGGTATGAAGGTTCTCGACTTTATGTGGGCCATCGCCGGTCCGATGTCGACGCGTATTCTTGCGGACTACGGCGCAACGGTGATTCGAGTCGAATCGCTCACGCACATCGACGCCCTGCGTACCATGCGGCCCTACCTAAACGGCAAACCCAACGTGGATCAGGCTGCGCTCTTCCACGCTTGCAACGCGAGCAAGCTGATGCTGAGTCTCGACTTGTCAAACCCCGAAGCCCGGCCCGTGATCGAAGACCTTGTCGGGTGGGCGGACATCGTCTGCGAATCGTTTGCGCCGGGCAAGCTTGAGAGTATGGGGTGGGGATACCAGAGCCTGCAAAAAATGAAGCCTGACCTGATCATGTTGAGCACAAGTTTAATGGGCCAGACGGGCCCACTCGCAAAGTACGCCGGCTACGGAAACTTGGCGGCCGCGGTCTCTGGTTTCTTCGAACTGACGGGCTGGGACGATCGTGCGCCCGCCGGTCCCTTCGGCGCCTACACGGATTACATCGTCCCGAAGTTCTGTGCTTCGTCTCTGCTTGCCGCTGTCGAGCATCGAAGGCGAACTGGCGAGGGCCAGCATATCGATGTTTCGCAGGCCGAAGCGGCATTGTCGTTTATCGCGCCGGCGCTGTTCGATTACGAAATCAATGGCGTAACCGCAACCCGCAGTGGCAACCGGGATTTGCACTTCGCGCCACACGGTGTCTACCCATGCCGTGGTGACGACAGCTGGATCGCGATCGGTGTGGAAACCGACGTCCAGTGGGAGGCGCTTTGCGGCGGACTCAATGCTGACGACCTTGTCGGCGACGCGCGTTTCTCAAACACCTCCCGTCGTCGCGAAAATGCACAGTTGCTAGATGACGTGTTGAGCCAACTTACGTCGGCGTTTGCAGTGGATGCCCTGGAAACGACGCTCCAGGCGGGGGCGGTGCCCGCCCATGCGGTGCTCGACTCGGTGGGGTTGTGTGCCGACCCTCAGTTGCTCGCTCGGGAACATTTTTTGACCCGAGGCGATGACGGTGCGGTTGTCGAATCGGTGCGTACCAAACTTTCGCGGACACCAGCGGTCGTTCGCGATGGCTTGCCTTTGATTGGCCGAGACAACCACCATGTCCTGACGGAAATTTTGGGCTACGGCGATGATCGCGTGACCGAATTGGTAATCGCGGGAGCTCTCGACTAGCTCGCGCTGGCGTTTATGGGTCGCAGAACCGACCGAGCCACTTGCGCTCCCAGGCCCAACATTGAATCCTCACAGCCCAATGGCTTCAAACCTCCCGAACACAGAACCGACGCTCCACAGAATCAATGCGAACGGTATTGAAATCGCTTGCTTCGAATGGGGCGTTGAATCGCGCGGAACGCTGCCATCAATCTTGATGACCCATGCGACGGGGTTTCATGCCCGGGTGTGGGATCCGGTGATCGGGCTTCTTGGAGACCGCCACGTGATCGCCGTTGATCAACGCGCGCATGGACGGAGCGAAAAGGCGCCGATCGTCGATTGGATAGAAGTCGGACGCGACCTCGCTGGGGTGATCGATCACTTCGAACTCGCGGGTGCCGTCGCGGTCGGACATTCGATGGGCGCACACGCGAGCGTTAATGCAGCCGCACTGCGACCGTCGGCGTTCGAGCGGTTGTTGTTGATCGATCCGGTGATCCAGGATCCAGAGCAATATGAGACCACAGGTTGGAACACCAACACAGTAGACGGAGAACCGCACCCAACCGCTCGACGGAAGAACCGCTTCGCTTCGGTTCACGCCATGATCGAACGCTTTAAGGACCGCCCGCCGTATGCTGGCTTTCACCCCGATGCCTTGCAGCGCTACTGCGAATTCGGACTGGTCCCCGCCAGTGACGGTGATGGCTTCGTGCTCGCTTGCTCGCCCGAGAGCGAAGCCAGCGTATACATGACCAGTCGTTCAAACGGTGAAATTTATACGAGTGTTCGCGCGATCGACGTTCCCGTCATGGTGATTCGCGCGAAACGGCCTCCTGAAGACCGAGGCATGATGGACTTCAGTGCGTCGCCTACTTGGCCTGGGCTTGTCCGCGAGTTTCGTCATGGCGAAGAAGTCTTTCTGTCGGACCGAACGCACTTCATCCCGATGGAAAGCCCTGAACTTGTCGCGGAATATGTGCTCGAGTATCAGCCCGCGCGTTAGAGGCTCTTTTCGATGCAGTCTTTTACAGCGGCGAACGCTTGACGGGCCACCTCTTCGGGGGGAAGCGCCGCCAAGGTTTCGGAAAACACTTCGACGCCAAGCGGCGCGGTCGATCCACCACTTCGGAGCGCACGAATGATCGCGGGGACATCAGCGTCTCCTTGTCCCGGAAGCAGTCGCCGCTGGGTCGTTTCCGCGACCAGGTTTTTTTCGGGCTCAACAGGTGCATCGTCGAGTTGAACGCCAAGGATGTGTTTGGCTGCGGCCTGAACATCGCTGGCGGTTCCGCCCGAACGGTACAAGTGCCATGCATCGAGCATGATGCCGCCATTGGGACGATTTGCGGCTTCGACGATCGCGAGTGCGTCACCAAGAGTGCGTACCGGCGAAAACGGAATGAACTCGAGGTGGACAAGCAAGCCGCGTTCCGCAGCCTGGTCGCATAGGGCTGCGAAAGAGTCGATGAGTTCATCTTGTG
>JASDVE010000278.1:977-3310 GCA_041891195.1 Myxococcota bacterium | reverse complement strand
CCCCAGCCCCGTGCCGTCTCCCACCACCTTCGTGGTAAAGAAGGGGTCGAAGATTCGAGTGATGACGTCGCGAGGCACTCCGTAACCATTGTCTTCGATGCAGATCCAGACTTCGTGTTTGTCTTGCCAGGACGAAACTTGAACTCGTCCCGTGTCACCCGTGGCGTGGATGGCATTCACAAGCAAGTTCACCAACACCTGCACAATTTCTCCCGGCACACAGGGAACCGGGATCAGTTCGTCGAACTGTTTTTCCACACGGATGTCAGCACCAACCCGAGCACGCACGATCCTCAATGCGTCGCCGATCAAGACATTCAGATCGGCCGATTCGACGGGGCCGGTTGTGCCTGAAGCAAAGCCTCGCACGTCGCGGACGATGGCATCGATCCGGTCGATCCCTTCGAGACATTCGTCAAGCAACTCCTCACGATCATTGACCAGCATCGTAAGTTTTTCCTGGGACGTACATTCACCAGCCGCGTCATTGAGGACTCCAAGACGCATCCGAATGCCTTCCAGGTGACTTCGCATTTCATGGATTGGTTCGCGAATCTCGTCACTGATCCCGGCTGACAAGCCGCCGACGGTTGCAAGGCGATCGGAAGCCACAAGACTTCCTCGCAATTCCGACACTTCACGCAAGTCGCGAACCAATAGTGCCACACCACAGAAGGCACCCGACGCGTTGAATAGTGGGGTCACTGAAATGTGGATTGGAGTCACGGCACCGCTGCACGCATGAAGTTCGCATTCAAAATTGCTTTCAAGTGTGCTCAGATCTTTCTCGAGCTCTGGAACGAATTTTGAAAATTGACTGTTTAGAATCGCACCATTGTCGGCGTCGACGAGACGTTGAAATGCGGAATTCGCAGAGCGGATTTCGCCGTTGAGTCGTAGCATCACAACGCCATCATTCAGCGTGTCTAGAATTTGTTTCGCAAACGTACCTGACGACATGAGCGCGTAGCCGTACCGGCGAAACTGGATCACGCTTCCGTATGCGACGACGATGACCCAACTGCTCCCCATTGGGGGCATACGGACGCCCAATGCTGGAAGAACAACGTCGATGGTTGTTGCAACGGCGACCGCGGCAACGACGGCTGCGTACAGCTTCCGCCAACCTTTGCGCTCGGTCTCGGCTTGCGACTGAGGCAAGATCGAACCGCTGCAAACAAGCACGTAAACGATCGGTGCGACCAACGTCGCAAACAACACTGCGAACTTGGGTTCGAGTCCGAATGCGTAGCCCCAAGTCACTGGCTCAACCGTGCCAAGGCCCCAGCCCATGGTCACGTGAAGCCCGACCGCCAGCGAGCTTGCCGCGTAGGAGATCGGAAGCAAGCGTGCCGCCATGGGTCGCCTTGAACCGGCTAACTCTGCAAAAACATGAAGACATACGGGCCCCAGCAAAAGCAAGGCACCGCCTGTGGCGCGTACCCATGGCTCGGCCTGCGCGGCACTTGGCTGCAAATTCGAAACCAACTCGCCGCCCGCCCACAAAGCGATCAGGCCCGGAACAACCGCCATAAGCCGGTTGATTTGGAGCCCTGGGTCGCGGCTTACGATGGAACAGGAAAGAATCACTGCAGCGAGGCAGGTCATAATCTTCATGACGACGACAAATTCGATCATACGTCGTTCACCGAATCAAAATCCATTGAACCGCCGTTCGCCTTTTCCATTTTCAAATCAACCGGAGTCGTTTGGTTAATGGGGAGAATGACTGAAACCTTTGCACCTTCACCGAGCTCAGATTTCATCCGAATGGAACCCTTGTGCTGGCGGACGATTTGATATGCGACGCAATGATCGCGCGCCCCTTCTGTCTCCGTTCGGCAAGACACGGGCTCGAAGACCTCTTCGATTTCGGCTGGCGTGTACCCACAACCATTGTCTTCGACAACAATCGTGACCTGATCGTCCGCAGCAGACGTTTCAATTCGAATCGTGCCGCGTCCTTCGAGGGAGCGCGCCGCGCCGAGAATTAAGTCCAGAAAGACCTGTCGAATTTCCTGTCCCGAACATTCAACGAGCGGGATCTCACCAAATTTTCGAACCACCGTCGCCCGAGTACGAAGTTGCGGCGTTGCGATCCGCACCACTTCTTCGAGAAGGTTGTTCAAGTCGGTCGTGTGCTGTCCGGTCGGCCCCATGTGAGAGAAGCCCCGAACGTCCTTCACGATACGCGCGACTCGGTCACAGCTTTGCAGCGATTGCCCAACCAGATGTTGAACGTCGTGAAGTGTTGCGGGGACCGTGTTCGCGGGGAGCTCGCGCGCGAGGATTTCCATGGTTTCGGCATCGTTCTTATGAAGGCTGTTCAGGTT
>JASDVE010000278.1:0-967 GCA_041891195.1 Myxococcota bacterium | reverse complement strand
GGGTTATTGACTTCGTGGACGATCCCCGCGGCGAGTTCGCCAACCGCGGCCAGACGCCCCGCAGCCAATAGCCTGCGACGAAGTCTTGCGACCTCGCCCAGGTCGCGGACGATGAGCACCGCGCCAAGTCGGGTCCCCTGTTCGTTGCGTAGATCCGATCGCGTCGCCGAAACCGGGATCGTGGTTCCGTCTTCGCACAAGAAGCTTGTTTCAAATTCTTCGCCGCGATCGGGAATCTCTCCGACGGGAAGGCCAAATCGTTCTTCGATCGACACGTCCTTGAGTTTGCTCGGCTCCGATTGCACAAGGCGTGCAAAGGAAGCGTTCACCGTTCGAATGCGGCCTTCTCGATTAACGAGCGCCAGGCCGTCAGAAATGTTGTCGAGCATCCTGCGCGAAAAGTCACTCGGAAGTGGGACGTATTCGCCCATGCTCCCGGTACGTATCCACAAGATCCCGCCAAGCAACGTCACACTAAGAGCACCCAGGCGAGGCGCTGCGATTTCAAGAAGAGGCGCAATGACTTCGGTTACGGAGATCACTGAAAGCAACAGCATGGCCATCAGCGCCAGCACGTGCCGCATGGAAGACGCCGCGGGTTGTTTCAGTCGCCCCTGAGCCCGGTACGACGCGAAAGCGATCACCATGCAAACGACGACCGGCGCGAACCCCACGTAGTAGAAGGGGCCGAGCTTTGTCATCCACCCCCATTTTGTGAATGTCACCCCGGAGATGAAGGCCGGTGTAAAAACGCTGACCGCCATGAGTGCGCCAACCCCGAGCCACAGGGGAGGAAGCACTCGCGCATATCGATTGCGGAGTTCCCGACTCTGTTCGAGTAACAACTCAACGGCGAGCGGAGCGATCGCCAGGACCGGCAAGGTTGAACCACGGGCGAGAGACAGCGCGATCGCTTCTCTGTTCAACACCTGCGCAAGTAGGTCGCACAAAGCCCAGACACCCGCGC
>JASDVE010000277.1:3610-14975 GCA_041891195.1 Myxococcota bacterium | reverse complement strand
AATTTTTCGACCATCGACCCCGATGATCTGCACTGGTATTGGACCTGTGCCGCGAACATCATTGGGCATGGCGAGGGTGACGGTGACCTCGCCGGACTCGGGCAGTGAGTCTGCGTCGATTTTGAGTCGACCGTGTTCTTCGATTGCGAATTGAGACTGCACAATGTTGACCGGCTTGAGCGGTGGGGCCCCACCCGTAGACATCGACGTTGGGGGTGTCGAGGCGTTCGTCATTTCGTTTGGGGTTGACGTCGATCCAGAAGAGCCAGGGCGGGGTGTCTCGCGATTCGGAGACTCCCCTGAACCACTCGTCCAAATCATGGCCCCCAGCCCGACCACGGCTGTTGCCGCGATCGCGGCCACGGCATTCCGGCTTTGCCCACCATTTCTAGTCATCTCAACCTCCAGACTACGCGCATTTTGAGTTCACGGGACTGTATGCGGTCTTGTGCCTTTTGCGTGGCGCCTTGATTGGTGGAATTTCAGCTCGTGACTTTACAGCACCTTTGGTGCCAGCCTTCCGCTTCCGCTTCCGCTCGGACTTGTGACGCACATCGATCTCTAGGGGAGGGGGCAATCTGCCAGTAAGCCAGAGCCAATTCGGCTTTGCAAAGGGGGAGCGCTTCGCGTCCAGGCGAAGCACGTCGAAGCCGACCGGGCGTTGGTCCACAGCGACAAAGCCGTCGGGCCCAGTCATAAAGTGCTGCTTGATTCGTCCATCGGGGCCCCAGCCCGGTAATGTCTCACACAGAGAAACTTTTGGACGATGGGCTTCAGCCCAGGACCACCTTGCAACCGGCGATGAATCCAGTGGTCTCCCGATTGCTGCTGAGGATTCGGCTTTGCGAATCGGCTTCGTGGGAACAGTGCGTTAGCGTTGAGCCAAATCGAAAAGGAACGCGTATGAAGTCTGCCCGTCTGATCGTTGTCGTTGGAACTCTTTTGGCGCTCACCGCGTGTACGTCGATCGCCCGCTGGGTGATCAAGCTCGACAATGGCGAAGCCAACTGGATCATCGTCGATGGAGCAACGAGAGAGGGTGCAACCTTTAGCTTTCCCGAAGTGCATATCGACGGCAATGGCTGGTTGGTGATGCATCCGTTCGAAAACGGTGAGCCCAATGGCGATCTCTATGTTGGGTCTACGTACGTGCAGAGCGGAGACAATCAGAATGTTCAGATCACGGTCGAGCCTGAACCGACCTCGGGTGACATGTTCATTGTGATGCTACATCGGGATGTAAATGAAAATCAGGAATTCGACTTTGTCTTCGTCGACGCCTTCAACGTACTCGATAAAGCCGTCTTCGAGGGGCGGACGATGATCGCGCACGAGATCTCCGCGCCTTAGTCAGAGACTCCCCGTCGGCAACACGAGCCGGTCGCACCGTCACAACCCAAGACACGAGAGTTTTGATGTCACAACAGCCGCAATCTCCCCATGAAGCCGAACTTGTGACGCGAGCCACTGCGTTACAGCCGATGGTGCGCAGGGCGGCCGACGAGGCGGAAAAAGAGCGACGGCTCCCCGCCGAAGTCGCTCGAGCCATGGCCAAAGCGGGCTTGTACCGGGTGTCGGCACCGCATTCGTTTCAGGGTGCCGAAGCGTCGCCAAGAACACAGATCGAAGTCATCGAAGCCATCTCCTACGCCGACGGTGCCGCAGGCTGGAACCTCATGATCGGCATCGAGTCTTTCGGGCTCGTGTCTCTCGGGTTTCCCAAAGGGGCCGAACTCTTCTCGGATCCTCTGTCAATCTTGAGCAGCTCAACTGCGGCATTCGGCCGGGCCGAACTCGTCGAGGGTGGCTATGAGGTTAGTGGCGACTGGCAATTCGTTAGCGGAGTTCACAACTGCACTTGGTTCGGCGGCCTGTCTATCGTGCACGAAAACGGCGAACCCAAGGTTGGGGTGCCGCCGGTATTTCCCGTGATGTCAGCAAGTGACATCGAGATCATTGATGCATGGCATGTGTCGGGGCTTCGCGGTTCAGGCTCTCATGACGTGAAGGTGCGCAAGGCATTCGTGCCCACGGACCAGGCCGCGCAGTTCGGCACGCCGGCAACAATGGAATCACCACTGAACCGAATCCCAAGCGGCTCGCGACTGGCGTACAACAAGGTGGGCGTCGGTTTTGGGATCGCCCGCGCTGCGATCGATCACTTTCTCGACTTGGCCCATGACAAACTTCCGCGCTTTTCGGGGGCAAAACTTCGCGAGAGACCCACTGCACAACGGGCCGTCGCTACGGCGGAGGCTCGCTTGCGGGGTGCTCGTGCCTTTGTGTTCGAAGCCGTGGACGAGGCCTGGGACGCGGCGCTTTCGGAGCGGCGCATGACGCCCCGAGAACGAGCACTGCTTCAAATCGCTTGTTCCGATTCGGCGCAAGCGTGTGCCGAAGCCGTGGACATCATTGCCGAAGCTGCGGGAACCACTGCGAATCAACTTGACTCTCCACTGGAACGCCACGCACGAGACGTTCGTGTTATCCGGCAGCACATGACCGTGGCGCTGCATCACATTGACGATGCCGGTCGCGTGCTTCTGGGGCTTGACCCACAGGGCCTCATGCTTTCGATGGCGTAGGGCGGACGTGCCGAGGGCATGCGACCAGCAGTGCTGGATCAACCTTCCTCGATGGTCATGCCTGATGTTATTGCGACGCCTGCACCTGTTGTCCGCGGATCGCCTGCTGGATCACGTACGCCCGGATGGCGGCACTCTTTTCTGCATCGAGTTCACTTGCGAACGAAGCCATGCCCTTGTCGCGAAGGGCACCCCCGAGCACCACGTTGTCAAAAGCGGCCTGATCATGAATCAGTGCCGAGCTGCGTAGGTCTGGTATCAGCAGTCCCGATACCGCATTGAGACCATGACATCCCATGCACGTATCTTGATACTGTGCATGTCCAAGCTTTATCGCTTCAGGCGTTCCGCTCTGCGCTGGCGGGTTGAACGTCACAACCGGTTTCCATTTACGATCTGGCAGGCT
Organism: Myxococcota bacterium; assembly: GCA_041891195.1. GTDB lineage: Bacteria > Myxococcota_A > UBA9160 > UBA9160 > UBA4427 > DUBZ01. Next base: position 11,984 of record JASDVE010000277.1, on the reverse strand, counting down.
GCCGTTGGCCCCAAGCTTGAACGTAAGAACCCGACTCACGTTGGGTATGCTCTCGGCTTGAACGTATTCACCGAAGACGAGTGCGAATGCACCGCCCCACCCGACATTCACGGTGACGTACTGCTCGCCGTCGACTTCGTACGTCATGGCCGGTGCGACCACACCTGTTTGGGTTGGGAACGCCCAGAGTGGCTCACCCTTGTCCGCGGTATAGGCCACGAATTTCGCGTCTGCTGTCCCTTGGAAGACCAGATTGCCGGCTGTGGATAGGGTGCCCCCGTTCCACGACCCCCGGTGCTCGACCCGCCAGGCTTCCTTCTGGGTCTTTGGATCCCACGCAACGAGTCGCCCCGCAATCAATGGACGCAGTGCATCTCGCTCGGCCTGGGCGTCTGGCAGCCCGCCGATGGTCCCGTCAATACCCAGGTTTGTGTAATCGGGGCGGTACTCGAACTCTGTTGCGGGTTGCGCATAGAATGCTGGAATGTCGAGTACCGGGATATAAACCAGCCCGGTTTCCGGGTTGTATGACATTGGATGCCAGTTGTGCCCGCCGAGATAGGACGGGTAGAGCATGAACGTGGCGTCCTCGTAGCGCGCGCCCTCGACTTCAACTGGACGTCCTGTTTCCTTGTCCACGTGGGTCGCCCAGGTAATCTGGATGTAGTTGTTCGCAGACAGCAACTTCCCGTTGGTTCGATCGATTACATAAAAGAAACCGTTCTTCGGGGCCTGCATGAGGACCTTGCGCGGCTCCCCTTCCAGTTCGATGTCGGCAAGAATGATGTGCTGGGTTGCGGTGTAGTCCCACGTCTCCCCGGGTGTCGTTTGGTAGTGCCAAACGTATTCACCCGTGTCCGGACGCAGAGCGACGATCGATGACAAGAAGAGGTTGTCACCGCCGCCGGGTGACCGGATCTTCTGATTCCACGGCGTGCCGTTGCCGACGCCGATGTACAGAAGGTCGAGTTCCGGGTCGTAGGCCATCGAATCCCACACGGTTCCGCCGCCACCGCCGAGCTTCCACCATTCGCCCGACCAGGTCATGGCTGCCATCTTCATCGCGTCGTTTTCGAAGCCAAGAGACGGGTCGCCAGGCACCGTAAAGAAGCGCCATAGCCGCTCACCAGTATTGACGTCATAAGCGGCGATGAAACCTCGAACGCCAAATTCGGCACCACCATTGCCGATCAGTACTTTGCCTTTGATGATTCGTGGCGCGCCCGTGATCGTATAGGGCAGGGCGGGGTCGAAGGTGGCGACTTCCCAGTTTACTTCGCCTGTGGCTGCGTCGAGAGCGATGAGGCGTCCGTCGAGTGCACCGAAAATGACCTGGCCTTCCCAGACCGCGACACCGCGGTTCACCACGTCACAACACGTGTGTTTTGATTTTTCTTTTTTCACCTTCGGGTCATAGGTCCAGAGGTGGATGCCATTTTTGGCATCGAGGGCGGTGACGATGCTCCATGAGGAGGTTGTGTACATCACACCGTCGACCACAATAGGGGTCGCTTCTACGCCTCGGGTCGTATTTAAATCATATGACCAGGCGAGGCCTAGCTCGCTGGCGTTTTGGTCGTTGACTGCTTCGAGGGGACTAAAACGCTGCTCGCTATAGGTGCGGCCATAGGACATCCAGTTGCCGGGTTCGGAGTCCGCTGCAATGAGACGTCCGCCGTCGACCCGCGCAACCGGAGCGCTGGGCGCTTCGGGGACAACCTTGGGTGTGTCCGCGCATCCAGTGAACACAGTGAACGACAAACCCAAGAAACCAACCAAACGCACAACGGCGCCAACCCAAGCAGCTTGCGTCATCTTCCCTCACCCCTCGCGACGAATTTAGAGGGCATCAGGATAGGTCCCTCGGCTGTCGTGCGATAGCACCCCGTTCGAAGATTTCGAACTGTCGCAAGGCTTGCAAATTTAAGCAGGTGCGAAAGACGTGGACCGAAGGCGCGTGGTTACGTCATTTGACATACTGCAGGCATGCTCCGCGCACTGGTTTTGTTGCTGACCGTGATCACGGGCTTCAGCGGGTTGGCTTATGAAGTCACCTGGCAGAAGTATCTTGGTGTCTTACTCGGCGCGCATAGTGAGGCCACGGCTTCCGTGCTGGGTCTCTTCCTCGGTGGCTTGTCGTTTGGCTACTGGGTGTTCGGCAGCCTCACCCAATGGTTGGTCGCACGGGGAAAGTCGAATGGGCAGCCGCCGCCGCTCCTAATCGTTTACGGGGGGGTCGAGGCAAGTATCGGACTTTATTGCTTGTTGTTCCCCTTTGTCTTTCCTTGGGTGCTTGCGCTTTCAGTCTGGTTGCCAAGCGGGGGCGGGTTATTCGGATTCGCGATCGATGTCACGCTGGCAGCGCTGTTGATTGTTCCTCCCGCCATGTTGATGGGCGGGACGATTCCCCTTCTCACCCAGGCATTGGCGCGGAGTCTCGAAGACGCCACGAGATTCCACGCGTACGTGTACGCGTTCAACACGCTCGGAGCGTTCCTTGGCGCGATCGCTGCCGGCTTCGTCCTCATTCCGCTGCTTGGGCTCGACGGTGTACTTCGTGCAATGGGGCTCGTGAACCTCGTCGTCGGAATCATTTTCATTTTGATAGGACGCACGCGAAGGGAAGTCATCGACCTCGACTCCGGCCCGGAGCTGCATGGCACGAGCGCAACTTCGCTCGTGTATGGCGGCGTCGCGCTCCTGATCGGGTTCGCCATGATGACGCTTCAAACGACCATGGTTCGGTTGGGTGGCTTGAGCTTTGGCTCTTCCGAGTACACGTTTTCGATGGTCGTCGCCGTATTTGTGCTTTGCATCGCACTAGGAAGTCTCGCCGTCGGCGCACTCACGACGATCGGTCGGGCGGTTTTACCGCTAACGCTTTGGGGACTCTCGCTATGGCTTGCCGCTTTGCATGTGCCGCTTGGCGTGAGTCCGTACCTCGGACATTTGATTCGCGTGTCTTTCGATCACGACGCGGCTTCGTTTGAACCGTTCCACGTCGCAGCGCTGCTCGGCGTGCTGGCGCTTGTGGGGCCAGCGGTGATTCTTTCGGGCGCAGTTCTCCCACTTCTTTTCCACGCGATGCGCCGTGAAGTGGGAGATCTCGGAGCACAGGCGGGTCGGCTCTATAGCGTGAATACCGTGGGTTCTTTGTTGGGCGCACTCGTGGGTGGCTATGTCCTATTGACCTGGTTTGATTTGAGTCAGGTCTATCGCATTGCACTGGGCGCAGTGGTCTTGTCCGCGGTCCTGATTACCGGGCGTACTTACCCTGGGTTCCGTTGGCCAAGTGCGTCCGCGGTCGTCATCGTTCTTTGGACGGGTCTCACGGTCTTCCCAGCCTGGGTTCCCGGCAATCTTATGCCTGGCCTCGTTCGTGTTCGTACTGAATCGCCGACCACCTGGGACGGGCCGCCGCTGCCGACAAATGGGACGTTCCTGTTTTACGAGGACGATCCGACGAGTTCTGTTGGTGTCATCCAACTCAACGGAGACGACGGGAGACACCGCAGTCTTGTCGTGAATGGCAAGTCCGACGGCAGCACCCGGGGTGATTCAAGGACGATGGTGCTTCTCGGGATCGTTCCCTCATTGTTCGCCGAAAAGACCGAACGCGCATTTGTGATTGGATACGGGCTCGGAATCTCCGTCGGCGAACTCGCGCAACTCGATCAGATGAAAGAAGTACAAGTCGCAGAAATTTCATCTGCGGTCGTGGATGCGGCTCCGTATTTCGACTTTGCGAACCACAATGCATCCACCGATCCGAAGGTGAAACTGATTCGCAGTGACGCGTATCGGTCTCTTCTCCGGGCTGAAGGTGAGTTCGACGTCATCGTTTCCGAGCCCAGCAACCCATGGGTGACGGGCGTCGAAATGCTTTACACCCGTGAGTTCCTTGAAGCCGCCCGCGACCGGCTCGCGCCTGGTGGAGCCTATGCCCAGTGGTATCACGTCTACGAGTCCGACGACGAAACCCTTGAGCTTGTACTGCGCACCTACGCCGAAGTTTTTGACCACGTCGCAATCTGGAAGAACTCGGCAGATCTCGTGTTGGTCGGGTTGCGTGCGTCCGAGCCGGCGAATCATCTCGCGCAGATCGAGGCCAGACTGCGTCTCCCGGATTATCAACGTGCGTTGATGCGTGTCGGGATCAAGTCTCCCGCCGCGCTCTTGGTGCATGAAGCTGTCCCCTTCGACGCGATCGAACCCGCGTTGAAAGAGGGCCCCCTTCAAACGCTTACGCACCCACGTCTGAGCCATCAGGCCGCTCGTGCATTTTTCCGAGGAGACTCCGCAGCGCTTCCCTTTACGGGCGTCGGCGAAGCGGCTCGGATTGGCCGAGAAAATTCGTTGCTCGGTCTTTACCTGCAACGCTTCGGGAATACTGTGCCAGAAAAGACTTGGGACACCATGCTGCGCCAATCGTGTTCTCGAGGACTTGAACTTTGCGGTCCGGTCGCGGCCGCCTGGACCCATGCGCGGCCGAACTCCGATGCACTCGGGGCGGCGCTCCAATGGGCAACCACGACGGGACAAGCACCCTGGCTCGAGTTCCTTCCTGTGTTTCAGGTTTACCTTGGCTACTCACGGCCTCCTGCGCGCCTCGACGCCGAAAACGCATTGCTGGCGAGCCGACAGTTCGACGCTTACTACTCTCACGCGTTCCCCTTTGATCCGCGTGGGCTTGTCTCGCTTTGGCGTCATTGCGGTCCCGCCGACCGTCCCATTCCGGAGTGTCAAGCCGGGCTCGTACAAGCGCAGAAACTTGTGACGGGGCAGGCTTCAGTTGCGCCTCGCTTCTGGTAGGGCTCCAAAACCCTGATTTATGACGACCTTTTCTTCATCCGTCGTATAGAATGAATGCTTCGTCGAGGTGTAACGAAATTAGCTGTCGTGACGTATCCCTTTTGATTCAGACGAACCTGTGACGAACACTGAGGTTTCGGATCGAAGGCGGCGAACAGAGAGGATTGGGAAATGGCAAATAAGAACGCATTCGAGTTTCGGGCCAGCAGCCGACGAGGTCTAACCGGCGCCTTGTGGTTCGTGGCAGCGCTATGGATGGCTCTCGCAGCAAGTGCGCAGACGTCGTTTGTGTCCTTTGAAAGTGGTCATGTGCGTCCCATTGCATTGTCTCCCGATGGAACTCGGCTTTTTGCGGTCAACACGCCGGACAACACCCTGGAAATCTTCTCCGTATCCGGAGCAGGGCTCACCTGGTTAGCGGCCGTTCCCGTCGGCATGGAACCCGTCTCCGTTGCTCCGCGAACCAACAATGAAGTGTGGGTGGTGAATCATCTCTCGGACAGCGTCAGCATCGTTGATTTGTCCGGCGCCGTTCCAATGGTGTCGCGCACCTTGCTTGTCGGCGATGAACCACGCGACATCGTGTTCGCCGCGAATCGCGCCTTCATCAGTACGGCGCATCGCGGTCAGCATCGACTTCATAGTTCGATCTCGGGGATCTGGGGCACCGGCAACCCCGCTGATCCGCGCTTCACGCTGGAGGGCATCGGCCGGGCCGACGTGTGGGTCTTTAACGCAATTATCCCAGGCGGAACCATTGGTGGTACCCCCATCGACGTACTGACGTTCTTCGCCGACACGCCGCGCGCCCTCGCGACCGACGGCACCACTGTATATGTCGCCGCATTCCACTCCGGCAATCAAACAACAGTGGTGAACGAAAGGTTGATTCCTGATGGCTTTGATTCGGCGGGTCCGTCGGGTGGAGCGCCCGGTGGCGTACCAGGACCGGATGACAATGCCGCGGGCGACCCCGCCCCAGAATCCGGCTTGATCGTGAAATGGAGCGGAACGGATTGGCAAGATACGCTCGGTCGAAGCTGGAATGCGATGGTCCCCTTGAGGTTGCCCGACAACGATGTGTTTGCCTTTGACGCAGCCACCCTCGTGCGCGGCAACGTTTACAACTCCGTGGGAACCATCTTGTTCAACATGGCCGTAAACCCGAACAGCGGCAAAGTCTATGTCACCAACACCGAGAGCCCCAACGAGGTTCGCTTTGAAGGCCCCGGCCTCCACGGCGCAACGACTGTGCAAGGCAACGTTTCGCAGACCCGCGTCACAGTGCTCGATCCATCGGGACCGAGTCAAGACGTTCAACACCTCAATCAACACATCAACTACAACACTCTGCATACCGACGCTGGCGCAAACCACGCGACCATCAACGCACAAATCGCACACAGCCTCGCGACCCCCATGCTGCCGGAGATCCACAGCACAGGGAGTCCGATCTATATCCCGGCTTTTGGTTCAAAAAAAGTTGGCGTCTTTACCCAAGCCGAACTTGAAGACAGCCTCTTCGAAGCCAACTTCGACCCGACTGTGGAGAGCGCGGACTATCTCGACACGACCGGCGGTGGACCCAGTGGCGCGGCATTGGATGAAACGAACAATCGCCTCTATGTCATCACGCGCTTCAATAATTCAGTCGAAGTGATCGACTTGTTGACAGAGCTAACCACGGCAATCCATACGCTTCACAACCCTGAGCCGGATTCGGTGAAAGTCGGCCGCAAGTTTTTGTACAGCGCCCTCGACACGTCGGGCAACGGCGAGGCCTCTTGCTCGAGTTGTCATATTTTTGGTGACATGGACAGTCTCGCGTGGAACTTGGGCGACCCCGACGAAACAACCTCAACAAACAATCAGCCCCAGCCCGACCCCTTGCTGCCCGGATCGACGCAATTTCATCCGATGAAGGGCCCAATGACGACCCAGACACTCCGGGGCATGTCGACCCACGGTGCGATGCACTGGCGGGGAGACCGTGCGGACGGCATCTTTGGAACAGACTCTTGCACGGAGCCCGGTTACAACCTGTCGCCGAGCCAAAATGCACCTTGCAATGAAGATCAATCGTTTCGCAATTTCATTGTGGCCTTCGAAGGCCTGCTTGGAATGGAAGGAACTGTCACGACCCCCGAAATGCAGCAATTCACGGACTTTGTTCTTGAAATGCAATTGCCGCCAAACCCGGTTCGCAACCTGGACAACACCCTGACGCCAGCGCAAGCGGCGGGTGAGTCGAAGTGGTTCAGCTGTGGTCCCACGACGACTGAATGCGCTCCCCTTGATCCAAATGCGACCGACACCGTCGAAGACTGTGATGGCTGCCATAGCCTCGATCCAGTGAACGGCTTTTTCGGAACCGGTGGCGAGCAGAGCTTCGAAGGCGAACCCCAACACGCCAAGGTGCCGCACAACCGAAACATGGTTCAGAAGGTGGGTATGTTTAGCGTCCCAGGCGACCAGGTCCGCGGGACCGGTTATCTCCACGACGGTTCAGTCGACAGCATGAAGACCTTCGTGAGTAGCGGGGTCTTTTCGCTTACGGGTCAAGAAGAAGATGACTTGGTCGACTTCATGCTCGCCTTTCCGACCGACCTCGCGCCGATCGTTGGTCAGCAGGTGACCATCAGTCCAACGAACTTCAACGATCCGGACGTCAACGACCGCATCACGCTTATTGACGCCAGAGCCGCCGCGACCTTTGAGTCACAAATTCTCGGTGGCGTCGTCAAGGAATGCAACGCGATCGCCAAAACTGTAGAAGGGGGCGTCGAGCGGGGTTACGTCCGAATCGTGTCTGGCAGTTACCAGCCCGACGACAATAGTACGCCAATCGCCGAAGCTGCACTCCGCGCAAAGGCAGACCCCGTCGGTGCCGCGCAGACGATTACGTACACGTGCGTGCCGCCGGGCTCAGGGGTGCGTATGGGCGTCGACCGGGATGAGGACACACTTCGAAACGGCGTCGAGTCCAACTCCGGTGTCTTTGTCGACAACGACGACACAGGGACGAGTCCATTCAACGCCGACACTGACGGCGATGGTGCTGACGATGGTGTAGAAGTGGCGTTTGGCTCCGATCCGAACAACCCCTTGGATTTTCCACCGCCAGGTGCCGGCGTACCGGCACTTGGCTTTGTCGGGATCGCGATCTTGATCGGTCTGATGGTTCTCGCCGGCGGAACCGTGCTCGGTAGGCGGCACTCTACTTAGTTCTTCGGATCTCCGCGTCCAGGACCTTCTTGGTGGAGACGTTGCCCTAATCCATCTGCGATAAACTGTGCGGCCAACGAACAGTGGCTTCGGTTCGCAAGCGCGACGCACGTCTCGCGGCACGGTTGATCAGGTACCGAGATCCCAATGATTCGTACATTCGGCGTGCTCACTCATGCTACGTGGGTTCTTTGCCTGGGTGTTCTTACGCTTGCGGTCGGGCCAACTCATTCGGTTGCCGCAGAGACGGCAAGGCCTTCATTGACTGCGGTGTTGGCAAGTGAGGCACCCAAAATTGATGGTCACCTGAACGAAGCGGTTTGGCAGACCGCCGCAG
>JASDVE010000277.1:3238-3600 GCA_041891195.1 Myxococcota bacterium | reverse complement strand
TTCTATACATCGGCGTGCATGCCTTCGATTCGTCGCCGGACGAAATCGCACTGAGCAACATGGTGCGAGACGCGAACATGTCGAGTGGCGACCGGATCACGATCAGCCTCGACACCTACTTCGACCAGCGCAACGGCTTCCACTTCGAGGTCAACCCGCTCGGCAATAAGCGTGATGGGTTGATCGAAAATGGTTCTGAGTCCTATGAGTGGGACGGGATCTGGTACGCCGACGCGCGAATCGATCGGACGGGGTACTACGTCGAGATCGCAATCCCCTACAAGACCTTGTCCATCGCAAGAGACCAGACGACTTGGGGCTTGCAAGTCGTTCGCTTCATCAAACGCAACGGAGAAGAGGAC
>JASDVE010000277.1:0-3228 GCA_041891195.1 Myxococcota bacterium | reverse complement strand
CCGGAGATTCATCCGTTCAACTTAAAAGGGGCGGGGCGACTCAAAGGCCTCGTGGGCATCCAGCAGGGTATCGGCCTGGACGTCGTTCCCAAGTTGGCGCTGCGCCACTCTGACGAGGGTCTCACCGGCGAAAAAGACACCAACTTCGACCCGGGCGTCGACGCCTTCTATCGCATCACACCGTCGCTCACCGGCGCGCTTACGGTGAACACCGACTTTGGTGAGGCCGAAGTGGATACGCGGCAGATCAACCTCACACGCTTTTCGCTCTTCTTTCCCGAGAAGCGGCAGTTCTTTTTACAGGACGGAGGGATATTCAGTTTCGGGGGCCTTCAACGGAATCCCTTGCCGTTCTTTTCGCGCAGGATCGGCTTCAGCGACCAAGGAGAAGAGATCCCGATCATCGCCGGGACAAAAGTGACAGGCAGGGTTGGACCGTTCAACGTCGGCTTCATTGACGTGGTCACGGACGATTACAAACGGCTCGCGGACCCTGCCACCGGTAAGCGAGAAAAAATTGGAGTTCGGAACCTCGCGGTTGCACGGGTTTCCGCGAATCTCCTCGACGAATCGACCGCCGGCGTGATCGTGACGAGCGGCAATCCCAACTCGAAAGACGACAACTTCCTGATCGGTGCGGATGTCAATTATCGTAATAGCCAGTTCTTCGATGAAGGTCGTACGGTGGTCGCGCGAAGTTGGGTACAGCGAAGTGACACCGATGGCTTGAGCGGCGACCAACTTGCCTGGGGAACGCGCCTCACTTACCCGAATGATCGTGTGAATTGGTATTTGATCGCGGAAGGCGTTCAGAAGAACTTCACCCCTGCGCTTGGTTTCACCAGTCGACGCGACATTCGCAACTACTACGCTGGCTACCGTTTTCGCCAACGACCCCGTGGGTTCCTTCGCACCATTGATCACCGGGTCACGGGCTTCTACGTGACGAATACGGATAACGAGTTTCGGTCCGGGGAGATCAACTTCGAACCGTTCACCTTCACGAATCCCGTCGGTGACAAAGTGGCCGTGACGTACGCCCGGGTCTTCGAAACGCTTGCCGAGGACTTCGACATCCGTACGGAAGAACGACACGGGGAAACCGTCACCATCCCCAATGGCAGCTACAGCTGGGATCGCTACAGACTAGATGTTTCCGCAAGCGACGCCCGGCCGATCAGTGCTCGCGCAATTTTGACGCGTTCGGGGTTTCACGGCGGTGAGCGTTGGGACTTTACACCGAGTGTGTCTTGGCGACCCTCGCGGCACTTCTTACTAACGGTGAACTACACCCGGAACGACGTCGATTTGCCAGACGGCGATTTCGTCGTGCACTTAATTGGCGTCAAAACCAATATCCAATTCACAACGAAGCTTTCCTGGAACACCTTTGTTCAGTTCGACAGCGACAGCGATACCATCGGCATTAATACGCGAGTGCGTTGGATCATTACTCCGGGCCGCGAGTTCTTCGCGGTTCTCAATCAGGGGTTACTCATAGAAGATGGCGAGCTTGAGCGCGGAGTCACCGAACCTCGGGTCAAACTTGGATGGACCTTTCGCTTCTAATCATGTCTCGGCTGGCATGGGTTTGGGATCGAGCTTGTCGTGACCGAAGGCAAGCGGCCGGATGTCAACGCGTTCTTTGCCGAGCACGGTTATGAAGTGATCAAGGGATACTTGCCGTTTGACACGGTCAACGAGTACCACGCCCGGCGCAACGAAACTGGAATCGACCCCGACCCTCGCTGAACATGACGCCTAAGTGTGAGTAAGGGCTCGCGCGGCTTCGAGATCCGCGCGAATCGTGCGCGCCGCCATAAAGAACATCACGACCCCGACCGACGCCACCATCCCAACGATGAGCATCGCGTAGCGCAGTCCGTCGTCGCCATACGTCTGGCCGAAGTAGTCGCTCAGCATACCTGCGGTGAGCGGGCCCATGCCCAAGCCGATCAGGTTCAACACAAAGAACAAAATCGCACTTGTAAGAGAGCGCATGGCCGGGGGGACGAGCGCGTGCGCCATCGCGATGCATGGCCCGAGATAGGTGTTGATCAAGATCGTCACCACAAATAACAAGCCCATGACGACCGTGGTGTTGTCGAGTAGCAAGTAGGGGAACGTGAGTGGGAGCGCCAAGGTTCCCGCAATTGCGGGGACCCACATATACCAACGCGCGTCCTTTGATCCGAGATGATCCGCAAGCCGCCCGCCGAGCAAGGTTCCAATGATGCCGCCGCCACCGCCAAAAACCGCGAGCAAGACGCCGACTTCTCCAACTTCTAGTCCGTGACTTCGCATCAAAAAGGGCGGAGTGAAGTTTCCGTTTCCGTATCCCGCGAAGGCAGTGAGTCCACATCCCATCGCGAGGAACCAAAACGATCGAAACTTCATGAGCAAATTGATCGTTTCAGCCAGGGTCGGGGTGTACTGGGCTTCTTCGGCGGTTTCCCAGCGACCGCGTTCGGGTTCACGCACGGTGAAGTACATCACAGCAGCGAACAAAATCCCGGGGAGGCCAACGGCCATGAAGGCAACCCGCCATCCCATCTCCTGGGCGATGAATCCACCCGCGAGGAATCCAATGAGCACACCAATGTGAACCCCCGATGAGTAGATTCCCAAGGCGGTCGCACGTTCCTTGGGTGGGTAGTAGTCGCTGATCATGGAGTGGGCGGGTGGACTGCCGCCTGCTTCGCCAATTCCAACGCCGATCCGCGCGAGCAGAAGTTCCGAAAAGGAGCGCGCGAACCCGGAGAGCGCCGTCATGCCGCTCCAAACCGTAATCGCGAGGACGATGATGTTGCGGCGATTTCCACGGTCGGCCCAGTACGCGATCGGAATCCCGGCCGTGATGTAGACGAGCGCAAATGAAAAGCCGCTCAATAACCCGAGTTGCGAGTCACTGAGCAAGAGCTCCTTTTTGATGGGCTCTTGAATGATGACGAGGATCTGTCGGTCGATGAAGTTCAGGACGTACGCAAGGGTAAGCATGAACAGCGCGTACCGTGCGGCGCCTTCGGGAACAACGGACGGTTGATTCTCGGTAGTCATCAAAGCTCCTGCGAGATCTGCATGTGAGTTGCGTACGACGATCCGGGATCCCGAAAGGCAGGTTCGCGAAGGGGGCCCGTGCCTAAGCGCGAGACAGATCATGCACCGCAAAGTTCATTTCCGCAGGCAAACCCTGCCGGGTTCCGTGTATGGTAAGGACTCCCGCGGAGT
>JASDVE010000276.1:0-3355 GCA_041891195.1 Myxococcota bacterium | reverse complement strand
GGCTCCGACAACCCAGAAACCCTGCGATTTCAGATACTTGATGGCTCTCGTCAGGTTGGTCACCCGCGCGACTGGCAGCCATTCAATGGCCCCTGCACTCGCGCGCGCAAGCGCCGGACTCAGCGGCGGCGCTCGCCTTTTCGACAGCACCATACCTCGAGCCCCAGCGCCCTCGGCCACTCGTGCCAGTGCACCAACATTTTGAGGGTCTTCCACTCCATCTAGGATGACTAGGCGACGCGGCCCTGCCGACGGTGCCGCTAGCTGCTCGATCTCGACTTCCGGAAGTGGTCCTACCTCGAGGGCAACCCCTTGGGAATTTGTGAATTCGCCTCGATCGACAGGGTCGGACGTGAGGGGACGTACACCCACTCGCTGTGCCTGGGCTTCGGCGATCAAATCGCGGACCTCGTCGCGCCGCTCGGCGCCGGGCTTTACAAGCAGCCCCAAAATGGGCCGACGCTTCGCGCGAAGCGCTTCAATGCAGCAGTGAACCCCGTAGAGGGTTTCAGGGGCAGATGATTTTGATTCGGTTGCGCGTCGGGTTCGCGACGACTGTTTCACGTTCTTCGCTCGATCGGCGACAGCTAGCGGGCGGTTGAGTCCAGCCGCAGAAACCGTCGCAACGTTATAGATCGAGCTTAGCGCGCAAGTCCTCGACGGCATCGAGATACATTTCGGGATCTACAATGCGTGGGTGATTTCGGAGTTCGAATGCGAGGGACGTCATCATTTCGCCGAGGGCACAGCGTACAACGCTCCAGTCACACGAAAGGCGGCTGTAAACTGTCGATGTTCTCGAAGTGCGTCACGCAGCCGAAGTGCGGTGTTCGAGAGCCCCGCTGCGGCATCGCCAATGACCTCGATTTCGAGATTCGGATCTTCTAGCCCCTTCTAGCGCCGCCAAGAAACGCAATCGCTCATCGCGCCGACTCAGACCTTCTGCGATCATTTTACGGGTGGGTAGCGACACGTGGTACGACGTTGTTCCGCGTCGTGCAACGGTTCAAGAGTCTAGCTGCTATCGCGGAACGCACCCTCGCCGAGCCCGGCCCCCCCGTGGTTCGAAGCGGCAAACACGACTTCTCCGCAGTGCATATAGATGCCTTTCTCGTGATCCGAAAAGCCGAACAAGAAGAAGCCAGACTTCCCAGACCGGGTGAAGCATGCTCAGTACTTCGGCTAGCGCAAACCCACGCGGAGTTCTTGTCGCATGATTTCAGTATGCATCCAACTGAAAAGCGAATGTCTCACCTAGTTCTCTTTCAATCGGTTTCGCTTTCGACTACTCCTTTCAACTTGCGAAAAGTTCGTTCCATTCGCAAGACGGAAACGCTTGGTCCCGTGGCCTCCGAGCAGGTATGGTAGTCGCTTCATGCAACCCCCTGGCAGCTTCAAATTAACGGGCTTTCACGAAGGCAGACGCGGACACACGGGTCTAAGTGACAGCCTGCTGGACCCGACCGCGCTCGGAATGGGACGCGAAATGCGTATCGTTGAATCGCTGCGTCACCAGATCGTTCAGGGCGGCGACAACCAGTTTCTCCGCATCCGACGGGTCTTCGATGGTCCCAAAGAAATTTATCGCATCGAAATCGAAGTCCCAGAGCTCTGTTACCAGCGCACCATCTTGCTCGACGGAGACGCACTCGAAGAACTGTTGGCAGACGACGAAGTGCGAGACGCCGTCGACGCCCGCTTGCCGTAGTGCCACTGTGCGGATGCTCGCCGCCCGGGGTTCTACCCGTTGCGAAGTGACGCCCTGACCCGCAACACCAACCCGCTCGATCCGCAAAGCAGACCGAAGAACGGAATTAGAGAGAGCCAACCCGTCTGCCCCACAGCACGGAACCACACGATGTCGATTGCCTGCCGATCGACCAAGCTCTTCGCAAAGACGTGGCTCGTGAACTGCCACCCTGAGATCGGTGGATAGTGGATCAGCGCGAAGCTCCCCTCGGTCGAAGCGATCTTTGCGCCGTAGCCCGCGAACAAGTCTGTCAGCACGCCTGGCGCCGCGCATCCGATCCCCAATAACAGAAGTGTCCACGATGAAATCCTGCGCTTTCGCTCATCCAGCGCGGCGGCCCCAATTGCGGCAGCGACCGCTAGAAGTGGCAACGCGCTGACCATGAAGCGCGGCCCCCAACACGCGCCACCGAACCACGAATGCCAGCTACCGGTCACGAGCAGTAGAAGAAACGAGAAGCCGCCCAACGCGACCGCTCCCGACCGCCTGTCTTCCAGCCGCCACAAGTGGCGCAGCCCAAGCGGCACCAGCCAAATCGCCGGAAACGTCCAAGCCAATCCCCTCGCCGGACTCGCGAGTAGCCCCAGGACTCCCGTTGTCGGCACGACGAAACGTGCGCCGAGGCTCGCATACTCGTTATGGAACGGCGCGCCGTAGCGAAGCGTATTCACCATGAGCGTGAGTCCGACGGCAAGCGCGAATACACTTCCGAGTGCGATGCAAATGCTGCTCACTTCCGAGAGTCGAATTTTTCGATCCGGATAACCGATACAAGCTACGGCAGCAAAAGGCAGCAGCAGACTCGCTTCTAGCGGGCGCGTGAGTACCGCGTACCCGATTGAAATCGCGCAGCCGATCAGTGCAGCGCGCGAGTCCGTGGCTCGATAGTGATGGCCCCGTTCGATCGAATAGACAACACACGCTGCCGTCAAAGGCTGAGCAAAGTCGGCGCCGGCATAGACAAAGGCTGGAGAGCCGATACCGAAGAACGCGAGCGCCCACAAAGCCGTCCTGCGATCGAAACCCAGCTCGCGAACGAGCATGGCGGTACGGTGCGCCGCGAACGCAGCCAAGGCCGCCTGAGTTGGTGTTGCCGCAAGCGTGAAGACAGGGTCGTCATAGATGCGCCGAAGATCGACACCGGTTCCAAGGCGTTGAAGAACGTCGGGCTCGAACACGGAAAACACGGCAATCGCGGGCATGTACGCGACCGACAAACCGATGCCGTAGAGACTGGTCGCAAAAGTGTCGTCCCAAACGAAGGGCTCGCGAAACAACAACGTCCCGTCGTACAACAAGGCACGCGCCTGCTCGAACATCAGCATGCCGTCGACACTTTGATAGTGCCCCGGGGCGAAGGCTAGGTACAAGAAAAAGAGAGAGAGCGCGGCTGCGAACTCTCCATGTCTCGCGTCTTGCGACGAGGCACTGGACGTCATGCCGCGGAACATCGCAAATGCCGGTCATCATTCACACAGCGGCCGGCGCATAACGACTGTCGCAGACGAGTGTGGTGCGCTGGCAACTATAGATGGTGCCCGGGGCAGGACTCGAACCTGCACGGCCTAGGGCCAGACGATTTTAAGTCGTCCGCGTTTACCATTT
>JASDVE010000275.1:8305-15118 GCA_041891195.1 Myxococcota bacterium | reverse complement strand
CGAAACTTCCGCACCATACGCAAGCGCGGCCACTCTTCTTTGGGGTCGAGCCGCAGTGCGAGGTACTGCTTGTCGTCGCGCAAGCGCACGTTGAACACAGGCTTGTACTGCTTGATCAATTCGTTTTCGAGCAAGAGTGCGTCTTTGACGTTTTCGGTGATTAAAACGTCGACATCGGCTGCACGTTCAACGAGCGCAGGAATCTGAACGCGACCGTCGCCCCCCGAAAGGTATTGACGCACGCGACTCTTGAGATTCTGTGCCTTCCCCACGTAGAGCACAGAGCCATCCGCAGCCTTGAATAGGTAGACACCCGGCCCCGTCGGCAGAGAAGCCGCGCTTTCCTCGATGGGGCTCAGGGCCTCGTCACTCATGACATCAACCGAGCCGGAGGCGGCGTTCTTCGAGTTCGTTGATGCGATCACGCAACGCGGCGGCTTCCTCGAACTCGAGGTTATTCGCTGCAGCTTTCATATCTTTGCGCAGGGCCTTGATGAGTCCGGGTAGCTCATGAGCCGGCACGCTCGGTTCGGCGTTGTCTTCGGACTTCGGGACCGTCACGTAATCCGATTCCCAGATCGAATCGTGAAGGCTCGTGATTTTCTTCGCGATCGTCGTCGGTGTAATCCCATGCTCCGCGTTGTACGCCGCCTGAACTTCTCGCCGCCGGTCCGTCACTTCAATCGTTTCATTAATTGATTTTGTGCGCTTGTCCGCGTAGAGGATCACTTCACCCCCCGCGTTGCGCGCCGCACGACCGATCGTCTGAACGAGGGAACGTGTCGAACGCAGAAAGCCTTCCTTGTCTGCGTCGAGAATGGCCACAAGCGACACCTCGGGGATATCGAGGCCTTCACGCAAAAGGTTGATCCCGACCAGCACGTCGTAAACGCCTTCGCGCAATTCGCGGATGATTTCCATCCGCTCAAGGGTTTTAACGTCGCTGTGCAAGTAGCGAATCCGGATCCCCAACTCGGCGTAGTACTCGGTGAGTTCTTCGGACATGCGCTTGGTCAACGTCGTAACAAGAACACGTTCCCCGCGTTCGACACGCAGTCGAATCGCTTCAAGGAGATCGTCTACTTGGCCACTTGCGGGTCGGACCTCGATCTTTGGATCCATCAAGCCGGTCGGTCGAATGATCTGTTCGACCACGACTCCCTTGCAGCGCTCCAATTCGTAATCGGCGGGAGTCGCAGAGACGTAGACACAACTTTGGGCGCGTTCACGCCATTCGTCGAACTGCAGCGGGCGATTGTCCATCGCCGATGGCAAACGCCAGCCGTATTCCACGAGTGTTTCTTTGCGAGCGCGATCGCCTCGGTACATCCCGCCGATCTGAGGCAAACCGATGTGGCTCTCGTCCATCACGATCAAGGTGTCGGCGGGCAAGTAGTCGTACAACGTATACGGCGTCTGTCCCGCGTCGCGTCCGTCGAGCCAACGCGAATAGTTCTCGACGCCGTGGCAGAACCCCATTTCTTCGAGCATCTCAAGGTCGTACATCGTGCGCTGTTCTAGGCGTTGCGCTTCCAGCAACTTGCCTTCGCGCTCGAAGTGTTGGAGCCGTTCCTGGAGCTCAGTGCGAATCCCTTCGATGGCACGCTTGATGCGTCCCTGGGTCGCGACGTAGTGACTGGCGGGATAGATCATCACCCGATTTGGACGAGACAAGACCTTGCCGCGCAGCGGGTCGATCTCAGCAAGGCTCTCGACTTCGTCTCCAAAGAATTCGACGCGAATCGCACGTTCGGATTCATACTGTGGGAAGATCTCGACGACATCGCCGCGAACGCGAAATGTCCCGCGGTGAAAGTCGTGATCGTTGCGGGTGTAAAGCAAGTCCACCAAGTTGCGAAGTAGATCGTCGCGCACCAGATGCATATTGGTTTCGAGGTACGCGTGCATCGCGCCGTAGTTGTCCGGCGCGCCCAGGCCGTAAATGCACGAAACACTGGCCACGACCAAGGTGTCCCGTCGCGTCAAAATCGAATGGGTGGCGGCGTGACGCAGCTTGTCGATCTCGTCGTTGACCGAGGAGTCTTTCTCGATGTAGGTGTCGCTCGCCGCGATATAGGCTTCGGGCTGGTAGTAGTCGTAGTACGAGACGAAGTACTCGACGGCATTGTTGGGAAAGAGTTCCTTGAACTCGGCGTAGAGCTGCGCAGCAAGGGTCTTATTGGGTGACATCACGATCGTTGGCTTATTGATCGCCTCGACCATGCACGCGATCGTAAACGTCTTGCCGCTGCCAGTGACGCCGAGAAGGGTCTGTTCGGGGTCTCCGCGCTCGTAGCCCGCGACCAATTCTTCGATCGCGCGAGGTTGATCGCCCGCCGGACTGTATTCGGAAACCAGCTCGAAGCGTCCTTCCTCCGGCGCGGGACGCGCGCTCACCCGCGGCTCCAGCGAGGGCCTTCGGGCGAATCGAGGATCGTAATGCCCTCGGCCGCCAACGCATCGCGAATGCGGTCCGATGTTGCGAAGTCCTTGTTCTTTCGAGCCGTCTCGCGCTCCGCAACCAAAGCGTCGATCCGCGGATCGAGTTCGCCCACCTCTTCGGCCACGACTGCATTCGCGAGATCGAGACCGAGCACTTCGTCGAAGGCCAGCAGCAAGTCGCGTTGGTCCGCCGGGGCGAGCGCGTCACTGCGCGCAACTTCCCACGTGACCGCCATCGCCTGAGGTGCATTGAGATCATCCGCCAGCGCGTCGCGAAAGCGCTTGCGATACGGAGCCTGTACGTCTGGGTCCCCGGCGCCTTCTACGTCGCGCAATGCGATTGCCGCTTTGACGAGTCGTAGGTACCCCCTCGCGGCTGCCTCCATGGCTTCTTCGTTGTATGTCTGCTGCTGGCGGTAGTGCGCTTGCAGTACGAAGTATCGAAATGCCAGGGGGTCGATCCCGCGCTCAACGAGATCTTTGAGTTCTTTCACGTTCCCCACCGACTTGGACATCTTTTCGCCGCCAAAGTCGAGGAACTCGTTGTGGATCCAAACATTGACCCACGGCTCAACACCAAATGCACATTCACTCTGTGCAAGTTCGTTGGTGTGGTGCACGGTGGCGAGGTCGATGCCGCCGGTGTGGATGTCGATGTGATCGCCGAGGTATTTGCTGCTCATCGCGGAGCATTCGAGATGCCAACCGGGGAAACCGCGTCCCCAGGGCGAGTCCCATTCTTGTAGCCGCTTCACGCCTTCGGCGGCGAACTTCCAAATGCCGAAGTCAGCCGCGTGGCGTTTGCCTTCCACCTTTTCGATGCGCTGCACAGCACCCTGCCCTTCGAGGTCGAGCTTGGCAAGTTCCGTGTAGCGCGGGAACTTTGAAATATCGAAGTAGACGCCGTCTTCGAGTTCATAGAGGAAGCCTCTTTCTTCCAAAGTCTTGGCGAGATCGATCTGCTCTTGAATGTGATCCGTCGCCTTTGGGTTTTCCTCGAGAGGCTGGCAATTGAGCATGCGCCGGTCTTCGTGCCAAAGCGCCGTGTACTTTTCGGCGATCTCAGCCGCGGTCTGTCCGGCGCGTTGGGCGGCGAGTTCCATCTTGTCTTCGCCCTCGTCGCCATCCGAAACCAGGTGTCCGACGTCGGTGATGTTCACGACGTGGGTGACTTCGAAGCCTTCGCTGCGCAAGAAACGCTTAAGCAAGTCCGGCACCAGCTGCGAGCGCAAGTTGCCAATGTGGGACGGCCCGTAAACCGTTGGACCACAGGTGTAGATTCCAACGCGACCCGGCTCGATCGGCTCGAATTTCGCTTTCTCTCGAGTTCGAGTGTTGTAGAAGACGATCTCACTCACCTGTGCTGTTCCTCGTTCGGTTGGTTGGTTGGTTGGTTGGTCTATCCCAGGATGTCGGGACCGGCCCGTGCTACTTCGCACGGGTGTCGTTCTCGAGCAGCACCACCGCGATCGCCGCCATGCCTTCGCCGCGGCCGATCGCACCGAGATGATCCGTGCTCGTCACCTTCAAGTTGACCTTTTCTGGCGGCGCCCCCAACAGCGAAGCAATGTTGGCTTGCATTTTTTCTTGAACGGGCGAAAGGCGCGGAGCCTGGGCGATCAGCGTCGCGTCGAGGTTCCCGATGCCGAAGCCGCGGTCGCGCATGAGCCCCGCGACCCGTTCGAGCAGAATCGCACTGTCGATGCCCCGCAGCGCTTCATCTGACGACGGAAAATGGCGGCCAAGGTCCCCCTCGCCCAGCGCGCCGAGAATGGCGTCGCAGATCGCGTGGAGCAAGACGTCGCCATCCGAGTGACCCTCTAGCCCACGGTCAAACTCAACTTCGATTCCGCCCAAGACCAGGCGACGGTCGGTCACCAGTTGATGCGCGTCGATCCCCTGTCCAATTCTCACACTCACGCGATCTCCCCTTCCGCGATCCAACCTTCTGCCGCGAGCAGATCTTCGGGCAGCGTAATTTTTATATTCCTCGCACTTCCTTCGACTACCGCGACAGGCACCCCCATCCGTTCAACGAGCTGGGCATCGTCGGTTCCGATGAACGCTTCAGTGCGCGCCTTTTCAAGCGCTTTAGCCAAGAGTTCGCGCCGAAACACCTGGGGGGTTTGAGCGGCCCAGCATTCGCTCCGGTTCGGCGTATGAACAACATGCCCGTCGACGACACGCTTGATCGTATCCCGCGCTGGAGCAGCGAGCAGCGCCGCGCCTTCGCGATATGCAGCCGTGATCACACGACCGACATCGAGCGCAGTCACGAGGCAGCGCGCCGCGTCATGCACCGCCACCCACTCAACTGTTGCTGGAAGCGCGGCCAGCCCCGCGGCCACAGAGTCTTGCCGTTCAGCACCCCCGGCAACTGGGTCGCGTCGTTTCTCGCTCGCCGTGAGCCCAAGGCCGGCGTAGGTATCAAAATCATGGGCTCCGATCACGGGTTGAATTACCGCCACTTCGTCGACCGCTTCGAGCGCACACAAGGAGCGTTCGAGCAGCGTCTGTCCCCCCAATGTGACAAACGCCTTGGGGAGTCTATGCCCCAGGCGTTCGCCGCGCCCCGCTGCCAAAATCAATACCGCCAGTGTCATGACACAAGATCCTAGCAGCCGACCCCGGAAGCCAAGCGCATCGATGAACACGAATCGAGGTGCAGAGAAATAGCTCCGGCGGACGAAGCACCTCGCGAAAGCGAGTCTCGCCGCTTGGCTACAAAATCGCGAATTTGCTATCTAATCGCCGCGACACGACGGTGCTTCGCACAACCCCCATAGTCCGATGACACCCTCGCCTCTCTAGCAGCAGCGGCGCTATACCACTTACGGCGCTGCGCTTGCAGCGTCCACGTGCTTGAGACTGCGATCCAATCGCCTCGAAGTCCCAGACCCGTTCCGGAGAAACCCGATGCACACCGCGAAGCCCATCCCCTTTTGCCTCACGATCATTTCTGCGCTCATGCTCGTATATGCGCTCGAAGCACAGGCCGATCAGCACGCAAAGGCAGAGATCGAAACGTCCGAGGCCGAAGCCCCCCCTAACCCGAACGAGATTGGCCTCTCGTTGCGCGCAGCAGTCGATCTGGCGATCGAAAACAACCTCGGCGTCGAAGTCGCGCGACATGCGCCACTGATCGCGAGCGAAGACGTCGACATCGCGTGGGGCGTCTATGACCCTGTCCTATCCGGCGGAATGTCCTACAGCAACGCACGATCGCCCAATACGAGTCCCTTCAACACTGCAGATGCCAACCGCAACAAGAATCGAAACGGGAAAGCCAATCTCACTGGCTTGGTTCCCCTGCTCGGCGCCACGGTATCAATGGACTACGTCGGCACGCGAGCGAAGACGAACCAGGGCTTCACGAGCCTGAGCCCTCAGTGGGATTCGGGTTTGGCGTTTCAGGCGAGTGTCCCGCTGCTGAGGGGCCTGGTCTGGAACAATCCATGGACCCAGGTCAAAGTGACGAACCTGCTTCGCGAATCGTCTCTAGAAACGTTTCGGACCGACTTGATGGACACGGTTCTTGTCACGGTTCGGACCTACTGGCAATTGGTCGCCCAACAAGAACAACTGCGCGTTGCCAAGAAGAGCTATCAGACGAGTCTCGCACTCCTAGACCAAACCAAGATCCAGTACGAAGTCGGCGTGAAGTCCAAGGTTGAAGTGATCCAGGCGGAAGCCGGTGTGGCAGAGCGAGAGCTCGAAGTCATCAATACCGAGGCCCGCTACCAAAATTCGCAAGATGCTCTTATCGACACCGTATATGGTGTGCGACTCACTCCGGATTCCATGCTGCAAATCGCCCCAACAGACAGCCCATCTGACTTTGATGAGATCCAGGTCGACCGTGAGGTCGCGGCCCAACTCGCCGCTGAGAATCGACCGGAGCTGGCCAACTTGAAACTCGAAATTGAACGACAGGAAGTGTTGGTGAGGTTTCGCAAGAACCAACGCCTGCCTCAGCTCGACTTGAACGTCTCCTACGGAACTTCTGGAATTGAAGGCAAAGGAAATCCGGACGCATTCAGGCCCCCGGGCACCCCCCCTCCGGAGGGCACCGGCGGGAACTTCAGCGACACCCACGACCAGTGGTTTGAAAAAAGAGGCGGCCGCGAATATGCGGTCGGCGGAGTGATTTCGATTCCGCTCGGCAACTATGGCCCGCGGCACAGCGTGTCCAAAGCGCGACTCGAATTGCGCCGCGCCAAAACACAGCTGCTGGCGTTGAATCAAAATATCATTCTGGAAGTACGTCGGGACATCCGCTTGTTTGAAGCTGCCCGCAAAGGAATCGACGCATCTGAACGACAACGAATTGCAGCGCAAGAGCAGCTTCGCGCCGAGCGCATACGGCTTGAG
>JASDVE010000275.1:0-8295 GCA_041891195.1 Myxococcota bacterium | reverse complement strand
GCATTCCAAAAAAAAATATTTACCCCATAGGCGGACACCCTTTGATGTCTTACTGAAAGAGTCCGACTTGGTGAACGCAGAGGTGTCGAAGATCCGGGCGCTTCAGCTCTACCGAACGTCAGCTGCCAATCTCGACCGGCGACAAGGAACGATTTTGCGAAGCAACAACATCGTTGTGGGTTCCGTCGGTGGGCTGAGAAATGGGATGGAACCCGAATCGTTTGGCCTTCGTGACATTCTCGATCCCATTAATCCCACAATCGGGAATTGATTTCGGATCGATTCGCCCCCAGTCACACGGCCCTCTTCTCGCAATCGCGTTGAGTCGCCCCCGCATGCGCGCGTAAGTTTGTCCGATGCGGCAGCGTGCGTCGCTCATGTGCAAGAGCTGCGATAAGCTGTCTGCGTGCGAGCGAATTTTATGGAGGAGCCAAGTTGGGTTTGTTTGGCGGAAAGAAGGCGGATCCCTCCCGAAGCACACCCCCAGCTGGTGCGGGATCGCCTGAAGAATCGAGCTCGGTATCAAAAACTGGACGAGAGCCAGGACGAAGCATTGCGTCGTCTCGCGCTGAAGCGCCGGAAGTGAAGTCGAGTCGTAAGAAGCAATCGAACGCAAGCAGCACGGCAACCCCGGCAGGGAGCAAAGGCTCCCCGGGTGCGTCGGGCGTAGACCGCGGCACTGCATCGCGGACGGAGGGGTTGGACGTGGCCACTATCGGGAAGTCGATCGTCATCAAGGGAGACCTGTCGGGAGACGAGGACCTCATCATCGACGGCAAGGTTGAGGGACGCGTTCAGCTGCCGAACAACGAAATTACCGTCGGGCCGGACGGACGCATCACGGCCGACATCGAAGCCAAGTCGATCATCGTCGTGGGACAGACCGCCGGCGACCTCAACGCCAGCCAGCGGGTCGAGGTTCAGGCTACGGGGACCGTCGAAGGCAATATCACAGCACCCCGGCTTCAGATCCACGAAGGCGCCACGGTGAACGGCAGCATCTCGATGACGAAGTCACCGGTCGCTGCCAAGACCCAGGACCACAGCTCGGCGCCGGCCGCCGCCACGCCGATCGGAGACCAAGCGCGTAAGAGCGCCTAAGACCCATAGGGAAGCGGTACTCCGCCTCCCCGAACCTCGGGACTCAAAATAAAACGGGCGCTCGACCCACTGGGTCGAGCGCCCGTTTTCATTTCATCGAGGAACGATTCATCGCTTGTCGTTTTCGAACGCCCCGCAGGCTTACTTGCTCGCGAACCGGCCTTCCAACAAGAGCAGGGTCGGCGATGCGATGAAGATTGACGAGTACGTCCCGACCAACACGCCCATCACCATTGCGAACGCAAACGGTCGAATGATCTCACCGCCTAGGAAATACAGCGAGGCGAGTGCGAGAAGCGTGGTTGCCGACGTCAAGATGGTTCGCGAAAGCGTTTGGTTCACGCTCAAGTTCAACACCTCTGCGAGATCGTAATTGGTGTGGAGTTCGAGATTTTCGCGAATACGATCGTAAATAATGATCGTGTCATTGAGGCTGTAGCCCAAGATGGCCAACATCGCGGCCAAGATGCGTAGGTCAAACTCAAGCCCGAGCATCACGAAGATGCCTGCAGTTACCGTGAGGTCGTGGAGCACCGCGAGGATCGCCCCTGGTGCGAATCGAGAAGAGAATCGAAACGCGATATAGGCAAGCACGACGAGGCTTGCGTAGAACAAAGACGACAACCCGTCATTGCGCAGTTCGGGCCCGACCTTGGGACCGACGAATTCTACCCGTGAGACCTTGCCGCCACGCAGCGGACCGATGCCAGCGATAACCGCCCGCTGGATCTCGGTCACCCTATCGGCTCCGGCTGAGGCGTCGCCCGTCTTCACACTCCCCTGGAATTTCACGAGAAATTCGTTGTCCACCGGGTCGCCGTAGCGAATCACGCTCGGATCATTGATGCCTTCGATTGCGCTGACAAGTTCGCGAATCGGCCCTTCCGTCACGTCGACTTGGGGCTCGAAGGTGAGCTGTACCTCGGTGCCACCCGCGAAGTCGATGCCCAACTTGATGCCGTTGACTTGGGTCGCGATCAGCGAGGCAATGATAAGCCCAGCCGAAAGCATCGCGCACAGTCGGCGCTTGCCAATAAAGTCAATTTTGGTGCCTGGTTTTACGATCTCGTACGGCACGTTTGCCTCCGGAATGTCGTGGGTGCTTTGGCTTGCGAATTTACTTTGGCTTGCGGATTCACTTTGGCTTGCGTAAGTGCAGTCATTAGATCGAAAGCTCCCCGGTCGTACGCGACCCAGGGTAGATCTCGAACAGCAGCCTCGTGACGACGAGTGCACTGAAGACGCTCGTCACGATGCCGATCGAAAGTGTGACGGCGAAGCCCTTGATGGGCCCGGTGCCGAATTCATAAAGAACCAATGCTGTGATCAACGTCGTGACGTTTGCGTCTACCACCGTCCAGAACGCTTTGTCGAAGCCCGTGGCCACCGCGGCGCGAACACTCTTGCCGACGCGGAGTTCTTCACGAATACGTTCGAAGATGATGACGTTCGCGTCGACCGCCATCCCGACGGTCAGCACCAGCCCTGCAATCCCCGGAAGCGTGAGCGTGGCGCCAAAGAGCGTCATCACCCCCGCAAGAAGAAGCAGGTTCACCGTAAGTGCGACGGCGGCATATAAGCCAGACATCCTGTAGTAGAACGCAACGGCAAGCACGACTAGAAAGAGCCCGATCACACTGGCTCTCGCGCCCCGATCGATCGAGTCCTGCCCAAGCGCCGGCCCGATCGTACGCTCTTCTTCGATCACAACCGGAACCGACAGCGAACCGGCACGCAAAACGATCGCAAGGTTCGCGACTTCACGTGGGCTGAATCGACCCGTGATCTGTCCGCGAAGACTGATGCGACTCTGAATCGTCGGTGCGCTGTACACGTTGTTATCGAGGATGATCGCCAGACTTTTGCCGATGCTCTTGCTGGTCAGCTCACCGAAAATTTGACCGCCTTCAGAGTTGAACGTGAAATCAACAGCCGGGAGTTGTCGGCTGTCGCGTCCTACCCGCGCATCTTCGAGATAGTCACCGGTAATGTCCGGGACTTCGGGAACCAGATACGCGTTGACGATTTCGTTCGACTCGGGGTCCAGCTCGACTTCAATCTTTGTTCCTTCTGGCAAGCCAGTTGGATGTCGCTCGAGCAACTCTTCTTTCGTCTTGGCGACGTCACGAACGATCTTAAATTCCAAGAAGCCCGTGCTCTTAACGATCTGGCTCGCCCTTTCTCGATCGATCGCGCCGCCCGGGATCTGGACCAGCACACGGTCCGACCCCTGTCGTGTCACCACCGACTCCGGGATGCCCGTGACGGGATCATCGATGCGGCGACGCAAGACTTCGAGTACCTGGAGCATGGTGCGCTCACGAATCTCTTGCTTCCATTCGTCCGTCAAGACGAAGTTCAGGTCGTTCCCGCTCGAGCCCTCTTCGTTGAGGATATTGGTTTCGACCGTCATCGTCCGAATTTTCTCAGCGTCCTCTGGATTCGCAGCGGAGAACTGGAGCGCTTCGCCGGTGACCATGGCTTTGCTTGGGACGACACCGTCTTTTCCGAGGAACTCGACAAGACTGTCGCGCTGGAACTCGAGTTCGCGCTTGAGCGCCGTTTCGAGTTCAACGCCGAGGACCCAATGGATCCCGCCTTGAAGGTCGAGGCCGAGCCTCAGACCGTCGTCCACAAGGAATGCACTTTCGAGACGCTTTTCCTTGTCGATAAAATTTGAAAACGTGATGAAAGACGCCAACAGCACCAACGCCCCAACCATCGCGATTCGCCGATTCAGCGCGTTCACGGTTTGTCGCCTCCCTTGCCTTTCGCATCACTGTCGCCGTTTCCGGCTTTGGTCAATTTGGTGATATTCTTCTGTTCAACCGTCAATTTGACTGGGCTCCCTTTGACGCTTCCGACTTCAATCACAAATGTATCTCCGTCGACCGAAGCGACCTTGCCGTGAAGCCCGCCACTCGTCACCACCTGATCGCCTTTGCCGGCGGTCTTGAGTGCATCGTCGTGCTCACGCTGACTCTTGTTCTGCGGCCGAATGACGAGAAAATAAAAGATCAAACCGATCAAAATCATCGGAAAGTAAAAGGGAATGCCTCCACCTAGGGCTTCTGCCGCCTGGAGTGGGAGATTCGGGTAGAACGTCATCGTGCGGGATCTCCATTCAACTTAGTCTTTAATGAACGTGATTTGACCGGCTCAGCCCCTTGGGGCATTTGGGTCCGTGCCAGCGACGTAGCTCGGCTGGCGAAGCGCTGTTTCAAGTCTTCCACCCCAACCAACTCGGTTCCCGGGTAGAAATTGCTGAGGATTTCTCGATACCCAGCACCTTGCTGCGCCATCGCTTGTGCGGCCCACTGGCTCATCCCGACGCCATGACCGTTGCCTGACCCCACAAAGACCACTTGCCCCGCTTCCTTTCGCACGTCGAACAAAGTACTTTTGAGCGTTGTGCTCCCGAGCACTTGGCGAATTTCACGACCGCTGACTGTCGCACGGCCACGGGTTCCCCGAAACCTCAACTTGCTTGCCCGCCCGCTTGGCGAGCGTTCGATAACCTCAACTGCTTCCAGTTGCCCGATTCTGTGGCCCAACTGCACCAGCCCCCGGGCCAGGTGCGCATCTGAGACTCCGAACCGCCAATAGGTGTCGGGAGAATCGTCTTCGTCCGCCACGGACACACTGCGCAAATATGGAAGAGAAGTTCCCCACACTTCTTTGGAGCTCGCGGTCTCTCCGCCAGATGCGGAGTGGAAGGCAGCAAGCGCGGGGCGCCCACCGTAGCTGATGATCTGGCCCGCCGTGGCTCGAAGCGCGGCCCAGCCCGATTCCGATTCACCCCGAATGCCCAAATAGCGCTGGCTCGCGACATCGGCTGTGACGTCGTATGGCGCTCCGACACGTTTGGCCATCTGATAGAGCGCATAGGTCCGACAGGCCACGGCCTGAGCCTGCAGCGCCGCGGGCTCCCAAGAGGCGTACATTTCGGCGCTGATCGTTCCAGCCACGTAATTTTCCAGCGAAACCTCGTTTACGACTGACAGGCCGCCCGACGTTTTGTCGACTCGGAGCTGGCCGCGCACGTTGGATGTGGCCCCCTTTGCGGTCTTCACCCAATAGGGTCCTTTGCCCTGCGTCTCATATCGAGCGCCCCTTGGCACCCCAGCGACGACGAGTTCACTCGCCCCCGCAACGACTCGGATCGAACGTCCCTTGGCGTTGCTGATAATGACTTCGGGCTGGTTCGCAAGCACGCGCACCCGCACGGTCGGACCTGTTTCCGCTCGCGCAACGGGAGCTGTGCCAACCGCAAAAACAAAAACGAGAACAACTAAGGCTGCAGCAACCGAAAACATCAGGCTCGGGCGCAATCCCGTGCGCGAGGCCCGATTCAGTCGATCCGCTTGCCCCACGGCGAACTCCCCCGTCATTAGCGACGACTCGCGAGCGTTCGCGCAGCGGGAAAGGCTCTGTCAACCAATTCGCAGATCAATCGGGTCACAATTATTCAGCCGATCATCGTGCGGGGGGTGGGTTCACGGCGCTGGAAGCACACGCCATCTCACGAGGCCGCAGGTGGTCTACACCAGCAACCCTAAGAGACTAGCCCGTGAAGAGAAAAAACCCACAGGCTTGATTCGCTGTCGCTTAAAGATCGCGCGCGATCGCTTCAGCCTTGTCGGTTTCCTCCCAAGGGAACCCGGCGTTTTCACGCCCGAAATGTCCATGGTAGGAAGTCGCCCGGTAAATTGGGCGCTTCAGATTAAGCGCAGTGTCAATGCCGCTTGGTGTCAGATCGAAGTGTTTTCGCACCAACGCGTCCAGTGCGTGCCGCTCCATGGTGCCTGTGCCGAAGTGGTCGACGCGAATCGATACCGGCTCGGCGACGCCAATCGCGTATGCGAGCTGAACTTCGCAGCGCTCGGCCACACCCGCTTTCACAAGGTTCTTGGCCACGTAGCGCGAGGCATACGCGGCACTGCGGTCCACCTTCGACGGGTCTTTGCCCGAAAAGGCGCCGCCACCGTGTCGACCCATACCACCGTAGGTGTCGACGATGATCTTGCGACCGGTCAAACCCGCGTCGCCCATCGGGCCACCCACAACAAAGCGGCCGGTCGGGTTGACGTGCATGATGGTGTCCTTGTCGATCAAGTTCGCCGGCAAGCACGGGCGGATGACTTGTTCGATGACATCCTTGCGAATTTGGTCGTGCGTGGCGTCCGGATCGTGCTGGGTCGAAATCACGACTGTGTCGATGCGCACCGGGTTGTTGTCGTCGTCGTACTGCACCGTGACCTGAGACTTGGCGTCGGGTCGCAAGTAGCCGATCTCTCCACTCTCGAAGGCGCCGCGCATTTGCTCGACGAGCTGATGCGAAAATCGGATCGGCGCCGGCATCAGTTCCGGCGTCTCGTTGCACGCAAAGCCGAACATCATGCCCTGGTCGCCAGCACCCTGTTCTTTGTGAAGGCCTTCGCCTTCGCTCACACCTTGCGAAATGTCTCGGGACTGTTTGCCAAGGGCAATCTGCACAGCGCAGGTCTCGGCGTCGAAGCCCATGTCCGAATTTGTGTAGCCTATGTCGCTCACGACACTTCGAACCAGCGCGGCAAGATCGACGACAGCGTTCGTGGTGACCTCACCTAGCAGTAGCACCAAACCGGTGGTCGTCGCGGTTTCACAGGCGACACGCGATTGCGGATCCTGCTCGAGCATCGCGTCGAGCACGGCGTCGGAAATTTGATCACACATTTTGTCCGGGTGTCCCATCGAAACGGACTCGGACGTAAAGAACAGGCGCGCAGCCATTTTTATTTCTCCGTAAAATCGAGGAGCCGCAGAGTAGAGAAAGACGCCAGCCCGATCAATTGAACCTGACGCAGAACTGGCGGATTTGAGGTGTTTCTGCTCGCGGGTACTTTCCCGACGACACCGCACGAGAAGTCAGTGGGGCAGCAGGATTACGTGGGCAGATGCGGAGACAATGTCGATGACAAGGCACGAAAGCGCCGCTCTAGCGCGCTACAGCTAGCTTTCGCATGGCAGGCAGCGGCATCGGATCCGCGTTTTGGCGCGTGCGCCTTCTGGCGCGCAGACGCTTAGCCCGGTGTTTTACTCGGGACGTCTTCGTCGGTCTCGATTAACGCGCCCAACTCGGCGACGGCACGTTCTGCCCCCTCGCCCTCTGCTCGAACGCGTAACACCGTTCCTTTTGATGCCGCGAGCGAAAGAATTGAAAGCACACTGCAACCGTTCACCCATTCGTCATCTTTGCCGACGCCGATCTCACAGCCCAGCTCGTTGGCAAGCGTGACGAAGCGTGCGGCGGGACGCGCATGCATCCCGAGTTCGGCCAAGACCACGAACTCGCCTTCAGCCTTCTCGCTCATGAGTCCCCTGCGGCAACGAGGTTGCTGGCGACGGAAATGTTCCGCTTACCGTAATCCATGATGAACGACGCCAATTCTTTGAGTGGTTTCTCGTTCTGCAGCGTCGCGAGCTTGATCAGCATTGGAAGATTCAATCCCGTAACGACTTCGATCGCCTGCTCCCCTAGAAATGAAAGCGCGATATTCGAAGGGGTCCCTCCGAACATGTCGGTCAAAATCAGCACACCGTAGCCCGAATCGACTTCGCCGAGCTTGGTCGAAATCGCTTTGCGCATTTGCTCGACGCTTTGATCCGGAGAAATGGAAACCGCGCAAAATTCGGGGGCCTGAGGAACGATCGACCGCAGCGCCTGAAGCATCTGCTCGCCGAGTTCATAGTGCGTCACGATCAAAACGCCGGTGTTCATAATTGGCTCCCCGCGTCGAAAGTGCGCTCGGAATCAGCGATCGACACATCTCGGTGTTCAAGGTTCGTAGTTCGCCCGCGGCCTCGGAGTGCTTCCGCCAGCGCACTTGCCACGGCTACCGATCGATGCCTGCCGCCGGTGCACCCTACACCAACGGTCAAATACGCCTTGCCTTCTTCGTCGTACAGCGGGAGCAGAAAGTCGATCAGATCCAGGATTCGCTTGAACAAGTTGGCGCCGCGTTCACTTTCGAGGACGTACTTTGCAACGTCTGGCTCCATTCCGCTCTTCGCCCGAAAATGCTCCTCAAAGTACGGGTTGGGCAGGCATCGCAGGTCGAACAGCAACTCGAGGTTATGCGGGTTTCCGTGGCGGAAACCGAAGGAGACTAGGTTCACAATCGTCAGTTTGTGGGTCCCAATGATGTTTCGGAC
>JASDVE010000274.1:0-15267 GCA_041891195.1 Myxococcota bacterium | reverse complement strand
ATATTGGCCTTCTTCGATCTCACCGTGAGAGACCTGGATACGCAAGTGGTTTGTCTCGACGAAATTCTCGCTGCCGTCGACTCGTGCCCAGAAGCGATCGATTTGCCCGCATTTTGACCCCACGACCATTACCGCACTGAAGGGACAAGCCTGAGCAGCGCGTCGTCTAGCTTGTGCCACCGTGGGACCGCTCTCCGACCTTGAGCAGCTGCTTGCCTAGGTTCGCACCCGAGAAGAGTCGCAAGAAGGTCTTCGGTGTATTTTCGAAACCTTCTTGAATGTCTTCGGCATGCACGAGTTGCCCCTGCTCGATCCACTTCGACAGATCTCTCGCGGCTTCTCCGGCGCGGTGAAAATGATCGATCAAGATGAAACCCTGCATCGTGCAGCGACGGATGACCAGCTGCATGTAATTGCGCGGGCCCGGCGGAAGCTCGTCTTCGTTGTAGGCAGAGATGCCCCCGCAAAGCACAATGCGACCGTTTTCGGCCATGTTGAGAAGGGCGGCATCGAGCACGTCGCCACCGACGTTGTCGAAGAACAGATTGATGCCACCGGGACATTCCTCGCTGAGTCGGTCGCGCAAGAAGTTCGGGTTGTCACCGGCCGCCTTGTAGTCGATGGCCACGTCGAAGCCCGCGTGTTCGGTAAGCCACTTGCACTTGGTTTCCCCGCCCGCGATTCCGACGACTTTGGCTGCCCCGTTGATCTTGGCGATCTGCCCCGCGACTGAACCCGTTGCCCCGGCTGCGCCTGAAACGAGAACGACGTCTCCCTGCGAGGGCTTGCCGATGTCCATCATGCCGAAGTAAGCCGTCATTCCGGTTGCGCCGAGTGCGCTCAGCGAAAGCACGGGGTCAACGCCAGGCGGCAGTGGGCGCGCGGCACCCATTGGGCCGGCCGTATCGTCAATCGTGGCGTATTCCTGCCAACCGAGCATGCCCGCGACCAGGGTGCCCACCGGAAAACCTTCGTGCTGACTTGCGATCACTTCTCCGACGGTCGAAGCCCGCATTACTTCGCCGAGACCGACTGGCGGCATGTAGCTCTTTACATCGTTCAACCAGCCGCGCATCGCCGGCTCGAACGCGAAGTAGAGATTGCGAACCAGAAACTCGCCCGGGTCTGGGGCGCGTACGGGAACCTCGACGCATTCAAAGTCGTTTTCTTTGATCATGCCGGCAGGGCGCTGACGCAGGATCCATTGGCGGTTCGTCGCGGGGATGTTTGAAGACATGCTGCTTCTGTAACACGGAATCACACGCGGAGGCAAGCGGCAGAGGGCTCGCGAAAACTAAAAGACAGTTCCGAGGTGACAGCGTTATCCTCTAGAGCCGCGCAACAAGGCCCCTTACTGGTGGAGACTTAGACATGAAGATCAGCACGCAACTCGGCTACTCCGGCAACTTTCTCGAAACGGTTCGCGAAGTACAAGAACTCGAAAAAGCGGGCTTAGACCTCGCATGGGTGGCTGAAGCCTACGGGTTCGATGCGGTGTCATTGATGGGGTATATCGCGGCCAAGACGACGACCGTTCGCATCGCGTCAGGGATCTTGCCGATCTACACCCGCACGCCGACCCTGTTAGCGATGACCGCCGCCGGCGTCGATGCGCTTTCCGGCGGACGCGCGGTTCTCGGCCTCGGTGCATCCGGGCCGCAGGTGATCGAGGGCTTCCACGGGATCGAGTACGACGCACCCGTCACCCGAACCCGTGAAATTATCGAAATTTGCAGGCAGGTATGGAAACGCGATCGCCTCGAATTCAAAGGCAAGAAATACAAGATGCCACTGGGTCCGGACGAGGGGCTCGGCCTCGGCAAGGCACTCAAAATGATTTTGCCGCCCGTACGTGACGAGGTGCCGATTGCCATAGCTGCGCTTGGCGAAAAGAGCGTCGAGATGACTGCCGAACTCGCCGACGGCTGGCTCCCCGTCTTCTACTACGCCGAAAAGGTCAAGGACCGCTGGGGCGCAGCACTCGCCGCAGGGCGTGCGAAGCGGGACCCCAACCGCGCGCCCCTCGAAGTGTTCGCGGGGAGCGCCGTCGCAATCGGCGAAGGGCTCGAACCCATGCGCGACATCGGTCGACCCATGGCGGCTCTCTACATCGGTGGCATGGGTGCGCGGGGGAAGAACTTCTATAACGACGTCTTCGCGAGTTATGGCTATGAAGCCGAAGCGAAGGAAATCCAAGATCTCTATCTCGACGGCAAGAAGCAAGAAGCCGCGATGGCGGTGCCCAAGTCATTCATTGAAGCGACGACGCTGGTTGGGCCGGAAGGGTTCGTGAAGGATCGCCTGACCGCGCTGAAGGAATCGGGGGTGACCACTTTGAATGCGGCACTGGTTGGCAACACGATTGAAGAGCGTGTTAAGACTCTCGACAAACTCCGCAACATTGCTGAAAAGATTTAGGGGCCGCCCGAAAGTGAATTCAGATCGTTCGATGCGCTTATGTTCTTTGGCCTCGGTCGGCTTTCTCGTCGCGGCTGGCTTTCTGGGCTGCGCAGGCGCGTTGCCCCACGTGAGCAACCTCCACTTCGATTCCATCGTCGTCGATGGACACTCGGATACCACGCCCAAATTTCAGGACCCCAGTTGGAACTTTGGGGAACGGCATACGATCGCCGACGGCGACATGGACTTGCCTCGAATACGCGAGGGTGGGCTCGACGTTCAATTCTGGTCGATCTACATGGGGAAGCGAGAGACACCCGGGACGGCGATTCGAGAAGCACTTGAACGAATCGATGCGGTTTACGACATGGCGGCGCGGTATCCCCATGACGTCGTCGTTGCGCATAGCGTTGCGGAGATTCGTGCCGCGGTCGCCGACGGCAAGTTCGTGAGTCTGATGGGCATTGAAGGTGGCCACATCATCGAAGAGAGTTTGCCCGCATTGCGAAACTTCTATCGCCTTGGGGTGCGGTATATGACGCTCACCCATTCATTTCATACGACGTTCGCGGACTCGTCGGGCACCGGCGAAACTCCGGAGCCCGTGCACGACGGGCTTACTGATTTTGGCCGAGAGATCGTTGTCGAGATGAACCGAATGGGGATGCTGGTCGACATCTCCCATGTGTCCGACAAGACCTTCTTCGACACCCTGGAAGTGACCCAGGCGCCCGTCATCGCGTCCCACTCTTCGGTGCGCGCCATCGCGGACCATCCGCGCAACATGGACGACGACATGCTTCGCGCGCTGGCGAAGAACGGCGGCGTGGTCATGATCAACTTCTATCCCGTCTATA
The DNA here is from genome assembly GCA_041891195.1 of Myxococcota bacterium. GTDB lineage: Bacteria > Myxococcota_A > UBA9160 > UBA9160 > UBA4427 > DUBZ01. The sequence goes on along the minus strand of JASDVE010000274.1, from coordinate 12,010 downwards.
TCGATGAAGTCGCTCGCGCAAAAGCCACCGAGTACTTCACAGAACACGGAGCTGTGCTCGGTAAAATGCGCGTGGAAGCCGACCCTGCAAAGCGACGGGATGCCTACCGAAAGCATTTCGCGAACTACCCCGTGCCACAGACATCTCTCGATGTGCTGCTCGACCACTTCGATCATGCCATCAAGGTTGCCGGCCCCGACCATGTGGGGATCGGCGGTGACTGGGACGGCGTGCCCAGCTTGCCGGTGGGGATGGATGAGATCAACAAATTGCCCGCTCTCACCGAGCAATTGCTCGCTCGCGGTCATTCGCCGGATACGGTGCGCAAGGTGCTCGGCGAAAACTTGCTTCGTGTGCTCGAGCAAGCCGAGCGCGTCGCGGCGGCAACGCCGCGCTAGCGCGGCAATTCCGCCGGGAGCCCCTGGCCCATCAGGTCCACAAAGTTGTCGGCGTAGAAGCGGTTTCGGACTTCGGTGGATGCGTCGCCCAGGCTGCTCTCAAAACGTTCGTAGGGTCGACGCCCACCTTCGACGTGTGGGTAGTCTGTAGAAAACAAACAGACGTCCGGGCCGGTGTTTTCGATGATCCAACCCACATCCTCGGTCGGGTAGGGGGTTGCGCGAATTTGACGTTGTACGTATTCGCTTGGGCGCAACGACAACTTCTGCAGTCGATCCTCGTGGCGAAGAAACGCGTCGTACGCGCTTTCCATCTGCTTCATCCAACTCGGGAGCCAGATCGCTCCCTGTTCGATCACGCCAATGCGCAGTTCGGGGAAGCGTTCGAGTACGCCGTCGAAGATCATCGTTGCGAGCGTCTGCATCGGCGGGCCGGGGATGCCCATGTAGTCAACGGAGCGAAAGTTTTCGTCGCCACCGTGGAAGTCTTTCGGAGTCGGGAGCCCATTTGCGAAGTAGTTCGAATCGATCAGGTCGCCGGTCCCGCCCACGTGAAAGACAACGGGGATGCCGGCTTCTTGTGCGATGGCCCAGAGCGGATCGAAGCTGGTGTGGCTCGGCGAGTGTCCGTCTGGACAGCCCGATGGAATCAACAGCGCAGCTGCACCCGCTTCTAGAGATTCAAGCGCCATCGCTTTGGTGCGCTCGAAGTCCGCGAGCGGCACGTAGCAGGTGGCGAGCAAGCGTGGGTCCACCGAGCAAAATTCCAGCATGCCTCGGTTGTGGGCGCGCGCGGTTCCGTAGGCGAGGTCGAGGTCGCCGCTGTGTTCCCAATCGCGCAGCTTCCGATTGTGAAATGTGTTGAAGACGAGTTGGCTCGCGACGCCAATCATGTCGAGGGTGCGTGGCCGATCTTCCGCGATGAACGAACCCGTGGCTGCGAAGTTTTTGCGGTTCATGATTTCGGCAGCTTCGTCAGCCTGGTACGCAGCCGATGCGTGTGTCTCGGTGATTTTTGCGAAGGCGCGATCGAGGTTTGCGAGTTGGGTTTCGTTGTCGCCGATCTGACGCAGCTCGTTCGTGTAGCCGGGGCCCACGATCTTTTCGCGAATGGCGGGGTCCGCGTAGTCGCGTAGCCAGTTGGGGGTTTCCATGATGTGGGCATCGGCGTCATGGACGAGTCTGTCTTCGATGTAGGGCATCCGGAAAATCTAGCGCGGTGTGTCGATTAAGTCGTTGGGAACCACCGGAGACCAGCGCCCCTCGGTGAGCACCCAGAGCTGATGAATCGCTCGGGTGGCGGCCACATGGAGCATGCGGCGCGATGCGGGGTCGCCTGGGTAGACCTCGTCTGAAGCGTCGGGGATCACGACGTAGTCGAATTCGAGACCCTTCACCTGTTGAACCGTGGTGATATCAATCCCGGGCTTGAAGCTGAACTGCCCGCCTTCGACGAATCGCACCGGCAGCTGATTATGGAGCGCGCCGTAAAGTCTGCGCGCGGTGCGGTCTTCTCGCGTGATGATGGCGACTTGGGCTTTGGGCTCGCGGTCGATCAAGTCATTGAGCGCTTCGCCGAGCAAAAGCGCGGTGTGCATTTCGCTCGGTACATGGGACAACGAAACTTCGGAGCCTGCCTTGGCCATGCTGGGTAGTTCTGCCGGGGCGAGGGGGCCAAGAACTTGGTGCGCGAACTTGACGATGGGCTCCGTGCACCGGTAACTGGTCGTAAGCGTGACCGGGGCAGCGCGGCCATGCCCGAGTGAGTCCATCACCGAGTCCCAACCCAAGAACTCATTCCCGGCGCCGATTTGCTGCGCCGCGTCACCTGCAACCGTCACGCTTCCAACGGTCGAGACTGTCTGCCCGAGAACCATGAGTTCGACCCGAGACAGTTCCTGTGCTTCATCGAGCAGCATGTGTGCGTAGCTTGTGCGCTTGCGCCCCTTCGCAACGGCGCGTCCGGTCTTTGCGCGGAGGAGCTCAATCAAAAGGGCAAAGTCTTCGACATCGATCGAGCCGGCGTCTTCCATCGGCGTGCCGTCGTCAAGGGCGCGTCCGTCGGTTGCCGTTTTGAGCATCACGTCGACGTCGGCGAACTCTTCTTCGGAGGTTGGCGAGTCTTGCAACCGGTAGCGCAGAATTGTTTTATCGATGGCGCCTTGCGGGAGTTCGCCGGCTGCATCCTTGACCACTTTTTCGAGCAGGTCCCGATCGCCGAACAGTTTTTCGCGATCCTTCGATGCGTTGAGGAACATTTTTATTTCGTGTCCCACGACCCTGCGAACTTCATCGAGGTCGGGGAGCGATTTTGCCGCCTCGACTTGCTCGAGTGCAGTTTCAAGTCGGCTTAGCGGGAAGGCCGCGTCGCTGTTTGCATACAAGGTCTCGAAAGTGGTTTCCGCTTTTAAGGATCGATCGATCGCAACTGCGCACACACGTCCCATTTCGAGTGCGATGGATGGAAGCAGCGCACAGAAAGCCGGGTGCCGTTTCAGGCGCATGACTTGTGGAAGTGTGGTGAGCGCAAGCTTGCTCGGCAGCTCGGGGAATAGGGCTGCGCCTTGTGCCGCAAACCAGTCGTCCACCGTGGTGACACCGACCTCTTCCATCGCCAGTTCTGCGAGGAGCGCTCGGGTCAGTCGCACCAGACCTTCTTCGGGAACGATGACGAGAAGCCGCTTTGCGGAATACGTCTCCGGCTCGCCATAGGCGAGATGCGCGAGACGGTGCAGGGCGACCGTGGTCTTGCCACAACCGGCACCGCCAAGAATCAGTAGGGGTTGCTCGGGGTCGTGGGTCAGGGCTTCGTATTGCCGTTCGTCGAGGAGTGACGAAATGACCGGCATTTTTTCACCACTTTGACCGGTGCCAATGATGCGCTTGGCGAGTCGACCGCCTTCACCTCCAGCAAGGGTGGGGCGCACGGTGTCGTCGTCCCGGGACCATTCGCCGGCACGGTTGCGGCGCAGGGTTTGATCGGCTGTCTGAATTTGCACCAGCTCGCCGTGGTCGAACGCCAAAATACGGCGCTTGGTCAAGATGCCCTGGATCGTGCGGTCCGGTGTTTCTTGTTCGTAGTCCTCGCGCTCGGCGTAGTGAAAGAAGATTTGAGCGATCGGAGCCTCGCGCCAATCAACCACGTTGACCTTGTGCTTTGAGTCGATCAGTGTCGTTTGGCCGAGTAGGATGTCGCGCACTCGGCCGTTTGATTCGAGCTGCATGTGGGCGAAGTACGGAAGCTGCAGGTCGGGTAGGTGGCTCCCCCCGCGGACGCGGGCGGTCTCGCGCACACGCTGTGCTTCGGCGGCGATCGACGCCATGTCGTCGGACATCGCGCGGCCCACTGCACCGCGGAGCGAAGATATCTGCGAATCGGTGCGTTGCGCCCGGTCTCCACCCCCCGCGCTGCGGATGGCCGCGCGAGCCGTAGAGAGGAGGGCTTCTTCCTCGTCGATCATTCTCTGGTCCTCGGGGTCGAGGATTTTTGAGTTTGGGGCGTCCAAGTCTCTTCTTTTTATCGGAGGTGCGATCGGAGATCTGATGGGAAGTTACGGTCGCTGTGGTGGCCGGATCGAAGACACTAGTACGCCATCTCGGCGTTCGATCAAAACGCGAAAACGCGACCCAGATAAGCGATCTTGACGTCGTCCTGGCTTCGCTTCGAACGAGGTACGGTCATCCGAGAGCCTAGATCTTTCAACCCCGAAGACGAAAGCAAGGCCGAATGCGCGACGCCCTATCGGTACTTGTCGATGAAGGCGCGATCGATGCGGTCTTTGAGTCGCATCATCGACTTTCCGCGCCAACTGACACCCCACTTGGTCCCGATCGCCTCGCCGTTTCCCAAGTTGAGCAGCGACAGAAAGTCGCTCTGCGGTGTGTACGCGCGAAGCGGGGTCCCTTGGACAAAGCTTCGTAGATTCGCGTCGATGACGGGTCCAGCGCGCACGGCGTAGACACCTGCCTTCTTCATGCCCTGAAGGCTCGCGCAGTCGCCCACTGCGAAAAAGTTGGGGGTCCCACGCACGCGGAACGTTTTGTCGACTTGAATGAAGCCCCGGTCGTCCTTGGGGAGGTCAAACCCTGCGGCGACAGGAATCGCGGCGGGCCCGGTCACCCAGGCCACGCCCGCACACGGGATCGCTTCGCCGTCTTCGAATGCGACTCGGTCTGCGTATACGGTCTGAACTCTGCGGCCACGGTGTACGATGATTCTGCGCGCTCGTGCCTGTCGTTCAATCGCGTGTTGTGCCGACGGGGTTCCCCCTTCGAGAAGACTTTGGTTTGGAGTCACAATCTGAATGCGACTGGGAGAGAGGTCGTTATCTGATGCGCGAAGGCGCGCATCTAGGCACAGGGCGACTTCGACCCCACCAGCACCGGCTCCTACGACGAGGAGAGGGTGGTCGGCAGTCGCCGTGCCCGCGTTCGCGAGTGCATCGATGTGTCGCAAAAACGCGCCGATGGGACGGCTGGGAAGCGCATGTTCGATGACGCCTGGAAGATCCGTGCCCGCGACAGCGGAACCGATGTCAATCGACGCGACGTCGTAGTCGATCTCATCACCGTCGGCGCACCGAACAATGCTCTTGGCGGAGTCCGTGGCAACGACGGCGTTGCGGATGAAGTCCACGCCAGACCTGGAGCACAGGCCTAAGAGATCGATCTCGAGATCGCGTTGTTTATATTGCCCGGCGATATATCCAGGCACCATTCCCGAGTAGACGGGGGTTGCACTGGGGTCGACCACCGTGAGGCATACGCCGGGAATCTTATCTTCCGACCAGCGCCGAATGACTTCGATGTGGCTATGTCCGGCGCCAATGAGAAGAATCCTGCGATCCACCAACCTGCCTCCGTTGTGGACGCAAATAGTAGCTTGGGGCCTAGACACAAATGCATCAAAGTCCCTCAGGTGCAGCTGGCTTGCGTGTGCGCACGTTGCCTCCCTGTGAGATTCACGTGACCAAGCTAGAATTTCCGCTTCGATCGGGATGTATCGATCTGTGTCGCGGCTGTCACCATCTTGTCACAAAAGATGGCTATCCGTCTGCATGGAAAATCTAAAGGACTGCCGTTCGGGGGCGCGTACGACGAACAGACCGTGGGAGGCCGCTTGACCCTAAACTGGGACAATGACCTCGCAACGAAAATCGTGGGAGACGCGGCCTTGTTCGCCAAGTCCTTGAACCTGAAACACGCGGAGAAGATTAACAGGTGAGCAAACGGATCCTAGTCGTCGACGACGAACCCGACGTTCTCGAACTCGTACGGCTTAGTCTCGATCGCGAGGGCTTTACCGTGGAAACTGCCGCGACCGGGTCGGAGGCGCTAGAAAAGATCGCCCAGCGTATTCCTGACCTCGTTGTGCTCGACCTGATGCTTCCCGACATGTCCGGCGCCCAAGTTTGTGGACTCTTGCGAAGTCAGGCAGAAACAGCCGACGTTCCCGTGGTGATGTTGACTGCGCGCTCCGAAGAGGCCGACCGCGTGGTCGGGTTTGAACTCGGCGCCGACGACTATGTCACTAAACCGTTTAGTCCTCGCGAGCTCGGTTTGAGGGTGAAGGCCGTACTTCGCAGAAGCGATGGGAGCCATGGGCCAGAGAAGCAAATACTCGAAGCCGGCATACTCGTTCTCGATTTGGACCGGCATCGCTGTACGGTGGAAGCCGTAGAAGTCGAACTCACCCCGAAAGAATTCAACTTGCTTGCATCGCTAATGAGACGTCGTGGACGGATACAGTCTCGAGAGCAACTGCTCGATGAATGTTGGGGCAGCGACATCATGGTGACTCTGCGCACTGTAGACACACATATGAAACGCCTGCGAGAGAAAATTGGCACGGCGGGCGACTACATCGATACCGTTCGCGGGCTCGGCTACCGGTTCGTCGACTGAAGTCATCAAGAGGGCGAAGGTTCGTGCATGTCGAGAATGCAACTCAAAATCATGAGCGCGTTGGCGTTGTTGGTCGCCTTGGTCGTCGGTGCGACCGGGGTGCTCGCCGAACGCGGTTTGCGCGAGCGTGCGCTCGATAGCATCCAGACTAGTCTCGAACGTCAGACGCGATTGGTGGTGCAACTCGTCGAGACAACAGCCTTCGATGAAGAGAGCGCCCGGGCGTTACAGGCCATCGCAGACAGAAGCGCTGAATCGAGCGGTGCGCGCGTCAGCTTCATTACACCGGCCGGTCGAGTCCTTGCGGATTCCGAAGTGCCCGAATCGGGAGTCGCGGCGCTGTCGAATCATGCCGATCGCCCCGAGATCATTGCCGCGGTCGCCCGCGGTGTTGGGATCAGCATTCGCCACAGCGACACCCTCAAACGCAAGCTTTTCTACTACGCGGTATCCGTGCGAGGTGACGAAAACAATCGAGGCATCGCCGCAGACGTCACCAAAGCGAAAGGTATCGTTCGGCTCGCCCTCAACCTCGATCAAATCGACGCGGCTTCTGCGCAACTGCGACGAGAGTTAATCATCGCTGGGCTATTGGGGTTGTTGGGCGCATTGGGTCTGTCCGCGGTCCTCTCGGCTTTTAGTCTGCGTCCCATTCGAGAACTAAGAGAGGTTGTGTCTGACGTCGCTTCAGGCCAGCTCGACCGACGCTTGCGCTGGGACACCCGAGACGAGCGCGGAGATATTGCTGCATCTATTAATCACATGTCCCGGCAAATGCGAAACACCATGGATGATGCGGTCAGAGGCAAGGCGCAACTTGAAGCGGTGCTTGCGAGCATGGTGGAAGGTGTATTGGTGATCGACCGTGACCGGAAATTGATTCTCATCAACCCGCGCGGTCGTGAAATGCTCTCGGTGTGGGCCGACTACGAGGGCCGCACAGTGCCCGAAGTTATTCGCTCTGCCGAAGTCGATACTGCGATTCAAGACGCGGCTTCACGGAACGAAGTCGTGGTGCGCGAAGTTGAAATCTATGCGGAGAAGACCCGTATGTTGCTCATGCATGCTTCGCGTTTTCCCGACACTGAGCCGCGGTCGGGGACGGTGGTGGTTTTCCACGACGTCACCGAATTGCGCCGAGTCGACGATGTGCGACGCGACTTCATCGCGAATGCATCCCACGAACTCCGCACGCCTTTGACATCGATCGGGGGGTTCGCCGACACGCTTGTCCAAGGAGATTCGAGCCCAGAAGATCAGGCGAAGTATCTCGACGTCATTGTTCGCAACGTGAAACGTATGTCGGATCTGGTTGATGACCTCCTGATCCTTTCGCGCATCGAAAGTGGAAGCTCCAGACTTGAGTTGGGAGAAGTCGATGCGGCCCGGATCGCCGAAACGGTCATACTTGATTTTGAGCCGCGGTTCAAAGAAGCGGATATTACGGTGAAACTCGAAGTGAAGGGGAAAACGACCTGCGTCGCAGATCGCGGGGCGCTCGAACAAATTCTCACGAATCTCGTCGGCAATGCAGCGCGGTATTCCAACGCAGGATCACGGGTCGACATCACGATCGAGTCCAAGTCGGCCATGCTTGAGGTCGTCGTTGCGGATACTGGGATCGGGATCCCTGAAGACGATCTCGAACGAATCTTCGAGCGCTTTTATCGCGTCGACGCGGCGCGATCTCGCGTGCTCGGCAGTACGGGGCTAGGGCTCTCGATCGTGAAGCACTTGGTGAGTGCGCAAGGCGGATTGATCCACGTCGAGAGCCGACTGAACATTGGCTCGAAGTTTGTTTTCACGTTGCCGGCTCCGCGCCACTAGGACGCTGTCCGATCAGGTCGGGTCGGGCTTTGGTGTATTGGGTCCGCTCTTCGGGAGTGACGGCGGAGCGAGAAGGCTCGGGTCGACGCTGCCCGTCAGGCTGGTGAGGAACGCCAGCATGTCGGTAACTTCCGCATCGCTGAGTGCTTTGCCGAGTTGATGGCGTGCCATCAAACGCACGGTTTCATCGAGGGTTGCGATCGAACCGTCATGGAAATATGGCCCAGTCTTTTCGATGTTTCTCAGCGATGGAACTTTGAAGACATATCGGTCACTTTCATTTCCGGTGACTTCGAAGCGACCCTGGTCTGCCGTTACGTACGCTTCAACGAGGCCGAGTTTTTGGAATGTGCCGCCACCGACTGCGGCTCCGTTGTGGCATGTGATGCAGCCCGTGTCCATGAACAACTCGAGGCCGCGACGCTGTGCGTCGTCGAGTGCGGTCACGTCGCCCGACATAAACGCATCAAAAGCGCCTGGAGTGATGAGTTTGCGCTCGAAAGCGGCGATCGCGAGGGCCATGTTGTCGAATGAAACGTCCGAATTCGATCCGGCGAACGCCGCTTCAAACATGGGCGCGTATCCTGGAATCGAACGCAGTACCGCTTCAACGGCTGCCGCATCGGGCATCGCCATTTCAATTGAATTCAGTACCGGGCCTTTGGCTTGGGCTTCGACGTCGGGTTCGCGGCCGTCCCAGAATTGAGCGATGTGCAGTGCGGCGTTAAAGGATGTGGGAGAGTTTCGTCCGCCGCGCTGCCCTTGGTGACCTGGCGACGTGGGTTCGCCATCAACACCGAAGCGGTCGAGCTGGTGACAGCTGGCACACGAGATGTCGTGGTTCTTGGACAGTCGCGGGTCTGAGTAGAGAGCGCCGCCAAGAGCCACTCGCGCGGCGGTAGAAGGATTGTCGGGGTTGTCGGCCGAAGTGGGGAGCGTTCCGAATATGGCCAATGCTCGTTTGCTCAACGCGTCGTCAGCCGCACCCGCCACGATCGGGAGCACTGAGATCGCCGTCACAAGAAAAAGAGAGAAACCGATGAACTGCTTTCGCGAACTCATTACAATATTCCGCCAAATTGCCTCAAAAGGTCCCTAGGAAGGATTGCCCGGGGACCGGGGTGCGTGAGTATCAAGTAGTACAAGGGGTGCAGGTTCGGCAATAGGCTCTGCCTTGGCCACTTCAAATTCGTGACGGGAGTGCTACGAACTGCGCGGATTGTTCGCGTCGGGGTCCGCGGAATCGCGCGAAGCGGTGCGCAAGGCAAACGACGCATTTTCGATCGAATCAACAGGAGATCACCGTCATGCAAAGTGTTTCTTTCAAAAAACTTGCAGCAACCCTTACGAGTGCAGCGATTCTGTTTGCGCTGTCGGGGTGTGTCACCGACCCGTACACGGGCGAGCGAAAGATCAGCAAGGGCGCCCTTGGCGCGCTCTTCGGCGCGGGCATCGGAGCAGGCATCGGTGCGGTCACCGGCGACAACGGTCGCGAACGCAAGAAGCGTGCACTCATTGGTGCAGGCATCGGCGCACTCGGTGGCGGTTCGGTCGGCATTTATATGGACAGCCAGGAAGCGACGCTCCGGGAACGACTGCAGAATTCCGGCGTTAGCGTGACGCGCGAAGGCGACGAGATCCTGCTCAACATGCCCGGCAACGTGACCTTTGCAACGGGCAGCGACTCCTTGAACCCGAGTTTCGACGAGGTGCTGAGTTCTGTCGCTCTGGTGCTTGCCGAATACAAGCAGACCTTGGTTGAAATTGCGGGTCACACGGACAGCACAGGCGAAGACGCGTACAACCTCCAGTTGTCGGGACGTCGCGCAGAGACCGTGGCGAAATTCCTCGTAGGGCAGGCGATTGAAGCGGATCGATTTATCGTGTTGAAGTTCGGTGAGCGCCAGCCCATCGCCGACAACGCAACGCCTGAGGGGCGTCTTCAGAACCGTCGTGTGGAAATTACGTTGGTGCCCATCACCGCGAGCTAGGCCGCGAAGCTAAAAGGGTCGCGTCTCTCCGATGCGAAACACCCAAGCGGAACCTACGGGAAGTTGGGTGTCCGCGGCTTTGAGAAAGCGCTTTGGTGGGTCGTCGAGTGGTTCGTTCGCCAGGTCGAAGGTCCCGTAATGCACCGCGAGTGTGACCTTTGTGTTGAGGTCGACCGCGGCCTGCACGGCTTCCTCCGGGTTCATGTGCGAATGCTTCATCATGTCCGCTGGTTCGTATGCTCCCACCGGAAGCGCTGCAAGGTCGAAAGGGCCCAGTGCCTTTGCGATTTTTGCGAAGCCTTCGAAGTAGCCGGTGTCTCCCGCAAAGTAGAAGCGTCGCTCAGGGCCCACGACAGCCCATGACGACCAAAGGTTTTTGAGGTCATCTGTGAGGCTGCGCTTGCTCCAGTGTTGCGCGGGCAGGCAGTAAACCCGCACGTCGCCAACCTCGGCGAACTGGCCCCAGTCCAGCGCCGTCACGTTCTCGATGCCTTTCTTCCTGAGGAGCCGCTCGTTTTTGAGGGGAACGAAGAAGCGGGTATCGGGGCTGCGTTCGGCGAGCGTCACAAGGGTGGACAAGTCGAGGTGGTCGTAGTGGTTATGGGAAACCACTACGAAGTCGATCGCTGGCAAGTCCTCGATCGCGATGCCCGGTGCGACGAAGCGTTTTGGTCCGGCAAAAGAAACCGGGCTCGCGGTGTCAGACCAGGTGGGATCCGTGAGAAATGTCACGTGATCCATTTGCACGAGCACGGTTGCATGGCCGACCCAGGTAACGGTGGGTGTGCCTAGCTTTGCGTTTTCTCGTAGGAACTTTCCGTCGTTCGCGATGCGCTCGGGGGCGCCCGTACGTTCGGCGTAGCGCCCCAGTGCGTGCTCCCAAAGGAACCTCAGACGTGTCGAAGTTTTTCCATGTGGAAGTTTCCCTGCCCAGTTGTCGAACCTGCCGTTGTCGGTTTGAGGGGCAGGGCCTAGTTCACTCATGTCTTGGGCGAATGCGTTCTGGGCGTATGCCGCTAACGCGATGAGCAAAACGCTCGCAGCCAGTGTTCGGCCATGCCTAGTCATCGATTTGAATCCCGCACATCATGCTGTCTCCCGGCATCACGCTTTAGTGATGGCGCTTGAATTGGCGGGCGAGCGTAGCGCGCGGTGGTTTCGCTAGTCGTGTTCGTTGGCGACAAATTACACGCGTCAGGGCTTCATACTGCTCGGGACGCGACCCTATCCAACGACGGCCGACGGCTCACCAATATGTCGCGATACGAGTGACCAGAAACCTGGACGTCCCGCACCGAAGCGACTGAGGTCCTTTTTCGCATAGCGGGCGGCTTCCGCGGAGATCGGCTTTGCGTCGCGAGCCTTCATGTGGGCTTCCGCGACACGCTCCATCATCACAAAAGTTCCGACGGCTTCGTCGACACGTGTACCCGTCGTGAGCAAACCGTGATTGCGAAGAATAATGGCGCGATTGTTTCCCAGGGCTTCCGCGATGAGTCCACCCGCCACTGTGCTTTGAACTTGAACTTCTTCGTTGTCGAAGATTGCGTGGTCCTCGAAGAAAACGCATGACTCTTGCGTGATCGGTTCGATGGGTCGCACTTCGGCTGAAAACGGTGTGCCCCAACCTGTATGGACGTGGGTCACGCTCACGAGATCGGGGCGTGCCGCAAGGATGGGGTGATGGATGTAGTAGCCGGCAACGTTGATGATGCCTTCGCCTTCGACCAACTCGCCGTTGGGTCCGACCAGTACCAGGTCACTCGTCATGGCCTCGTGGTAGGAGACCCCATAGCGGAGCATCCAGAAGCAATCGGTGCGTTTCGGGTCCCGCGCGCTGATGTGCCCGTCGCCGAGGTCGCCCCAACGTTGTGCGGCGAGGATGCGATA
>JASDVE010000273.1:13171-15347 GCA_041891195.1 Myxococcota bacterium | reverse complement strand
CCCAATAGCGGTATTAACAGCAGGTATCTCCACTGCAGCCGGCTCGTGGGATTGGTGAACTTGGCGAACGCGATTTCCCATGTCGTATTCAGAAACGAAATCGCTTCTTCCATTTACCCGGCTCCCAACTCAGCGTTCGCGAAAAATAGCAATCTCCAGGCCGTGAGACCGCAGTCATCTTCCCGTCGTGAGAATCGGCAGATCGCGATATCGACAAGCCTTAGCCGGCTCCACAACCGCTCGTCCATATTCCTCTCCGTGGCCGCGCAGTAGCCTTGGGTTACTTACGCGCGCCTGTCCGATACGATAGCGACCGAAACTCCGAGCACAGACGTGGAGAAAGTGCACGCGAGGCGCATCGGTAACGCAACGTGCGTGATCATATCGGCGCACCCTCGACGCATCCTCACTTGAAGCTACGAGCTTCTCAACCCGGAGGACTCATCTACATCCATGTGCCGAACGAGCGCCATTGCGAAATGTGGCCGTTCGACGAGCAAATCGACTACACGCCGAACGTCTCCATCGTGAACAACAGCCCGGACAACGTCCGGGACCTGCGCGGGCGCATCGGCTTTTCGAGTTGCAAAATCGTCGTGCCCCGTTTTAAGAGTCCGGAAACCTCAAAGAGAAAGGTGCTGCTGCAGGTACCCGAAGCCTTCAATACGATCGCTGGAGCCATCGGCAAAGGTTTCTCGCCAACGACGCAGGTGATGCCGGGAAAGGAGGCCGGTGTGGAGCATTCTGCGCGACTCGCTTGAAGGACCGTCGTCCGTGATTGAGTCGGATCTGCGTGAGGGAAAAATCACGCAGCGCGGCCGAACAGGACAGAATTCCCTCAACGTTCCCGAGTAAGTTGGAGGCGGCGGCCGGATTCGAACCGGCGATCGGGGCTTTGCAGGCCCGTGCCTTACCACTTGGCTACGCCGCCATCCGACTACTCGCTGCCGGGACCTCCGGTTCGACGTGGGGTCGAAGTGGGGAGGCCGGCAACCGGATAACCGGGAGCTAGGAGTTACCTCGCCTGCGTCTTGGCGTCAATTTTTTGGGGCAAAATCAGATCTTACGGTGGACGGGCCTCCGACTGCGATGATTGCTAGCAATGGCATCGCGAAGCGATGTGCCATCCGAGCGATGGGCCCAAAAATCGAGGTAGCAAATGAAATGGTTGGCACTGATGGCGGGGGGCGGAGTCGGTTCAATTCTTCGCTACGCGCTGTCGATCTCGGTCGATCAGCGCATGACGGCGAGCTTCCCGTTGGGGACACTCGCGGTCAATGTTCTCGGCTGTTTCGTCATGGGCATGGTTGCGACGTGGCTCGATCAGCGCGGCATCAGTTCGCCAACGGTACGCCTGTTTTGGGTGACGGGTTTACTCGGTGCGTTTACGACGTTTTCCACGTTCAGCTTTGAAACCATGAAGCTGATCGAAAGCGGAAAGATGTTGCACGCGACCGCAAATGCCGCCGGCAGCGTTGTGGCATGCGTATTCGCGGTGATGGCGGGCATTGCCGTCGCACGTGCGCTTTAGTCGCCGCGCTCACAACAGCTTCAAAACCTTCAACAACAACAACAACAACTACTACTACAACTACAACAACTACTACAACTACTACAACTACAACGCCGGCAAGGCGACTTGCTTGCCCGCGACTTCGATCGTTTCGCCGGAGTCCTCAACCGCGTTCATAAACTCGGACTGCGCGCGGTGAGTGAAGCGCGCCAAGACACCTTTCGGTTCAAGGTCGTGTTTGACACGACAAAGCAGCGCACCGTCGATCGGCGACGTGGTCAGCGATGCAATGTCCATCGTGTCTTCGCCTAAGTCGGACAACTTCACTTTTCCGCGAGCGAGGTCGATGTCCTCTACGAAAAACCCTGCCTCTTCAACGTCGACGAGTCCGCGAAAGCGACCGATCTGCACGACATGCACACCGCCCTCTTCCGGGAGGTAGCGCACGGAGACATCGAACTTGTCTCGCCGACGTTGGTTGCGAAACGACTGCCCTTCGTGGGTCCACGAGCCGTCGTGATGAAGCACTAAATCAAACGACGAAAGCGGCGGAGGCCCCTTCGCGAACGGGGGCTGGTTCGCTTCTTCGATCGCGTGGTCGAGATTGGCAGGCTTGGTTTGCGGGTCACTCATGCAAGCAGTGTCCTGAGATCAGGAGCCCGG
>JASDVE010000273.1:8303-13161 GCA_041891195.1 Myxococcota bacterium | reverse complement strand
CGAGAGGACCATCCCCGCCCTGCTCTGCGAGAGACGTCATCGTGACGTCCGCGAGACCACACGGCACGATGGCATCGAACCCACTCAGATCGACGTCAACGTTCAGTGCAAAACCGTGATACGTGATCCAGTGACGAACCCCGACACCAATCGATGCAATCTTCTGGGTTGGGCGGCCGATCTCCGGCGCGACGAACACTCCGGTTCGTCCGGGAACGGTCGTGGTCTTCACCCCCAATGAGGCCGTTGCGGTGATCAGCGCAGTTTCGAGATCTCGTACAAATCGGTGCACGTCAACCGCTCCGCGAAGGCGCAAGTTTAAAATTAAGTAACCGACGAGCTGGCCAGGACCGTGATACGTCACATCGCCACCTCGTCGTACTTCTTCGACGGCAACCCCGCGAGCCGCAAGCGCAACTTCATCTTCAAGCAAGTGCGCGCGGTCCGTGCTGCGCCCCAGCGTGATCACTGGCGGATGTTCGAGCAGGAGCAGACGGTCGGCGCCGCCGACGCGCACGTCAGCCATCGCAGCTTCCTGCCGCGCGAGTCCGTCGCGATACGGAACGCTACCGAGCCAGTCGACGCGAAGCGGTTGCCCAGGGGGCGAGCTCAGCTCCTTTGTGCGCGGCTCGGCCGGCATGACTAGAGATCGAAGTCCGCGCTTTCGAGCAGCTCGCGGACGCGGAAGAGGAACGCGTTCGCGGGCGATCCGTCGACGGCGCGATGATCGTAAGACAGCGCCAAGTGCATCATGGCACGAATCACGATCGCGTCTTCACCGTTCACGGTTCTCACCACGGGGCGCTTTATCATTTCGCCCATGCGCAAAATGCCAACCTGGGGCTGGTTGATGATCGCGAAGCCGTAAAGATTTCCTTTGCGACCTGGGTTCGAGATGGTGAACGTACCCCCGCGCAAGTCGTCGGCAGAGAGCTTCTTCGTTCGAGCCCGCGTCGAAAGATCTTCGATCGCCGCCGCCACCCCGGCGAGGGAAAGACGGTCTGCGTTGCGGATGACTGGGACCATGAGCCCTTTTTCGGTCTCAACGGCGATCCCAATGTTGACCGCGCGCCGCTCGACGATCGAGTCTTCGATCACCGAAGCATTCAAAGCCGGGTTCTCGCGCAGCGCACGCACGACCGCGTGCACAATGAACGGAAGGAAGGTGAGCCCGATCCCTTGGGTCTTTTCGAAGTCCGCTTTGTTGGCTTTGCGTAAATTCGACACCGCGCTCATGTCGATCTCAGCGACAGCGCCGACATGGGGACTTGTGCGCTTCGAATACACCATGTGGTCGGCAACGAGTTTGCGCAGCCGCGTCATGGGAACAACGCGATCCCCTTCTTCGACACCGGTCCCAAAACTCTGCGCACTTGCGCGCCGGGCCGCGGGTGCGGCGGATCGAACGGGGGCAACAAGGTCAGGTGGACTCGGCATTGGAGCTTGTGCGGGGGGTGCGGGGGGTGCGGGGGGTGCGGGAGAGGCTGATGGTGCTGATGCTTGTGCGCTCACGTCGGCACGCGTCACGCGGCCATGCGCACCGCTTCCGCTCACAGTGTTGGGGTCGATCCCTGCCGCACTCGCTGCACGGGTCGCAAGCGGAGTCGGCGGCGGTGCTGGGTTACGGGGTGCCGCGGATTTTGCTTCGGTCGGTGTCGACTGCGGTGGCGCCAATTGCGTCTGTTGTGGCGAAGCGGGTGCTTCTGAAACACCGGCGCCCGCGCCGGTCTCGTCGATCACCGCCAACGGCGCGCCGACTTCGACCGTCTCGTCGACCGCCGCCAAGATTTTCCCAACAACACCCGCGCAAGGCGAGGGGATTTCGACGTCGACTTTGTCCGTCGTCAACTCGACGATAATTTGGTCCAAAGTGACGGTGTCACCCTCGTTGACCAACCATCGCGCGACGGTTCCCTCGATCACGCTTTCTCCGAGACTTGGAACCTCAACCGAAACTGACATCGAACCCCATTCCTGCGCTCAGCGCCTGTAAGCGGCGCCCACCCTCACGCCGTGAAAATCAAATAGCCTTGTCGTCCGCTCTACCTCTTTCGAGATCGGCATCCCGTCCCGCATCTTGAACTGCGTCGCAAGCTCAGCGGAGTCGGAAGCAACGCAACGGCGCCGAGACTACTCGCCCGGGACGCAAAACGCACCTCGATCCCGCGCTCCTGCTGTATATTATAGAGGCCCCGACCCGATCGGCGGGCACGTTCGAATCACTCGACACTAAACTGGAATCGCGATGTCCGCTCAGGAGTATCAGCCGCAACGCAAGCTCCTCGCCTGGGGCGTGCACTTGTTCACCGCGAGCGGTGGCGTGTTCGGCACACTCGCCCTCGTTGCGATCGCGCGAGGCGATTTGCCCTTCGCCGGTATCATGATGCTTCTGACCATGGCGATCGACTCCGTCGACGGCTCACTGGCGCGTCTCGTTGGCGTTTCGGACGTCTTGCCTAGGGTGGACGGACGACGACTCGACGACATCATCGACTTCGTCAATTTCGTGATCGTGCCCGTGGTATTCATGGCCGCTGCGGGGAGCCTGACGCACTGGTTCTTTATCGCGCTGCCGGTGCTCGCCAGCAGCTACGGCTTTTCGCAACTCGACGCCAAAACCGAAGACGACTTCTTTCTGGGATTTCCATCGTACTGGAACGTTCTTGCGATTTATCTCTGGATGATGGACCTGTCGCCCGCTGCCGGCGACGCGTGGTTGCTGGGCCTGTCGGTCGCGGTCTTCGTCCCGCTCAAATACATCTACCCGAGCAAGATGAAAGTGCTTCGCAACAGCACCTGCATTGGCGGGCTCGTGTGGAGCATCGTGGTGGCCTGGACGATCCGCTACCCAGAATTTGCCACCCAGTACCACATCGTCGAAATTACCCTGTCCTACCCCGCGTACTACATCGCGTTGTCGGCGTGGCTCGGGAAGTGGCATCAAGGGCCATACCGGCAACAAGAGTCCGTCAGCCCAAAGGACTAGACGCAACCCGAACGCCGCGCGTGGCGTTGTCGCCCGGTATTTTTTCGGCCTGGGAAGCGTTCTGCACTGCGCGCCGGAGTTCATCTAAATCGAAGGGCTTTTCGAGGAACTCCACCACGCCACCGCGGTCGGACTCTTGAAGCAGATCTTTAGAAGCAAAGCCGGTGATCAAAATGGCGTGGAGGTCGAGGCTCGCGGAGACACCGCTGTCGAATGCCCCGCGGCCATCCTTCCCCTTCCCCTTCAGTTTTCGATTCGAGTTATCCCCAACTGCGGAGCACATGTGGCATCCTCGACAGATGTCGAAGTCAAACCAATCCGTTGGTGTTCTGTTGCTGAACCTCGGGACGCCCGACTCACCCAGTGTTCGCGACGTCAGACGCTACCTGCGTCAGTTCCTCTCGGACCCACTCGTGATCACGATCCCTCAGCCCCTGCGCTGGTTACTGCTCAACCTCGTGATCTTGCCTTTTCGGCCCAAAACCTCGGCGGCCGCGTACCAAAGCATTTGGATGCCCGAGGGATCGCCGCTGCTTCACTATGGGCGTGAACTATCTAAAGAGGTGAGCAAAAAGCTGGGCGACGGATTCCACGTCGAACTCGCCATGCGGTACGGCTCTCCGAGTATCGAGAGCGGGCTCAATTCGTTGCTCGAGCGGGAGCCCTCGTCGATCGTCGTGCTTCCTCTCTTTCCGCAGTACGCCACGGCGTCGACTGGGAGCGCACTGGCCGAAGTGAAACGGGTGCTTCAGGGCAAGCAAAACGTTCCGCCAGTTACAACGATCGGCGCCTTCCCGGACGATCCGCGTCTGTGCGACGCCATCGCCGAGGTTGCACGTCCTATCCTCGAAGAAGAAAAGCCAGACCACGTGATCTTCAGCTACCACGGACTTCCCGAACAACAGGTCCGAGACCTCGACACCGGGGGGCAGCACTGTCTCGAAAAGCCCGATTGTTGCGATGCGGCCTGCCCCGAGAATCAAAATTGCTACCGAGCGCATTGTTTTGCGACGACGCGTGCATTAGTTAAAACGCTGGGCCTCGCAGCAGAAAACACCTCCATCGTGTTTCAGTCGCGGCTTGGGCGTACGCCGTGGCTTGATCCCGACCTTGTCGTCGTCTTGCCTGAACTTGCGGCCCGCGGGATCAAGCGGCCGGTCGTTCTTTGCCCTTCGTTTGTCGCGGACTGTCTCGAGACCGTCGAAGAAATCGGCATCCGCGCGCGCACCCAGTGGAAAGAACTCGGGGGCGAGGCGCTCTACCTCGTGCCATGCGTCAACGCCGAGCCGACTTGGGTGGATGGCGTAGTGTCGATGGTTCGCGAGCGCGCGAGCTAGAGCGAACGCACCGCCTCTGTGAAGGCACGAACGCCTTCCACGGGAGTCCCCGGAAGACAACCGTGCCCAAGGTTTGCCACGTAACCCTTTGCGGGTGCAGCGTCTCGCGCCAGGTCCCGCACCATGGCGGCGATCTTCTCGGGCGGCGCCGCAAGCACCGACGGATCCATGTTGCCTTGGAGTGCCACGCGCTGGCCGTGGCGACGCGCCGCATCGGCGAGATCGACGCGCCAGTCGAGGGACAGAACATCGACACCCGACTCCACCGAGTCGTCAAGCAGGTGAGCACCATTGTTGATGTAGAGAATCAATGGCGCTTGGTCGCGGTTCACCCGCTGCGCGATCTCTTGGTGTCGCGGCAAAACCCATTCGCGGTATTCCGCAGCAGTGAGCAAGCCCGCCCAAGTGTCGAAGATTTGAACCGCCTGCGCGCCCGCTTCGATTTGCGCGTTGAGGTAGCCCACTGAACTTTCGGTGAGCTTGTCGAGCAATGCATTCAAGATCTCGGGCTCTCGGTACATCATGCGTTTTACGT
>JASDVE010000273.1:0-8293 GCA_041891195.1 Myxococcota bacterium | reverse complement strand
GCCTTCGACCATGTAGGCCGCGAGGGTAAACGGTGCGCCTGCGAAGCCGAGAAGCGGGACCTGCCGCGCTTCCAGTTCGCGACGCAGCGTTTTTAAGATCTCGAATACGAAGGGAACGCTTTCACGCGGTTCGGGAACCCGGAGCTTGTCGACTTGTTCTGCCGAGCGAATGGGCTCAGCGAGCACGGGGCCCGGAGCGAAGTCGAGATCCACCCCCATCGCGGGGATCGGGGTGAAGATGTCCTGGAACATGATGACGGCTTCACTGCCTACGAGATCGATCGGCTGCAAGGACACTTCGACCGCGCGGTCTACGTCCCGGCACATTTCCAAGAAGGTGACGCCTTTGCGAACCTCTCGGTATTCGGGCAAGTAGCGTCCTGCCTGTCGCATCAACCACACCGGCGGACGATCGACGGCCTCTCCTCGGCAAGTGCGAAGGAATCTCTCAGTAGCGGTGAACTTTGCGGGGTCGCTCGACAATGTCTGGCTCCTTGTGGGTCTTGCTTTCGTATTCGATCGTTCCGACCGACGCAAACCTAGTAGTTGCGAAGACTCGCCCAGCGGTCCCGGTGGAAAGCTGCATCTCCAAAGGTAAGTTCGCACACTCGTGCGCGCTTCATGTAAAAGCCGACGTCGTATTCGTCGGTCACCCCGACTCCGCCGAAGAATTGAACCGATTCATTCGCGGCGTGAACGTACGCATCGGAGCACGTGGCTTTTGCAAGCGAAACGAGCTGGGCCGCGTTGTCATCTCCTTCGTCAAGGGCACGGGCGGCCGCCATCACCGAAGAACGACAGAGTTCGATGTCCATGAAGACGCGTGCCGCGCGATGCTTGAGCGCCTGGAACGTGCCGATCTTCACACCGAACTGCTCTCGTTCCTTCAAATGCCCCAAGGCACTCTGGAAGGCTTGGTTCATTCCGCCGAGCATCTCTGCGCAGAGTCCCACCGTGGCCAGGTCGGTTACCTGGCGCAAGATCTCGAGCCCTGCGCCCTCTTCGCCGAGCCGTGCGCTTGCATCGACGGAAACACCGTCCAACTGCAAAAGCGCAGCACTCCGATGGTCGACACGATGCTGTCTTGTTCGAGTGAGTCCTGCTGCGTCGGCCGCAACAACGAACAGGCTGATGCCCGCTTCGTCGCTCTCGCCGCCGCTGGTTCGCACACTCACGACGATGTGGTCGGCGGCGTGGCCGTCGATCACTTGGATCTTCTCACCGGTGATCTTGTACGTGTCTCCATCGCGCTCGGCCTGGGTCGACACGTGAGCAAGGTTGTAACGACTCCCGGTTTCCTGCGCCGCAAGCGCAAGACAGGTCGAACCTTCGATCATCGGATCGAGCCACGTCTTCTTCTGCTCATCACTACCGGCGAGCGAAAGCGCCTGCCCGCCCAGCAAGATGCTGGAGATGAAGGGCTCGGGTGCGAGACATGCACCCGCGGCTTCGAGTACGGTGATCAACTCGGCCATGCCCATGTCGGCACCGCCGTTCTTCTCGTCGAAGGGAATCCCGGCCCAGCCAAGCTCTGCCATTTCTTTCCAGAGGGCTTTGGAGTAGCCGACTTCGTCACCGCTATCACGCAGGGCACGAAATCGAGCGATCGGCGATTTTTCGGTCAGAAAGTCCGACGCGGTTTCGGCGATCAATTGTTGTTCATCTGTAAGCGAAAGGTTCATTTTGATTAGTCCGGAAGGCCAAGCACGTGCTTTGCCAAAATGTTGAGTTGGATTTCAGTCGTGCCGCCCTCGATGCTGTTGCCTCGGGTGCGAAGCCAAGCACGGGTGCGGTCGAGTTCTTCGGGCTCAAAGCCCGGCCCTTCCCAACCCAACCCCTGCGGTCCAGCGAGGCGAACTTCGAGTTCGCTGCGACGCATGTTGTTTTCGGTACCGAGGACCTTGAACATCGAGCTTTCGGCGCCGGGCTGATGCCCCGCCCTAGCTTGGTCGTTCATGCGCTGGGCCGCGTAGCGAAACTTGGCCGCGTCCATTTCAGACTGCGCAACGTCGTGGCGAAAAATCGGATCGGCGAGTTTGCCGTCTTCTTCCCCGAGATATTTGCTCGCCATCTCAACCAGCGTGCCACGCCCCTGCTTGTTCCCCCCGCCACCACCGAACACCTGAGCGATCATCGTTCGTTCGTGGCCGAGCAATGCCTTTGCGACGGTCCATCCGGCATCGATCTTGTGAATGACGTTTCCGACCGGCACGCGCACATCTTCGAAATGGGTTTCGCAAAAGGGCGACTTCCCACTGATCAATGGAATGGGGCTCACGCTCACGCCCGGAGTCGCCATGTCGATCAAGATAAACGTGATGCCTTCTTGGTTCTTCACGTCTGGGTTGCTACGCACGAGTGCGAAGATCCAGTCGCTGTGGTCTGCATATGAAGTCCAGACCTTTTGCCCGTTGATGACGAACTCTTCGCCTTCGCGCACAGCCTTGGTCTGCACCGATGCGAGGTCGGAGCCAGCGCCGGGTTCGGAATAACCCTGGCACCAGCGGATCTCGCCGCGGCAAATGCGTCGCAGGTGCGTTTTTTTTTGTTCTTCATTGCCAAACTGAAGCAATACCGGGCCGATCATCGTAAAACCGAAACCATCCACCGCTGCGGGCAACCCGAGGCGTCCAATTTCTTCGGCGAGTACTTTGGCCTCTTGCTTGTCAAGCCCACCGCCTCCGTATTCGACCGGCCAGGTCGGCGCCGTCCACTGTTTTTCGGCCATCACGTCCATCCAGACCTTGTGGTCCGGTGTCGCGAACTTCGCATTGCGGCCGCCCCACGTGTAGCTGTCTAGATTGGCGGTGCCGTAGTCGCGAAGCGATTCTGGCGCGTTTGCTTCGAGCCAGCTGCGCGTTTCTTGTCGAAACGTTTCGATGTCGGCCATCGGGAGGCCCTCCATGTTCATTGATACTTTGCGTTGTGTTATTCAGTTTTCAATCGCGGTTGGATCCGCGACCGTAGGTGCGAGGTGTTCTTTGTTTAGTCGCGCAGTTCCGCCGGCAGTTTGAAGGTCATGCCTTCGTCGACCTCAAGAAGCGACTGCACGTCGACATCCCCTTCCTGCAAGGTTTTCAATCGCTCGATCACTTGTTGGATCAAAAATTCGGGCGTCGACGCGCCAGCGCTGATCCCAACACAGGTCACACCTTCGAGCCAAATGGACTCGATCGCGTCTGCGTTTTGGATCAAGTAGCTGGGAATGCCGCGCTTGGCTGCGACTTCGACCAGGCGGTTGCTATTCGACGAAGCGGGCGCCCCCACGATCAAAACTAGGTTCGCTTCCTTTACTAGCTCTTTGACGGCGTCTTGTCGGTTCTGGGTCGCGTAACAGATGTCGTCTCGCTTGGGCAAGACGATCTTTGGGAAGCGTTTTTTGAGGCTCTGTTTCACGATCTCCGTGTCATCAACCGAAAGCGTCGTCTGCGTGACACAACCCAGGCGCTCAGGGTTACGCACTTGGAGCTGCTGCACGTCTTCAACCGTTTCGACCAAGTACATCTGTCCGGGCGCTTGCCCCATCGTCCCTTCAACTTCGACATGACCCGCGTGGCCGATCATGATGATCTCATAATCCTGCTCGACCATGCGCTTGACTTCGACGTGCACCTTGGTGACGAGCGGGCATGTTGCGTCGATGGTGTGATGGTCGTGGGCGACGGCTTCGTCACGAACCCGAGGCGACACACCGTGGGCGCTGAAGATCAGCTGCGATCCAACTGGGGCCTCGGAAGGTTCTTCGACGAAGATCGCGCCCTTCTTACGCAGGGCATCGACGACGTAGCGGTTGTGCACGATCTCGTGCCGCACGTATACCGGCGGACCGTGGCGCTCAAGAGCCCTCTCAACGATTTCGATGGCGCGGTCCACGCCGGCGCAAAAGCCCCGGGGACTCGCGAGCAAAATTTTCATGGCACAGACTCTAGCATCTACATCGAACGACACCGATGGCTCACGTGCCTGGGCTCGGTGAATTACGGCAACTACAGGTCCAAACACGAACGAGCGGCGACACCTTTTAGGATCCGATAGGCTGCGCCGCGCCATGCCCGATTACGAACCCGATTCTGAGTCGCAACCCATCGCGACCGGACCGGACGAGTTGGACGACCCCGAGTCCGCACCAGGGCTCCCAGCAACCGGCCTCGCATCCCGCGCGATGCCCCGCGGCGAGTCACAACCTATCACGCTGCGAGAGCGTCTGGCGCAACCGCGCATGACGGGCGCCATTGCTGAGATCTTGCGCCTCGCCTGGCCAGTGATGCTTGCCACCGGTGCGGTCACGCTCGCGGGGATGATCGACCGCGCAATGGTGGGACGACTCGGGGACGACACTGGCGGCGCCGCCGTTCCCCTCGCCGCTGTCGGCATCGCGACCCAGTTCTTTTTCCTCGTTCAGAGTTCGCTCTTCGCAGTTGGCCTCGCATGCGTTGCCCTGATGGCCCGGGCCATCGGCGCGCGCGACCCGCGACGCGCACAACGCGCGTTCGGCGCTTCGATCCAAGTCGCCGTCGCGCTCAGCGTAGGCTTGAGTCTCCCGATTTCACTCGCCGCGCCGTGGGCTTTCAAGTTCCTCGGACAAGCGGACGACGTCACCCAAACCGCCCTTCCCTACCTGAACCTCGTGCTTGCGTCTTCAGTCTTGATGGCGGTGGCGTTGGTGATTGAAAGTGGGTTTCGCGCGAATCGCGAAATGCGTTTGCCGATGCGAATCGCCATGGTGGTCATGGTCTTCAAGTTGGCCCTCAACGGCGTCCTGATCTTCGGCTACCTGGGCTTCCCACGTCTTGAACTCATGGGAGCGGGCCTCGCGACGCTGATCTCCCAAATGGTCGGGCTATTTTTGTTGGTGCTTGCGCTGCGTCCGTCTGACGAGACTTCGCCTTTGGGCGTTCGCTTTCGCGACGTCATCACCTTCAACCGGCACACCTGGGACGTCGTGCGCATCGCGGTCCCAGGGATCGCCGAACGCCTCGTGATGAACACCGCGATGTTGAGTTACATCTGGGTGCTTGGGCACTACTACGGAACGTTGTCCGTCGCTGCATACACCGTTGGGATTCCGCTGCTCGCTTTCACTTGGATCCCAGGTCAAGCTTATTCGCAATCGTGCGCAACGTTGATCGGACAAGCGCTAGGCGCCGGCGAACCCGACGAAGCCGAACGCATCGGCTGGCAGTCGGCGGCGCTCGCGATCGTGACTGCCGTGATCCTCGGCTCCGTGGTCGCCGTATGGCGATACGAACTGGCGGGGTTGTTGACCGACGACCGCGCCGTCATCCTGGCACTCGGCCCATTTATGCTCGCCTTGGCGCTCGCCCAGCCATTGCTCCAGCTTCAGTTTACTTTGGGCGGTGCACATCGAGGGGCCGGCGACACTACCACGCCCCTCATCGCTGCCTGCATCGGCAATTGGGTCTTCCGAGTCCCGCTGGCGTTTGGCTTCGCGATTATTGTGGAATCTGACGTGTCGTGGATCTGGTACGCCTTGATCTTCGATCACCTCGCTCGGAGTGTCGTGCTCATTTTCACCTTTAAGCGCGGCAAGTGGAAGACGAAGCTCGTTTAGCCGATGCGCCTCTCGCTACGCAGCGATGACCCAAGCAACGTCCCCCTAACAAACTACGACGACGAAAAGTCGAACGTAAACTCGCCGTCCTCGGCGTCAACCTTGACACGCCCGCCCTTGTCGAGGCTGCCGAACAACACTTCGTCCGCCATGGCGTCCACGATGTCGCGCTGAATGATCCGTGCGAGGGGCCGCGCACCAAAGTCGGGGTCGTAGCCACGTTCTGCCAACAACTCTCGCGCGGCCGGTGCAAGTTCGATACTGATCTTGCGCTCGGCAAGTTGCCCTTCGAGTTCTCCCACGAACTTGTCGACCACGAGGTTCATCACGCTCGCTTCGAGCGGCTCGAAGATCACGATCTCGTCGAGGCGATTGCGGAACTCGGGACTGAACAATCGCTCGAGCGCCTTTGAAACACTGCCCGACTTACCACCCCCGAAACCAATGGCCGTCGTCGACGCTTCGCGGGCGCCGGCATTCGATGTCATGATCAAGGTGATGTGACGGAAGTCCGCCTCCCGCCCCTGGTTGTCGGTCAAGATCGCGTGGTCCATTACTTGAAGCAAGATGTCGAACACGTCGGGGTGCGCTTTTTCGATCTCGTCGAGCAAGAGCACCGCGTACGGGTTCTTGCGCACGTCTTCGATCAACTGGCCGCCCTGGTCGTAGCCCACGTAGCCCGGAGGCGCGCCGATCAAGCGCGACACCGCGTGCTTTTCCATGTACTCGCTCATGTCGTATCGCATGAACGGGACACCAAGGGTCTTGGCCAGTTGCTTGGAGAGTTCCGTCTTTCCGACCCCCGTTGGCCCCGTAAAGAGAAACGAGCCAATCGGCCGGTCGGTGCCACCTAAGCCAGCGCGCGAACGCTTCACGGCGCGTACAACGGATTGGACTGCAGGGTCCTGGCCAAAGACAACCTTCTTGATATCGGCTTCTAGCTTGAGCAAGCGCTCGCGATCTTCGCCCTGTGTGCGCTCGAGCGGAATGCGGGCCATGCGGGAAATCACCGCTTCAACGTCACGCACACCGACTGTCTTTCGTTTCTTGCCCCGAGGTCGCAAGCGAATCGCCGCGCCGGTTTCGTCCATTACGTCGATGGCTTTGTCGGGCAGAAAGCGATCGCCAATATGACGCATCGAAAGATCGACACAGGCTTTGAGCGCGCCGCTCGTGTAGCGCACGCCGTGGTGCTCTTCGTATCGGGAAGCGAGCCCCTTCAAAATGCGGATACAGTCTTCCTTCGACGGCTCACCGATGTCGACCTTCTGAAAGCGGCGCGCGAGCGCGCGGTCGCGCTCAAAATGACGATATTCCTGATACGTCGTCGACCCCATGCAACGCAGCTTGCCATTTGCGAGCACGGGCTTGAGCAAGTTCGATGCGTCGACGGTATTGCCTTGCGCGGAACCCGCACCGAGGATTGTGTGGATCTCGTCGATGAAGAGGATCGCAGTCGGACGCTCGTCGAGCGCGGCAAGCAAAGCCTTAAAGCGCGCTTCGAAGTCCCCGCGGTAACGCGTGCCAGCGAGCAGCGAACCCAAGTCGAGGGAAAAAATCTCCGCGCCTTCGAGGTCTTCAGGCACCCTGCCCTCGTGGATCCGCAGCGCCATACCTTCGGCGAGCGCCGTCTTCCCAACGCCGGTCTCGCCGACAAAGATCGGGTTATTCTTGCGTCGGCGCGCGAGGATATGAATGGTGCGTTCAAGTTCGGTGCCGCGACCAATCATCGGATCGAGTTCACCGGCGGCCGCTTGTTCGGTGAGGTTCGCGGTAAACGCTTCCAGCGGGTCGGCAGGAACACCTTCGGTTTCTTCGCCAACACCCGCACGACTATTCGCGTCCATCGGTTCGCCGGGCCCCGGATTGCGGGTCTTCACGACGCCGTGCGAAATATACTGAAGCAAGTCGAGACGATCGACTTCCTGGGCGCGCAACAACACGACCGCGTACGAGTCGGGCTCTTGGTAAAGCGCGACGAGCAGGTCGCCAATTTCAACTTCGTCTTTTTCCGAACTGGTCGTGTGGTCGACCGCATGCTGGAGCACGCGGTGAAAGGCCAGGGTCTGTCGGCTTTCGACGACTTCGTCGTCGGGAAGTTGTTCGAGGTCTTCTCGAAAGAAGCGTTCGAGGTCTTGCTTGAGCGACTCGACGTTGCCGCCGCAGCTCTGGATGATGTCGACCCCAACGTCGTCGTGCAGAAGCGCGAACAACAGGTGTTCCACCGTCACAAACGCATGACGCCTGTGCACCGCTTCCTGGTAGGCCGACTGCAATGTCAGCTGCAACTCGCGACTTACTCCCGCCATTTCAGTTTCAATCTCCAACCATGCATGAGGCGCTTGTTCTCTTTGTTCTCTTGCAACTCATTCTTTCTCAACGCCAGACCGCAGGGGGTAGCCCCGCTCTTCGGCCAAACGGTGCACCGTGGCAACCTTCGTTTCGGCGATCTCCCGTACATAGACCCCCGCGACCCCCATCCCAGCTCGATGCACCTGCAACATGATCTGGGTGGCAGCTGCGGGACTCTTCCCAAAAACCTGTACAAGAATACTGACCACGAAGTCCATCGGCGTGTAGTCGTCGTTGTGGAGTAGGACCTTATAGCGGTCCGGCCGCTTCGTTTTCTTTATTTATTTGGTCGCCACACCAAGGTCGCGCACGTGCTTCGGCGGCATTTCACCCCCGCCACCACCACCCCCCGCCGCAACCCCCCCCCCC
>JASDVE010000272.1:0-15424 GCA_041891195.1 Myxococcota bacterium | reverse complement strand
TAGACGCACTGCAAGA
The DNA here is from genome assembly GCA_041891195.1 of Myxococcota bacterium. GTDB lineage: Bacteria > Myxococcota_A > UBA9160 > UBA9160 > UBA4427 > DUBZ01. The sequence goes on along the minus strand of JASDVE010000272.1, from coordinate 15,408 downwards.
ACACGCGCGCGCCTGCGACATGACCGTTGCCGCCTTCGCAACCGCTTGGACTTTGACCCGCGAATTTCTTGGGTCAACGTTGATCGGCGCAACGACCGTTGCTCAACTTGAAGAAACGCTCACCGCCGCAAACGCGACGATTCCCGCAGACATCCTCGCCGCCTGCGACGAGCTGTCGAAGAAAATCATGTACCCGATGGGTTAACAGAGGAAGACCATGGCTAACCATCCGACACGCGACGACATCCGGCTACTCGACGGTGAGTTCTACGGAAACGACCCGATCGAACCGTACGAGTGGATGCGCGCGAATGCCCCTGTCTACTACGACGACCAGGCACAGGTCTGGGGCATCACGTTGCACGAAGACATCCTAAACTTGTCGAAGGATTCGGGCACATTTTGTTCGGGCGAAGGTTCTCGCCCCGAAGCAGGTTCCTACACCCCCTCAATGATCAACATGGACGACCCCGATCACCGCAAGCGACGCACGCTTGTGAATCGAGGCTTCAGCCCCCGCCGAGTCGCGGACCACGAACCCAAGATCCGCGCGATCTGCAACGAACTCGTAGACAAAGTAGCGGCCAAGGGACATTGCGACTTCGTGCGCGACATTGCCGCGCCTCTTCCAATGATCGTGATTGGCGACATGCTCGGCGTGCTTCCCAAAGACCGCGACCGGCTCCTCCAATGGAGCGAGGACATGCTTGGCGCGACCTCCTCGACGGCAGATGGGGAAACCCTTAAGCGTGCAGTCATGGCTGGCGCGGACTATGCACAATATGCCCGCGATGTGATCGCCAAGCGCCGCCTTGACCCAGCTCTCGACGACCTGATCGGAATCTTGACCAACGCCAAGATCGCGGGCGAAAGCCTCAACGAAGAGGACGTTATTCACGAAAGCTTGTTAATCCTGGTCGGCGGCGACGAAACAACGCGCCACGTCATGACCGGCGGAATGCTCGAACTGATCCGGCATCCCGAGCAACGACAGATGCTGCTCGATGACCCGTCCAAGATCCCGACTGCCGTCGAAGAAATGCTGCGCTGGGTAAGCCCGATCAAGAATATGAATCGCACCGCAACCCGGGACGTGGAATTGCGAGGCCAACAGATCCGTAAGGGCGACAAGCTACTGCTGCTCTATCAGAGCGCGAATCGCGATGAGCGCGTATTCGACGAACCGGCCCGCTTCAACATCGAACGCGACCCGAATGAGCACGTCGCATTCGGAGGCTATGGCCGTCATTTCTGCCTTGGGGCAAGCCTCGCAAGACTCGAACTGCGGCTGTTCTTCGAAGAAGTACTTCCTCGCATGGCGGATCTCGAAGTGGCCGACGGCGCCAAACTTGCGCTGCGACCTTCGAACTTCATCGCCGGACTCGAAGAGATGCAGGTAAACTTTTCACCGGGCGCTTAGTCGACTGCGAATCCGCACTCAATCGACGACGGCGGGGTCTCTTGCGAACGCAGGACACGACCGAACGGGCAGTGGCGGGTAATCCGTGAGTCGCTCGTCGTACTTTGCCTTCTGACAGCGATAAAACTCGCTTCCATTTGCACTCTTAATCCGTCGTGCGTGTAGACAGTCGACACACTGCCCGACTTCGCCTCTTGCTTGTTCGCGATCCGTCAATCGTTTGGATTCCTCTTGCGAGTTCGTGTCATTTTTCTGATCGACGGCGAGCATACGCCGGAAGCTCGACATGGACGAACCCGCTAGTGTCGACCGATGTCGAACGCAGCACTGATTCTTTGCGGAGGGTTTTCTGAACGCATGGGCCAAGACAAAGCCAGCCTTGCATTCGGGAACCAGAGTTTACTCGCGCGCATCACCGGGATCGTCGGCTCGTGCGTAGACGAAGTTCATCTTGTTGCGCGAACAGGACAGGAGCTCCCCGCAAACGAAGCGCTGGGTCTCCCCGTGGCACGGGACCCCGCAGAAGGCAATGGCCCCCTCGCGGGGCTCGCCGCCGGCCTCGATGCGATCGCGTCCGAGAAAGCCTTTGTGGTTTCGTGTGATGTCCCTCTGCTGCAGGCTTCACTTGTAGCCGGTCTACTCGACGCTGCCCACCATGTCTCCGCTGTCATCCCCCACGTGGAGGGTCACTACATGACGACCTGTGCGGTATACGCAAAATCGCTCACAGACGAAATTAACGCAATGCTGGCCCGCGGCGAACGCCGTCCTCGTGCGATCGCCCAACTGGACGGTGCGCGCGTCGTGGACGAAGCCTTTTGCCGTAACTTCGACCCGACACTGTCGAGCTTCGTCGACTGCAATACGCCGGAGCGTTTGAATGAAGCGCTGACGCTGGCGGGGCTTCCTACAAGCAGCTGAAATTCCGAACCACGACGGAATCCGTTGGGTCGCACTGCGCTTGTCATTTGTCCAAGAGTCGGCGAGCATATCCCCACACCACGCCGGCGTATCCCCCCGCAGTTCAGCAACCGTCGTCGTAGACCGATCGAGGAACAGAATGATCATAAAAGGGATCCATGGGGATTGGCTCGTGAGGAAACACTTCGTTCCGCGGCATTGCGGAACCGTTTTGCTGATAACGACGTTCACACTGTCGTTCATTCCGACATTTGCCTTCGCTGAAGAGACTCCGAAAATGGGTTTCTACGCGAGCCTAGGCCTAGATCTTTCGGAAGATTCATTCGACAAGTACCCGGGTGATCCCAACTTCGAAACCGGAATCGGCTTCGCGCTCACCGTTGGCTATCGCTTTCATCCAAACATCGCAGCCGAAGGGACATGCGAGTACTTGAACCGCGTCGATTCCAACGACGTGAGTCCGAATCTCGAGGCCAGCATTCTTTCTTTTCACGGCAACTTCAAAGGTTACTTGACGACGACTCGCTTCCAGCCCTTCCTGCTTCTTGGAGCGGGGGTCACGCGATTTCGCTTCGAACAAAGCGGCAAGCGCGACGACGACGTCGGCATCACAGGCCACTTTGGCGGCGGCTTCGACTACTACATTGTGCCCCGAATTTCCGTGGGACTCACGGCCGCCTACGTGGCGACTTCCGGCAAGATTGAAGATCTTGACTACTCATCCTTCACGCTGGGTGCGCAGTATCGCTTCTAGCCCTGCGCCCAAAGTTGAACGTCCCGTCCAACCCATGTTCGCCACAATGACTCGGATCCGATGAATCTGCTTCAAGTCCTCATCGAGCTGCAGCACGACGACGGTTATCTCACCGAAGAGAACCTCATTGCGCTTTGCTCGCGCGAGCAAATACCGCGCGCCAAGATCGAGGAGCTCTGCTCGTTCTACCCGCACCTGCGACGCACGCCCCCCGCGAAGCATCGTGTTACGGGATGCCGAGACCTTTCGTGTCATATGCGCGATGGCGAATCGGCCCTCAACGCGCTGAAGGCGCGATGCGATTTGAACGCCGATATCGAATTCGAAACCGTGTCTTGTCTTGGTCGTTGTGACGCAGCGCCAGCGTGTACGATCGACGATGTCCCGATGTCGATCACGGCGGGCGTCGAGCACCTCGATGCAATCACTTCAGGGCAAGAGCCAACGATTCCCGCCGGATCCAACGCCCGCGAATGGACGGCATGGCAACTTGATCCGTACCAAAGCGTGGGCGAACGCTACGGTGAATTGCGAAAGAGAGTCTCGGAAGCCGATCCGTCGACATCTCTCATTGAAACGCTCTCCGGGTCGACATTGCGTGGCATGGGCGGCGCCGGCTTTCCAACCGGACGCAAGTGGTCTCTCGTCGCGGCGCAACGCGCGACCCCGCGCTATGTCATCTGCAACGCAGACGAGAGCGAACCTGGCACGTTCAAAGATCGCGTCTTGCTCGAGCAGCTCCCGCATCTCGTCGTTGAAGGCATGGTGCTTGCGGGCTTGGCCATTGGCGCAAGCGAGGGCTGGGTTTACATCCGTCACGAATACGTCTCCGAGCTCGATGCCTTGCGTCGTGCCATCACCCAAGCACGGGACTTGGGTGCGCTCGGTGAAAACATATTCGGCAGCGACTTCAGCTTCGATCTTCAGGTCTTTGTTTCCCCAGGTGGATACATCCTCGGTGAGGAAACCGCCCTACTCGAAGCCCTTGAAGGCCGGCGAGGCGAACCCAGAAACAAACCGCCCTACCCGAGCGTCGAGGGCCTCCATGGAAAACCGACCCTCATCAACAACGTCGAAACGTTCGCCCATGTTCCGCACACCCTCACGAGCGGCGAAACAAGCCTCAAATTCTTTTCCGTGAGCGGAGACGTGGAGCAGCCAGGCGTATTCGAAGTCCCAATGGGAACCACGCTTCGCCAACTCGTTGAACGCGCCGGCGGGATCAAGGATGGAGGCGAACTCCTTGCATTCTTGCCGGGTGGAGCGAGCACAGGCTTCTTGAGCGCAGAACATGCGGACATCTCCATGACGTTCGACGCCTTGCAAAACGTAGGAAGCGCGCTCGGGTCCGGCGCGGTGATCGTGGTTCGCGAAGGTCGGAACCTCATCGAACTCGCGCACAACCTAACCGCCTTCTTTCGCAACGAGTCTTGCGGCAAATGCGTGCCTTGCCGAATTGGCACCGAGCAAGCGGTGAATTTGATTGATACGGGAGATCGAGCCTCTCTCGCCAAACTGCCGGCGCTGCACGAAGTCCTTCGGGAAACATCGATTTGCGGCCTTGGACAAGCAGCCCTAAACCCGATTATCAGCGTGCTCGAGAACTTCCCATCTTCCACCCGCAGCGAGGCGAACCCAGAATGAAAACCGTCTCCCTCACGATCGATGGCCAGACGGTGGAGGTCCCGGAAGGCACCACATTATTCAATGCTGCGAAGGACCTGGGCACAGAAATTCCTACCCTTTGCCACGCCCCCGCGTTAAGGCCCGTCGGCGTCTGCCGCATGTGCGTGGTTGAAGTGGAAGGCGAGCGGGCGCTAGCGGCTTCGTGCGTGCGCGAAGTACAAGCCGGCATGGTGGTCCGTACACATAGCGACAAGCTCGACCGCTGCCGCACAGGACTCACGCAGTTACTCCTTGCGGAACAACCCGAAACCTCGGCGCGCGAAATCACGACGGGCGACGATGCACTCGTCGCCCTTGCACGTACGCAACAACTTGAGCGTTCCGAACAAACCGCTCCAGCGCCTCGCCCACAAGACGACTCCAGCCCCGTGATCGCGGTAGACCACCAGGCATGCATCCTATGTGATCGCTGCATACGCGCGTGCAACGAAGTCCAGCACAACCTCGTGATGGGACGAACCGGCAAGGGGCACAGCACACGCATTGGCTTCGACTTCGATCAGCCTATGGGAGAATCGAGTTGCGTAAGCTGCGGCGAATGCGTGGCCGCGTGCCCAACCGGAGCCCTCACCGAGAAGTCCTTTGACTTATTTTCGCCGCCGAAAGAGCTCGAAGCCGTTGACTCAGTTTGTCCCTACTGCGGTGTCGGCTGTGCGATTCGCTATCAGACGGACCGAGCCGCCAACCGCATTCAATACGCAGAAGGTCGCGAGAGCCCCGGCAGTGGTGGAAGACTCTGCGTAAAGGGGCGCTACGGCTTCGACTACACGATGCACCCCGAACGCCTCACCACACCCTTGATTCGAATCGACTACCCCAAGCACGCGCTTTCAACCGAAGTACGCAGTTCGGACCGCCGCCGACGGAAGCCCGGAGGGCTCGTCGATCCAAATGAAGTAATGCCCGCTTTTCGTGAAGCCACGTGGGATGAAGCCTTGGATCTTGTCGCCACAAGATTCCTCGATATACGCGAACACTCCGGCGGCGGTGCACTTGCGGGGTTCGGCTCGGCGAAGTGCAGCAATGAAGAGGCCTACCTCTTTCAAAAGCTCGTGCGCGCCGTGTTCGGAACCAACAACGTCGACCACTGCACCCGGCTTTGTCACGCTTCGTCGGTAAGCGCCCTTCTACAGATGATCGGCTCGGGCGCAGTCACGACCACCTTCGGCGACATCCAAAATTCTGACTTCGCGATCATCACCGGCAGCAATACAACCGCGAACCATCCCGTGGCGGCGACCTTCTTCAAGGAAGCCGCTGCGCGCGGGACGAAGCTCCTGGTTGTAAACCCGATTCACATCCCGATCGCGGATCATGCTTGGCGCTTCTGCCAAATTCGGAGTGGCAGCGACGTCGCGTTCTACAACGCCATGATGCACGTCATCATCGAAGAAGGCTTGATCGACCGCGAATACATTGATCGCCATACCGAAGACTTTGACAGGGTCGCGGACACCGTTCGAGCCTATACGCCCGAGTTCGCAGCCGGTATCTGCGGTATCTCCGCCGATACCATTCGCGAGGTCGCCATAGAGTATGGCCGAGCGAAGGCTGCGATCACGTTCTGGGGCATGGGGATGAGTCAACACGTGCACGGCACCGACAACTGCCGCTGCATCATCTCCATGTGTCTAATGACGGGCAACGTCGGCCGACCGGGTACGGGACTGCATCCGCTGCGCGGTCAGAACAACGTGCAAGGTGCATCGGATGCAGGCTTGATCCCGATGAGTTACCCCGACTATCAACCGGTGGCGTCGGAAGAAACGCGGAAGCAATTCGAAGAACACTGGGGAACGACACTCGATCCGACCCCTGGCCTCACGACGACTGAAATCGTCGAAGCCGCACGCCAAGGCACTGTCCGCGGAATGTACATTCTCGGTGAGAACCCATTTCTCAGTGACCCCAACACCAATAAAGTACGCGAGGGCCTCGGCAACCTCGACTTTCTCGTCGTACAGGACATCTTCATGACGGAGACCGCCGAATTTGCCGACGTGATCTTGCCCGCAACCAGTGCTCTGGAAAAACCGGGCAGCTACACCAATACCGACCGACGAGTCCAGCTTGGAAACACCGTGCTCGATGCTCCCGGCGCCGCCCGCGCAGATTGGGAAATCATCTGCGATATCTCAAATCGCATGGGTTACGCGATGGACTACGACGGACCCGCAGAGATATTCGACGAACTCGTGTCCACAGGGAAAAGCTATCGCGGTCTCGCCCACAAGAACCTGGGCCCAACGGGTAAGCTCTACCCCTGCCCGGACCCCGATCACTCCGACGGCACCGTCGTGATGTTCGGCGAAGGATTTCCGACGGCAAACGGTCGCGCGCGCTTCGTCGCTGCGGAGCACAGCGGTGCAGATGAACTTCCGGACAACGACTACCCATTCATCCTCGTGACGGGCCGGGTGCTCGAACACTGGCACACGGGCAGCATGACTCGCCGCTCTAAGGCTCTTGATGCGATCGAGCCCGAAGCGTTTGCATCGGTGCACCCAGAAGATGCGGCTGCCCAAGGCATCAAGCCCGGTGACTGGATCGAAGTTCGCTCGCGCCGTGGGAACATTCGATTGGCCGCGCGCATCGAAACCGCGACTCAGCCCGGTTCGATCTTCATCCCGTTTCATTTTCGCGAGGCAGGAGCAAACATCTTGACGACCGACAAACTTGATCCCGATGGGAAGATCCCGGAGTTTAAGTTTTGCGCTGTGGCGATCGAACCGACGAGCGCTATCTAACCGCGGCTAGACCAACGCCAGCGGCAGCCGCTTGATACCACTGATGAAGTTCGAATGAATACGCTCCGCCGGGCCCGTCATCGAAACGTTCGGAAAGCGATTCAAGAACTCAGTCAACGTGAGCCGCATTTCAAGCCGCGCCATGTGGCTCCCCATACAGAAATGCGTCCCTGCACCAAAGGCCAGGTGGGGGTTCGGCTTGCGGGTGATGTCGAACTCGTCGGGCTTGTCGAACACGCGGGGATCTCGGTTCGCCGAGCCGTAGTAGACGACGACCTTCTCTCCGGCGCGCACCAGTTGATTGCCAACCTTCACGTCTTGGGTCGCTGTGCGTCGAAACTGCATCACGGGTGTGACCCAGCGGAGCATTTCTTCGATCGCGGAGGGCATGAGAGACATGTCACTGCGCAGGAGCGCGAGTTGGTCCGGGTGTTCGCACAGGGCTTGGATGCCTCCAGACAAGGCGTTGCGGGTCGTCTCGTTGCCCGCAATCACGAGCAAAAAGAAGTTCATCCCCAACTGCTTATTTTCCATCGGAGAGCCGCCGAGCTTGCTCCCCACCAACTTTGAATAGATGTCGTCTCCGGGTTTATGACGACGGCTCCGCGCAAGTCGCGACGCATAGAAAAGCAACTGCAACAACGAGAACCGGCCGAGCAGCACTTGAGGCAAGCGGGGCTCATCTTCACCGATCAGGCGATTCGTCCAACGAAAAAAACGCTTCGAATGACTGTCCGGTACCCCCAAAAAGTGGGTGAGAACCCGAAGCGAAACGGGCGCCGACACCGCCTTCACGAACTCGCATGACGAGGCCCCAGTAATGGGGTCAAGAGCATCGTTCACAATGCCCTGCGTTGCCGACTCCATTTCCTTGACGCGCGATGGTTTGAACGAGCCGTTCATCAGGTTCCGCAACTCGGTGTGTCGCGGCGGGTCCATGTTGATCAGCTGCCCCTGCATGTCGCGCACCGCATTTGGGGGCGGTGTCACGAGAAAGCAAGTTTCTGCCTCGGACGAAAACAGTTCTGCATGCTTCGAAATGAAGTCGACGTCTTCGTAGCGAGTCACCGCCCAAAACCCCGGTCCGCGTTTAAGCGACGGGATCTTGAACTCGCTCTGAAAGTGCAACGGCGCTTCTTCGCGCAGCACACGAAAGTAGTCATGCGGCACACCCTCGACAAACGTCTTGGGGTTCGAAAGATCAAGGTCTCCGGGACGCAGTTTCATTGGGGCTCTATTTCTTCTGAAACACGCGCATCTGGTACTTGCACGTGGCAACCGAAACGACTTCTCCGTCGGCGTTTTTCAACTCACAGTCCCACTCATAGTTGGCCTTGCCGTCTGCTTCCGCTCGGGCAGCGATCTCCGCGGCATCTTCTTCTGAGAGGCGAACTTCGACAGTGATGTCCGTCATTGCAGGCTTCACGAACTTGATCTCTAGGTTACGGACAATCGGAAAAAATTTAGCGTTGTCAAACGTAGAGACAAAGATCGCCCCGCCGGGAAGTTCAGCGAGCGTAAAAAGTGCCCCCGCGTACATCATGCCCACGTGATTGATGTTGGGCTCGTAGGGCATCATTAACTTGCAGTAACCGCGCTCAAGTTCGAGCACCTTGATGCCCGACCGCTGTACGAACGGAATTCCGTTCTCGAGCGCCTCAATTATTTTTGTCTTCATCTCTTCGGACATTCAAGCTTCCCTATTCGATTCCGCGCGTCCGAACTGGACGGGCCCTGCCCCAGCGGCAAACTGTACCAAGCAGTATTCGCGTTTGTAGATCGAAAAAGATTTTTCGTGATAGAGTCGCCCCTCGCAACCGACCCTTTCAAGGAGCCTCTCAAATGTCACACCCCTTCGATTATTCCAACAAGCGCGTCGTCCTCACTGGTGCTTACTCAGGCGTTGGTGCCGCTCTGCTCGACGTACTCGCAGAACTCGGGGGCCCTGAAGTCATCGCGCTCGACATCAAGCAGCCTGAAGGCAAAATCTCTCAGTTCATCGAAACCAATATGGGGAAAGAAGACTCGGTCGCCGCAGCGATCGACGCCATCGATGGCCCTATCGATGTGCTGTTCAATAATGCCGGCATCGCGGCAACGCACCCGGTTGAGGACGTCATGGCCGTCAACTGGCTCGGGCTCCGACAGCTCTCCGAAGGCTTGCTCCCGCAAATTGTGAAGGATGGTGCCATTGCCAACACAGCATCGATCGCCGGGGGCCAATGGCCAGGCCATCTACAAGACGTCCTCGACTGCATCGCGATTGAAGACCGCGCCGAGTTCGGCGGCTGGTGCATTGAACACAAAGAACTAATCGGCGACGGCTATGCATTTTCGAAAGAATGCGTGCAGGTCTATACGATGAAGAGCGCGCGAGCGACGCTCGCGAGCCAGGTACGAACGAACAGTGTGTGCCCTGCCCCGATCGACACTCCGCTCCTCCCGGACTTCAACAAGACGATGTCTGAGAAGACCATGAACTGGACCATCGATCAGATCGGCGGAACCATCGCATCGCCTCGGGACATTGCGATGACCTTGGCCTTCATCGGCTCTGACGGGTCACGCTACGTCAATGGCGTGAACCTCAACGTTGACATGGGCTTCAACGCCTTCATGACGACGGGCCAGCTCGATTTTTCAGGACTCGCGTAGTTTCGAGTCAAGACCCCGAATCTTCGCTTCGAGTCATCAAGTCTAAGACGGCACCGCAACCTCGATGGGTTGTGGTGCCGTTTCATTTTCAGTCAATGTGTCATCCAACGCCGGCTGATCTATGACTCCACGATCACGCCTCAAACAACGGATAGTACGATTCGCCGCCACCCTGCTTTTTGACGTCGTCAATCCAGTTGCCTTCGTAGTGCTCGGTCGGCCCCTGGTTGGGGTCGGCGATCGACCATGCCTGTCGCTTGTAAGTCCAATTGCTGGGATCAAGGCGATGCGCGTCCCGCCAGTACGGAATCGCCTCGCTTTCGTTTCCGCCTCGGTAGAGGTGCTGGCCAAGTTCGAAGCAGGCTGCAGCTTTCGCAGTGTCGAAGTCGCGCCCACCCGCGCGGTCCAGAACTTCGGCTGGCGTAAGCGCAAACTGACTGTCCGCCCCCTTGGTGGCCCAATCACGTAACGCACCAAGATAGGCTTCATGATCGGTTTGAATTTTTTTCGCTTCGGTGAGAACGACACGGAGCGGTTCGGGGATGTCGTCTGTAATTTCCATTTTCTTCATCGGACTTTCTCGGGTAAACGCAGCGTCGCCGAGTCGCACGAGAATTCCGTCCTCGTCGATCCATGCAGACATGGGGACGTTGTTGATGCCGAGCTTCGCACCCAACTGGTGAGCACGATCAATGAGGGACGGATGCGAGGGCTTCGCCGCTTCGATCCACGGCCTCGCCGTGTCGGGACCTTGCGTGTCCATCGCGACCGTCACGAGTTCGACGCCCAGAGGCTTCAGTTCTTCCGCAATCGCCTGCCACCCGGGCAGGTCAGCTTTGCAGCCTCACCACGACGCCCAACTTACGATCACAACCTTACGGCCGCGAAAAGACGAGATCGAAACTTCATTCCCGTCGAGATCCGGAAGGGTGATGTCCGGACACTCAGCCCCGGCAAGGAGTGGGCCCCCGGATTCGGGGCCCACTGCGTAGAGGCCAAGCCTGGCGTTTTCCACAATTGGCATCCCGAGCGCTGCGCTTAGGAGTCGAATGTCTACGGTCTTCGCGGCCGGGTCGAGTGCGGGGAGGGGAACGCAACGGTCACCCTTGCACGCGCCTTCGGGTTTGAGCACCCAACCCGTCTGCGCTTCGAAGTCTTCTTTAGGAATCTCAAGAGAGGCAATGATCATGCGGTCAGCATATCACGGTGCTTTGGGCTGGGTTAGAGTGCGGCCGTTCGAAACATTACTCCTCGAATATTGGAGGCTTCAATTATGGCTCTCGAGACCGCATCCGTCGAAATTCCCGTCAGCGGTGGTGGCACCATGGGGGGCTACCTCGCCCGTCCTGATGGCAACGCCACCCTCCCGGGTATTTTGGTCTATATGGAAATTTTTGGCGTCAACGCGCACATTCGCGACCTCACCGATCGTATTGCGGCCGAGGGATATGTCGCAATCGCGCCCGACTACTTTCACCGTACCGGCCCCGGCATCGAATTGGAATACAACGAAGACGGCATGGCGGAAGGCATGAAGCACCATGGCCAACTCCATGCCGACACGATGATCACCGACGCGAAGGATGCCATCGCGTTTTTACGCGCACGCTCGGACGTCAAGAGTGAGAGCATTGGCGCCATGGGGTTCTGCATCGGTGGACACATGACCTACCTCACCGCCTGCGAAACCGACGTAAAGGCAGCCGCCTCATACTACGGCGGCGGCATTGCGGCGCCCGCGGGACCCGGTGGCGGCGCGCCTACGGTTTCTCGCAGCGGGAATATTTCGGGCAAACTCGTCTGCTACTTCGGCGGACAGGACTCAATGATCCCCGAACCTGAAGTGGATGCGGTCCGCAAAGCCCTTGACGAAACGAGCACAGGCCACGAAGTCGTGGTCTACCCGGATGCCGACCACGGATTTAACTGTGATCAACGCGCGTCCTTCCACGCCGACTCCGCAAAGGACGCCTGGGCGCGAACCCTCGCACTGTTCTCGAGCGAGCTATAGGCCCCGGTTCAAAACCGCCGGCCCGGGCTAGCTGTCGAGTCCGTACAGCGCCGAAACATTGTCGTGGAGAATCCAATCTCTTTGTTCCTGGGTGAGCTCAGTGGTGAGCTTGCCGAGGATCTCCATTGACCACGGCCAAGTCGAGTCGCTGTGCGGAAAGTCGTTGGCCCACATCACCCGGCGCAACACGCGTTCGTCCACGTTCCGAGTTGCCGCGGCATCGTCCTGATACGTGACGTAGATGTTCTCGTAGAAATACTCGCTCGGCAGACGTTGAATCGCGCCCGTCTCCATCCAGAAACGATGGCGCTTGTAGGCGTGATCCATTCGGTAGGTGAAGTGCGGCACCCAACCTGCGTCGGCCTCGACACACACGACTTTGAGTTTGGGATGACGCTCAAATACGCCTCCAAAGCAGAACATTCCCATAATGTCCTGGTTGCCGCGGACGAGCTGCATGAACGAATTGATCTTCGGCCCGCGGCTTTGGCGTCCCGTCATCAAGTCGTCTGACTTGCTCGTCAGGATGTGAAAGCTGATCGGGAGGTTGAGATCGATCGCGGCTTCCCAAAAGGGGCCATAACACGGGTGGTCGTAGTCTTCGACCGTCGGATCTCCCGGGATCATGACGCCGCAGAATCCCTGGCGCTTGATCTCCTCAAGTTCTTTGATGCCCTCTTCGATCGTCCGAACCGAAGCTTGCCCGATGCCGAGCAAACGCTCAGGAGCTGTTTCGCAGAACTCGGCGAGCCAACGGTTGTAGGCATCGAAGCACGCCTTTTTGTAATCAATGTTGTCGTGCAGGCAGAGGACCATGCCGACACTCGGATAGATGACCTCGGCGTAGATGCCGTCTTTATCCTGGGCGACCAGGCGCTCCTTCGGGTCCCAACCCCCGGGCTCGAGATCTTCCCATTGCAACTTGAAGTTTTGAATGTCCTCGGGCTTGCGGCCTGCCGCATTGATCATGCTCATCGGCACGGGCACCTGCAGGCCGGGAATAATGAAGCACGGACCGAGACCTTCATGAAGCTTGTAAGTCGGTCGCATGTCAAAGTACTTGGGGTCGATGTCGTCGTAGCAACCTTCGGGCTCGCAGACGTGGCTATCGGACGAAATAATCTTCTTTGGCGTGAGTGCCCGCGCGGCGGCGGCCGTTGAAATTTCACTCGTGGCTGGCTCACTCATTCGAAGCTCCTTGACGGACTGAGAAACGGACTGCGAGGACCTCGCATCCTATCGTTGCGGTGCGCTGTAAGTGCCTAGACGAGCTTAGCAACTGGGCTAGCTTGAAATACTGAGCGCGCCGATACGCGAGTAAAACAGGGGTGACATGCCAGACGCAAATACTGCGGCCGACGACACGGACGAGACCGACAGCGAAACAGACTCGTTCGTCCAAGAGCACCCCATCGCCATGGTGGCTCTTGGGGTCGTGGTGGTGGGTGGAGCGATCGCCGGCTACGTCTACTTTTCTGAAATGCTCTCACCGGTGCGCGCCACGCTTGGCGGCGCAGTGGCGGGCTTCAATTGCTGGTTGCTCGTCATGGTGGGGCGCGTCATCGGGGACTAAAGGAGTGGCCGAAAAATCGCGGGTTTTGGGAGCCGGTTGGGATCTTGAAAATGAGCTCCGCATCGAGCGAAACCAGACCTTCCGGGGCTCCGAGTCGCCATAGGCCGTATTTCGGAGGTTGCGATCAAGGTCCTGTTCGGAGTTCTCTACCGCACGCTTCTGTAACTCCTTGACTTGTTCGCCATCGTGTCTGTTCGCTGGAAAGCTTCGTCCGCTTGAGCAAGCCGGCCTTCCGGCACACTTCGATGCTACCGGAAGCCCGCGAAACGAACCCTCGCCCACGTGCTTCATCTAAATCGTATCTGTTCGTAACAGACCGCCTTGCGGCGAACGCTTGCCCTGCATCGTCTCCCCTCACGATTTAGGGAGCACACGAAATGAGGCTCTGGGGCGACACTGAAATTCAGGTTGTTTCCGCCACTCTTCTAGCCCCATTGCCCAAACGGGATCAGCGCGGTTTCGACGTGTACCGCCTGACCGGCCGCTTCTTCCTCGGTGTCGGACTCTTTACCAAGCCGGCCACGTGCACGCGCAATTCGCGAACCTCTTCGTCGCGCAGGGGGCGTGCAGCACCGCGCGGGAGCCGACCGAGATGCAGGGGCCCCACGCGAACGCGCACCAACTTCTTGACCGGAAATTTCAAAATCAACATCGAACGCCTGATCTGGCGCTTTCGTCCTTCCTTCAACATCAACGTAAACATGGTTGTATCCGTCTTCGGGTCGTAGCGAATCGCGCTGACTTCGGTCTTGTTCGTTTTGCCGTCTTCGAGATGAATCCCCGCACGCAACCGAAGAAAGGCCTTCTCGCTAACACAACCCTTCGACGTCACCCGGTACTCTCGTTCGTTGCCGAGTGATGGATGGAGTAAGCGCTGAGTCATGTCGCCATCGTTCGTCATCAAGACGAGCCCCGAAGTCGCGAGGTCGAGACGTCCGACCGGAAACATACGCGGACCTTTGGGCGGCATGAGACTGTGAATTGTCGCGCGTCCTTCCGGGTCGCGCGACGACGTGATCACGCCTTCCGGCTTGTTCACGACCCAGTAAACAGGCTTATCACCAACCAAGCGCTCGCCGTCGAACCGAATGTCGTCGCTACCCGGATCCGCGGTGTCGCCAAGCTTCGCCACCTTGCCGTTGACCTGTACCCGCCCCTGGCTGATCAGCTCTTCGCATTTGCGACGGGATCCGAAGCCTGCCGCCGCGAGGAGCTTTTGAATACGCACCTGAATCCCGGCGAGATCGGGGGGCACCGAAGCAGGGGCTCTCTTCGACGCACCGGAGTCGGCCGCGCGCGGTTTTGCCGTTTTGCTCGGCGCGGCCTTGCGCGCCGTTTTCTTGCGCGTGTGGCGCGGTGACTTGGCCTTGGGCTTTGAGTTTGAGCCCGCCTTTGACTTTGCGCCCCCCGGAGAGATCTTTGCAGCCATCCCTATTTGCCTGAGGGGAGCACGATCTCAGGCTCTTCCCCGTCCGGGTCTAATTCGCCTTCGAGAACGTCTCGCTCGCTCGCGATTTCGATTGTACGTGTCTGGGCTCCGCCGTCATCGGCATCGTCGGCATCGTCGGCCTGTGAGTCTGGCCCATCGTCTTGGAACGAGGCCGCTTCATCGAGGTCCGCTGACGCCTCTTCATCATGCTC
>JASDVE010000271.1:1798-3466 GCA_041891195.1 Myxococcota bacterium | reverse complement strand
GTGCTCGATGGCATGGTCGAACGTTGCTTCGGGCGCATCGTGAACATCACCTCCGCGATGGTCAAGACACCACTTGCGCCGATGGGACTTTCGACCGGCGCACGCACGGGGCTCACTGCATTCAGCAAGGGGCTGTCGCGACAGGTTGCGAGCGCAAATGTCACGCTCAACAACCTGCTCCCTGAACGCTTCGATACAGACCGCCAGAAGTTCATGGCCGAGATGCGCGCGAAACTGGGGGGTGTCAGCCTTGAGCAGGCGTATGACGAAATGAAACAATCGATCCCAGCGGGGCGTCTCGGTCGACCCGAAGAATTTGGGGCGACCTGCGTGTTTCTCTGTAGTCAGCACGCGGGATACATCTCGGGCCAGAACCTGCAAATGGACGGCGGGAGCTATGAAGGACTCGTCTAGCCCGTTAAGCGTCGGCGTTGTTCTCGCTGGCGAGTTCTTTCGCATCGAAGCCTGGCGGCACGCATGATTCGTATCGAAGTGCCGGTATTGATCGTCGGCGCCGGTCCCGTTGGATTGATGGGCGCTTTGCTGCTCGCGCGTTCCGGAATCGAAGCCCATACCATCGACCGCCGCGGGACTCCGCCGCGCGCGCCCGCCGCCCATGTCGTAAATGCGCGCACCTTCGAGATATGCCGAGCCGCCGAGGTCGATCTCGAAGCCCTCACTAAATTCGCGTCAAAGCCCGAAGACGCGGGCCACGCCATTTGGGTTACGTGTTTGGCGGGAGAAGAGGCGGGGCGTCTCCCCTTCGAGCGCCAGGCAGATGAAGTGCTGCGCTTCACGCCGACCCCGCTGCGCAACCTGGCGCAGCACCGCTTCGAAGCTGTGCTGCGCGACACGTTGCCAAAGGCCGGTGCGTCGCAAGTCCGCTACGGCGCACAGTGGGAAAGTGCGGTGCAAGACGAAGAGGGCGTGACGTCGCGCATCCTCGATCTCGAAACCAATGAAGTCTACGAAGTGCGGAGTCTGTACGTCATCGCATGTGATGGCGCGGCAAGCCGCGTTCGCAAGTCTCTCGACATCGACATGGTGGGCCCGTCGAAGCTACAGGGCTTCGTGATGATCCACTTCGAGGCGAATCTTCGAGCGCTGCTTAAGGATCGTCGTGGGGTTCTGTATTGGATGATGAACCCCGACTTGGGCGCGACCTTCGTTGCCCACAATCTCGAAAGCGAGTGGGTCTACATGGTTCCATTCGATTCCGACAACGAGAACGAGGAAGACTATACGTTCGAACACTGTGAAGAACTCGTCAGGGCAGGTATCGGAAGCGAAGCCTACCCGGTCAAAATCGAATCGGTTGGCACGTGGAACATGAGCTGTCAGATCGCCGAGCGGTACCGCAAAGGTCGCGTCTTCCTTGCGGGAGACTCGGCGCACCGGTTTCCCCCGACCGGGGGGCTGGGACTCAACTCGGGGGTACAGGACATCCACGGACTTGTCTGGCGCATCGCGGCGGTCGAAGCCGGCTGGGCTCACCCGGCATTGTTTGATTCCTATGAACTGGAACGCAAGCCGGTTGCAGAGACGAATGCGGACGGGAGCCTGCGCAATGCGATGCGACTATTCGAAGTCGCACAAGCGCTCGGCTTCGATGAAGAACGGACGAAGGCCCGCATGGAGGCGACCCTTGCAGACCCCGCCGGCCGCCGC
>JASDVE010000271.1:0-1788 GCA_041891195.1 Myxococcota bacterium | reverse complement strand
GCCGCCGCCGCGTAGAGGCGGCGATCGCGAACCAGTCCGAACACTTCGACACCCTCGGACTTCAGCTCGGCTATCGCTACGACACCGGCGCCCTGATCCCCGATGGCACGCCACCTCCCGAAGTCGCCAATGCCGTGAGGGATTACGCCCCGAGCGGCCGTCCCGGCGCGCACTTGCCCCATGCCTGGCTCGTGCGCGACGGTCAACGCATCTCGACCCTGGATCTGTCGGGGCTCGACGCATTCACCTTGATCACCACCGACCGAAATGAAGCATGGGCAAAGGCGGTATCGGAGATCTCGCGCGTCCCGGTTCGCTATGTCTACGTGGAAAGCGGATCTCTCGAAGATCCCGAACGCTGGCGACAAGAAGCCGGCATCGCAGAGAACGGGGCCTTGCTGGTGCGCCCCGATCAACACGTCGCGTGGCGCGTCACCGAGCTACCCGAGAACGCCTCGCAGTTATTGCGAGAAGCAATCGATCGGATTGCTAGCGGGCGATCGTCTTGAACGCGGGCTGGCTTCGAATCTTGCGGCTATCGGTCTCGATCTGCTTTGGATTGGCGCTTGTCTCGCGAGACGTGGCTGCGAACTCGCGCGAAGTCTTCGCGGAACGACTCGCAGAACGCCCGCCCAACATTCTGTTGATCGTTGCCGACGACCTGGGTTGGAACGAAGTCGGCGATCATGGCAGTGAGATCGCACCCCCCAACCTCGACGTGATCGCAGGCCAGGGGATCGAACTCGACCGATTCGACGTCCAACCGTCCTGCCGTCCAACGCGCGCAGCACTCATCACGGGCAAGTCGCTCGCGCGCCTCGGGATCGAACGCCCGGTCGCCACTGGCTTTTGCATCTGCGGCACCGGCGCGCTCGCAAATTTACAACGACCCGCTCGAACAGACGGATCTCGCGGTATATCGTGTGGAGCTCGTCGCACAGATGATCGAAATCGTCGATGCATAGCCCCGTGGCCTATTGGTTCACGGAAGCCCCCTCGGCATTTTGCGAGATCCCGACCGCTTTGTCGGGAAGGAAGACCGAGCCCCCTGGGCTGACGTCGCGCGCTGAGTTGCCGCGATGTGCCGCCACAGCTAACGCCCCATGAAGCCAAACCTTGAAGGAGCCCAACCATGTCCGAGACGACGACTCTTCCCCGACTCACCTTGGCGCACAGCACCGTGGCCGCGCGCGACCTCGACAGCTTGTCTGCGTTCTACTGTGACGTGTTGGGTTTCGAAGTGACCAATCGCGGCGCCGTACCCGGTGGCTCCGAAATTGCGTTCTTGAGCCAGGACCCATCGCATCATCATCAAATCGCAATGGTGAGCGGACTTCCCGAGTCCAATCCCGCTTTCGTTCTGTTTGACCACCTGGCGTTTCGCACCGGTTCTCTTGTCGACCTGCGCGCCATTCGAGCAAAACTGATTGCGGCGGGCATCGAGCGTGTCATTCCGATCTGCCATGGCAATGCGTGGTCGCTCTACTTCAACGACCCCGAAGGCACTGGACTCGAGTGCTTCGTCGACACTCCGTTCCACGTGGCTCAACCCTTTGCGACAGGCTTCGACCTCGACCAAACCGACGAAGAGATTCTGAAGACGACCCAGGAATTGGTGGCCTCTGAACCCGAATACCAGCCGATGGCCGAATGGAAAGAAGCTTTCAGCAAGCGCCTAAATCAGCGCTGACTTCAAAGCCGGCGCAAATCCAATGCCAGCAAGTGGCTGCGTCGACCTATTGGGTTCGAGGCATGTCTAGAAAACCATGTCCTGAGCCTGAAGCGCTG
>JASDVE010000270.1:0-3474 GCA_041891195.1 Myxococcota bacterium | reverse complement strand
CTCTCCTGCTCTCCCAGGAACGAACCGAACTGGCTATCGAACTCGCCAGTGGTTCGCGGGTTGTCGAGTAGCTGATGCCAAACGAACATTGCCGCACCGAGTGCGCCACCTGCATCGCCGGCCGCCGGTTGGATCCAGACATTCTCGAACGGGCCTTCGCGCAAAATCTTTCCGTTGGCCACGCAGTTGAGAGCCACGCCCCCCGCGAGGGTCAGGTTCTTCGAGCCCGTAAGCTCATGCGCAGTACGGGCCGTACGCATCACGATTTCTTCGGTGACGACCTGAATGGAAGCCGCGATGTCCATTTCGCGCTGGGTGATTTCGCTTTCTGCAGCGCGCGGAGGGCCATCGAAGAGCTCATTCATCTTAGGCGACGTCATGACGTCGTCGTAGATGAAAGCGAAGTAGGACATGTCCATCTTGAATGAACCGTCGGGCTTCAGATCGATCAGCTTTTCGAGAATCAAGTCTTTGTAAATCGGTTCGCCATACGGCGCGAGGCCCATCAACTTATATTCACCACTGTTCACACGAAAACCGGTGAAATAGGTAATGGCGGAATAGAGCAAGCCAATGGAGTGAGGAAAGTGCATCTCCTTGACCATCTTAATTTCATTGCCCTGACCGTGCGAGATGCTTCCCGTCGCCCACTCACCAACGCCATCCATCGTTAAAATTGCGGCGTCGTCAAATGGCGAAGGAAAAAATGCGCTGGCTGCGTGCGATTGATGATGCTCGGTAAAGACGTAGCGTCCCTTGTATCGACCTTCGAGGCCAGAATCGAGCTCACGCGGGGTGTGGAGTTTCTCTTTCAACCACAGTGGAAGGCCCATCAAGAACAACTTGAAGCCGCGGGGTGCGCACGCGACATAGGTTTCAAGGATGCGGTCGAACTTGAGGAGTGGCTTGTCGTAAAACGTGACCAGGTCGATGTCTTCGTGCGTGATCCCTGCTTCAGCCAGGCAGTAGTCGATCGCATGCTTCGGAAAACGATGGTCGTGCTTCTTGCGCGTAAATCGTTCTTCCTGGGCGGCAGCCACGATTACGCCGTCCTGCACTAGGCAAGCAGCACTGTCGTGGTAGTACGCCGAAATCCCCAGAATGTTCATCTATTTCTCCAACCCCGGCTTATCGCGAGCGAAGGCTTCGTGAAAGTAAACTCGTGCCGCAATATCGGACCCCCTACTACGTGACCTGAGCGCGTAATGAGGGATCGCGGATTTTCCAAAAAACCGGGAGGTCTCACAATACCTCACTTCGGTTGAAGCTCGCGGAAATGAAATAAAAGCGAACGAGATTGCGTTGCGGCTTAATGAATACCTCTGTCGCAAGAGTTGCGTACTCGCCCCGCACGCTTACGCAAGTTGCAGGCGGCGTTAGGTGTTCCCTCGAGATCGTGTTGCTGCATCGCTGGAAGACAACAACGCAGTGGCTACGGATCGCCTCAAGCGCGCTCGACGTTCAATACCCATATCCCAGACCGGAAGCCGTCTGATTTCCCCACCAGACAAGCCCGATCAACGTACGAACCGAAACGAGGAAAATACGCGGTACGCTCAATGCTCCAGTCGACACCCGCCGGCAGATCGACGGTGAGGCTTACCTTACGTCCAAGTCTCACACTCAGTTGATACACCTGTTCCTGCACGCCCAGTTCCCCGGTCTTTGGCGCGTTCGTTCGGCGATGTTTGAGTTTTGGGTCAAGGCCCGGCGCAAGAGGCAATGCGAACCGAGCCGGTAGTGCATCGCCTTCGATGCGATCTTCGATCGTGAGCGCACCGTCTTCGATGCGAAACGTTCGGTGATGACAGACATCTCGGCTCGCCCAGGACGTGCAACTTGCATGAAGCATGTCGCCGTTGAATTCATGCACGACGACTTTCGCGCGACCGCCGACGCGATGCGCAGACCACACCTCGGACTGGTCCGCGTGGTTTAGTTCGACCGTGGCATGCGAAGTCGTCGCTCGGCTGATGTCGCGAATGGGCCCAGGGATGTATTCGCTGACGCCAGTATCGGTGACAACTCGCTGTGTTCCAACCGAAAGCTCAAACGACAGCGCGTCGCAGTGCGCGTGGCCGGGCTGGTAGCTCGGCATCGGACTCGACGCCGTTGCAATCAACGATAGATCTCCGCTCTCCATGCGAAACACACCGGCATTGCCGAGCGCCTTTGGAACCACGGACTCCCGTACGTTTACACCTAGTGCGTCTGCGTAGGCTTCGAGTACGTCCGGCGGATGCGCGATATCAAATGCAGAATCGCCAAACAATGCGATTTCGCCGTCTGGATGAGTCCATATCCGATGTGCACCGAGCATCTTTGCCGCGGTACTTTCCAAGCATTCAACCAGAATGCGGGGCGCGCGGGCGTCGGCAGCACGCGCCACATTCAACAAGTCGAGCACGTTCTCGAGCAAGAGAGCGTGATACATCGGACTCCGCTCGATGTGTGCACCGTCGGCAAGAACTTGCAGTTCGATTTCGTCGCGAAGTATCGACTCCAATGCGAGCCAAGCGTCGGCCCGGGCCCCCCTATAGAGAAGCCCCGCGAAGACGCAGCTCAACACGTTCGAAAATAAATGGTTCGCCTGAAGGCGTGTTTCAAGCCGCTCGCTCAAAGTCTGCGCCTGTTGCGCGAGAGAATTGTCCATCCGGACAGACTCTTCCGGGCTCTGCAAGAGCGCACCCGGAGTCAGCCTGAGTTTTCCCCAAGAAAGAATGCGCAAAGAGATCGGGTGCGGCGACCAACCTGCTCCGTGAGTGCACTCTTCGATCCAGTCCTCGACAAAAGCGGCTCGGGCAGAAGCACTGACCGACTTGCCACGAGCCCAATCGAACTGGTGTAAATGAAACAACCAAAGCGGGCCGTGGCCTTCAAAGTCCCAATCCACGTGATCACGAAAGCGATGTTTCCGACGCAACAACTCGAAGCCAAGGGCACCGTCGTACCGCGCGTGTGCAGGGGCGTCTAAAAAAGGAACGAAGGCCCGCTCAATCGAGCGCTCAGGCGTTTGCTCAAGTGGGGCACCGGCTCGAAGCTCCTCGTTGAACAGGTATCGCAGTTGCGAGACGATCTGGGTCGGACGCAAGTGTGCGACGGTCCGTAGCACGCGCCCCAAGTGCGCGGCCTTCATTCAGGCTCCCCGGACGCTTCACCCTGGTGGGTAGCGTCTTTCGCCGACACCACCTTGGCGTAGAGCTGCTTCCGGGGCATCGAAGTACGGGTCGCGAGTTCCGCTGCGATTTCGCGAGGACGCCGTCCTTCGGAAAGCAGGGCCTCAATGGTTTCCTGCAACGCGGCATCGTCAAGCAGCGTTGGCGCGTCCGAACGATGCTCCTGATCCCCTGCCCCTTCGATCACGATGGTGAACTCGCCGCGGGCTTCGCCTTCGAAATAATCGGCAAGCTCAGCAAGACTACCGCGCACGACTTCTTCGTGACGCTTCGTGAGCTCGCGCGCGACGCACCCGCG
>JASDVE010000269.1:0-3475 GCA_041891195.1 Myxococcota bacterium | reverse complement strand
GCCCAGCGCCAATAGACCTTCGTCGGGTGGGGCGTAGGGAAGGTGGGCTTCGAGATAATTGACGAATAGAAAAAAGGGTTGCTCCGTGTTTGCCGCAGCTTCGATGAACCGAACAGCAAGATCGCTGGCCCGTGCAGCGCCTTTGTCGCTGGCGGCTTCGGCCCCCGCATAAGCAGCCTCAAACGCGGCAAAGCCCTGGGCAAGTCCGCGCCCCTTGGTCACCCACGGATTACTCGTGACGCCATACGTGGCGAAGCCTTTCTCTGTCAAATGTTCGGCGAGGGTCGTGTAGTGATTGGCAAGAACAAAACGCTCGTGCACCGCCCGGTGTTGGCTGGGCGCCAGGCCCGTGAAGAGCGTCGCATGCGAAGGCAGCGTCCATGGGGCATTCGCGTATGCAGAGTCGAATCGCACGCCGGTGGTTGCCAGTCGATCGAGGTGTGGCGTAACCGCGTGCCCGTTGACTTTCCCGCCAACTCCGTCTGCGCGAACGGTGTCGAGCACAATGAGGACGACGTTGGGAGGCGGCGGCTGTGGCGCGCAGGCCACCAGTCCGATCAAGATCGACGCAACTGTGATCAGTTGGGCACCGCGATGCGGTGCGGTGGTCAACGGACGGCTTCGATCAACGCGTCGCATATCGTGTCTGCGGTCGCCTCTTCCATGTAGGGATGCATGGGCAAACTCATGATGCGCTTGGCAAGCGATTCGCTGACCGGGAGCGAGCCCTCCCCGTCCCCGTATGCCGCGTATGCGGGCTGTAAGTGCATCGGGAGCGGATAGTAGACCGCCGTCGGGATCTCGGCTTTGCGGAGCTCTGCTTGGACGTCATCGCGATCGTCGATCAGGACTGAATACTGCGCCCACGAACTCGCCTTGCCGTCATCGCGCTGCGGTGTGGTGACGGCGTCCGCCAGACGTGCGTCGTAATGAGCGGCAAGTTGTGTTCGCGCGGCGATCTCGCGATCGAAAATGGCAAGCTTGGGAAGCAAGATCGCGGCTTGTAGCGTGTCGAGTCGTCCGTTGACCCCGATGCGCACGATGTCGTATTTGCCTGTGCCCTTGCCGTGTGCGCGAATGGATCGAAGTACGTCCGCGGTTTCGGCGCTGTTGGTGAAGATCGCTCCCCCGTCGCCATAACAGCCGAGCGGCTTCGCGGGGAAGAAACTCGTGGTGGTGACGGAAGCGAGTGTTCCGACCCGCGCTTCACCGAGGCGAGCGCCAAAGCTCTGGGCTGCGTCGCCAAGCACAAAGAGATCGAGATCTTTCGCGATTTCGTTGACGCTCGCGTAGTCGGCGGGGAGTCCGAACAGGTCAACCGGGATGATGGCTTTCGGGGTGAGCTTGCCCGCTTTGCGTGTTGCATCGATCTGGCTCTTCAAGTGGGAAACGTCGATGTTGAAGGTGCGCGGGTCGACGTCAACGAAGACCGGCTGTGCGCCGACAACCAGCACAACTTCGGCCGAAGCCGTGAAGGTGAAGGACGGCAGAAATACGGCATCTCCGGGACCCACGCCGGCCGCCATCAATGCCATCATGAGGGCATCGGTACCGCTCGCACAACCGACGGCGTGCTCACAGCCCGAAAACTCGCAGAGTGCGGTTTCGAGCTCAACGACCTCAGGACCGTTGATGAACCGGCCGTGATCGAGCACGGCTTGAATGCGTGCATCGATTTCGGGTTTGAGGAGTTGATACTGGGCGGCGAGATCGACGAAAGGGATGTTGCTCAAAGTCGGGTTTCCATTCTGTCACAGGGGCGAGCGTCGCAGATTAGCGAAGCGTCGTCCGGTCACGTGTTCAAGATTTTGATTTGAATTGCAGCTGACCGTCGGAGTCCACTTCGTAGCGCTCCCCGGTGCGTGGGCAGACGAGGTCGTCGCCGAGCCGTTCACCCGACTCGCTGACCCAACCCATTTGTTTGGCCGGGTTGCCAACGACAAGGGCGTGGGGCGGAACGGGTTTCGTCACGACCGCGCCAGCACCGATCATCGCGTGGTGGCCAATTTCGTTGCCGCACACGATGGTCGAGTTGGCCCCGATGGTTGCGCTGCGCCCGACACGCGTGGGCAAGAACTCGTCCTTGCGTTCGACTTCGGCGCGGGGCGTCAGCACGTTCGTAAAGACACAGCTCGGTCCGCAGAAAACACCGTCTTCCAACGTGACACCTTTATAGATGGCGACGTTGTTTTGGATTTTGACGTTGTTGCCGATGACCACGTCGGGCCCCGCCATGACGCCTTGTCCCAACACGCAGTCCGTTCCGATTTGCGTGTTGCCAAGAACATGGGCGAAGTGCCAGATCCGCGTGCCGGTACCAATCGTGACGCCGTCGTCGACTTCGGCGAGTTCGTGGATCGTTGCTCCGGGATGCGCTTGTGGGGCGCTCTTGGCCGGGACATCGCTCGTGGCACTGCGTGCGTCGATGGCGAGCTGGGCAGAATTCAAAACGCTGAGGACCCGTGCGCCTTCTTCGCCATCGGTTCGCGGCGCTTCGCGCGATTCGATGCAGTCGAGGAAGTGTTCTATTTCGTTTTTCAGGGGCTCGATGTTTTCGAGGGGGACTGGTGTGGCGTCGCCTCGGTTGGGCTCAGGCTGTCCATCTTTCCACATCACCGAGTGTGGGTAGAGGACAAGTTTTTCTTCGAGGGGGCGGGTGTCATCAAAGACTGCCATGCCTCCGTCACCCACGACGACGAGCTTCTGCTCTTTGTAGGGGTGGAGCCAGGAAACGAAGATGTGTGCCTTTAGGCCGTTCTCGAATTCGAGGTGGGTGGTTGTGATGTCGGGGTTCTGACCGTGCAAGTAAGAGTGACCGGTTGCGTCCACGTGGGATGGCATCGACCCCGAAAGCCCGAGGATCATCGAGATGTCGTGGGGCGCGAAACTCCAGAGAATGTTCTCTTCGGTGCGAATCTTTCCGAAGTTCAGGCGGTGCGAATAGATGTATTGCAACCGACCCAGGCGGCCTTCGTCGACCAATTCGCGGAGCTTTAGGTATCCGGGGTGGTACTGAAGCAGGTGGCCGACCATGAGAATGCGACCGTGCTGCTTCGCCAAGGCGCACAAGCGTCGGGCGTCTCGATCGTCGAGGTGCGTGATCGCGGCGGCGCGGCCGGGACGCGGTACAGGCGCGTTGGTGGCTCCAGCCTCGGCGGCTCTTCCTTTTGGGGGCTCGTCCGCCTGCTCACGTCGTGCTCGACCTTCGACGAGGTCATCCGACTGACCGAGCGAGGCGCGAGCTCCAAGGTCGACATGCTCGTCTCCGATATCTACGGCGACGACGGCGCGAGGGACATCGGACTGGGCGGCGACGTGATCGCCGCGTCCTTCGGCAAGATCGCCATGGGTCGTGAGGAGGATAAGGCGCGCGGGCCAATGTTCCTCATGCGCTACGTCACCGCGCTGCTCCGACACTACGAGGAGGGCTTCTGGCTCGTGGTCCTCTCCATCCTCTCGCTGCCGGGTGTGTATC
>JASDVE010000268.1:7264-15692 GCA_041891195.1 Myxococcota bacterium | reverse complement strand
GTGCACGCTTGTCTTGGTCGTCGACACCGGATTGTTTTGGTAATGGACGGGCGAAGCCGGACAAGCGAGGTTGAAAATCTCGTCGACTTCGACGTACAACGGGAACGTGACGTCGTGTCGAATGATTTCGAAGCGCGGGTTGTCGGCGAGATGCGCGATGTTTTCTTTGGAGCCCGTGTAGAAGTTGTCGACACAGATGACTTCATTCGCACCTTCGTCTGCTGCCAGCAACTTCTCACACAGGTGAGAGCCGAGAAATCCAGCACCGCCAGTGACCAAGATGCGCTTGCTTCGGAAGTTCTTCACCGTTCGTCGTGACCTCTTTGTCGTGTTTTAGGAGTGCTGTCGCGACCGCGCAGCAGTATACAAATCCCCAACCTGCCCTGCGATTTTCCATGGGGCGCTCTGACCCCGATACAGGTTGGATCGGCACGCCGCGTCATTGATCTGAGTGTCGTGACATAACATTTTCCGCCAAGGCACATGTACGTTGCGCGATCTGTTTCCACCCGTGATCTGTTTCGAGCAGCTCGCGCGCTCCGGCGCCCAGAGTTTGGCGAAGCGCGGGCTCGTGTGCGAGGGTGCGCAACGCTGCGGCAAGTTCTCCGGCGTCCGCATTCTCGTCGAGGAGCCATGCGTTTGTCATGTGCTCGAAGCCCGGCGCGATATTTTCAAAGGCGATGATGGGCTTTTGGGCCTCCATGTAGTTCAGCAGCTTGATTGGAAACCCACCGCGTCTGCGCCGACAAAGAACCACGCTCTGAGAGCCGAAGATCAGCGCCCGCATCTGTGCAAAGTTCTCGACTTCAATGCATGCGATGTTTTCTACGTCTTCGAAGGATTCGGGTAGCGTGCTTTTGTCATGGGTCGCTACGACAATATTGGACGTCGGGTCGTCACTCATGATCCCGGCGGCTTCGGCGAGCAGGTCGAGATCTTGGTAGGCGTCGAGGTTGCCGCAATAGAGCGCATAGCTTCCGGGAGTGATGGCAAACTTCGCGCACGCGCGGGCAACCTGTTCGTCGGTTGGGCTGGGCGTTGGGTCGAGTCCGGGTGCGATGACATCAACCGGGCCGCGTGCGATGGACCCGAGGTCACGCTTGGCGTCGTTGCATAACGCCACGATCCCGTCGGCATGTCGTCCAATAAAGCGATCCACCATGCCTCCCAAGTTTGCAAGCATGAAGTCGATCGCGTCTGCTCCGTAGGCAGAAAGCTCGTGTCGCAAGATCGTGTGGGCGACATAGACGACAGGGGTCTTCAAAATCGCACGCCCTGCGAGTGCGATCATCGCGGCTTCGGCGTTGTGGGCAAAGGCGATGTCAAAAGGTTGGACGCGCGCCCGGCGGATGTAGGTCGAGAGCAACCCTGCGTCGGCGGGAAACTTTGCAAAGGTAGGGCCGGACCGCATGGTGTTCGGCGAAAGCCAGCTCGGTGTCGCAATGCAGTTCAAGTCACTTGGGTGTTCACCAACGCCACTGCCGTAAGTAAACAGTTCGGCTTCGACGCCGCTGCGTACGAGCGCGCGGGTGTGTTCAGCGACGAAGACCTGCGAACCCTGGGGATAGGGAAACGGAAACGCACCCAGCACCGCGGCACGCATAGGGTTAGGGAGTGCCGTTGCGTTGCATGCGGGAAAGCGAACGGTGGAGGGTCGCGAGTTCGATGATGGCGCGTAAAATAACCCTCGGGTTCGCGCCTGATTGGTTGCCGTGTTTTCGACGGCGGTGGGACACCGGCACTTGGTAGACGCGATAATGAAGCGCGCGGGCGCGGACCAGAATTTCCGTATTGACGAACGCGCCGATCGATTCGATCTCAATCGCTTCGATGACTTCGCGGCGAAAGAGTTTGAACGCGCAGTCGATGTCTTTCACCTTGAGGCCGAACATCACGCGAACGATCGCGCCCCAGGTATTGGCGAGCAGGCGTCGTGGCCAGGGGTCTGAACGTTGGGCGCGGTACCCCGCCACGATGTCGAAGTCATCTGCGTGGGCGACCAATCCGTCGAGTTCAGAAAGATCGAACTGCAGGTCGGCATCGCTAAAAAAGATCAGCTCTCCTTTTGCGAAGCGCAGGCCAGAACGCAATGCGGCGCCGTACCCGGTGTTGCACTCGTGCCGGAGTAGTTGCACCCGTGGGTCTGCTTCACAGATGCGCTCGATGATCTCGGCGCTGCGATCTTTCGAACCATCGTCAACCAAGATGATTTCGAAGTCGGGGGTCAAGCGCTGCGCGATGTCACGCGCGGCGCCGAGCAGCGGTTCAATGTTCGGCGCTTCATCGAAGATGGGAAACACAAGCGACAGTCGAGGCTGGTCTGGCTTCGCTTCAGTTTCCCGAGACGAATCTTCGAAGGGCATGTCAGTTTGTGTAGGGCTCGCGGTCATCGAAAGGTCAGTCCAAGTATCCAAGCGCTCGAAGTCGGTCTGCGACTGCGGCTTCTTCTTCGGCAGAATAGCGACGCTCCGTGAGTGCGTGTGACGTTCCGTCAGCCGAACCCTCGGATGTTTCCCAATCGAGCCCCATCGCGCCAAGGAGTGTTGGCGCCATATCAACGAGCCGCGGGTGAGGTTCATCGAGACTGAGGCCTGGGCCTGTTCCGACCAAGATGCCATCGGCGCGGTGGGTCCCATTCATGCCAAGTCCGCGACCCCCGGCCAGTTCGTCGTCCTTCAAGCGGGTGACAGAGCTTCCCCCGCCCTCTTTCCAGCGGCTTGCGACGAGAGAGAGCCCGTAACCGTGATGGAGTGCAAGTTCGATCATGATGTCTGGTGCGCGGGAAACAAAGGGACCGTGGTAGAGGTTTTCTCTGCGGATGGCCCGCGCAACTACGGGTTCGCCGTCCGGGAGCCGCCATGCGAGCAGCGCCTCAATGACCCGGTCCCGCACGCGCTCGTAGTCTTCGGGCGCGACCGCGCCTTTGGCCTCGCGCCCGCGGAGGTTAATCCACACGCCCGGGTTGGTATTCGCCTCTTCGGAGAAGGCCAGGGTCTGGTTCCAGTCGAAACCTCCGAATCGGGCGCCGCTTTCCAGCCGCGCGGCGGCGGCACGTGCGCGCCGGAAGATGATCTGGGCCAGACCCGAGGGGAGGATCTTCAAAGCCAGGTCTCGCAGGCCCCGAGCCAGTGCGTCCAGCGACGGTCCGCCTTCCGACCTTCTCGCGAGTAACCCGACTTCGCAGAGGTAGCGATTCAGATGCACGACATGGCGGCTTGCTCCTCCCATGCCGTGGTCCGACATCACGACGCACAGGGATTCCTCTCCAAAGGCTCGGCGCAACTCGCCGCACGCATGGTCGAGTCGGCTGTAAACATCTTCGATCGTTGCGCGCGCGGTCGCGTCGGCCGTTGGGTCGTGTCGCGGAGAGTCCGGGTCGTGATGTCGCCAGAAGTGATGGCCCACGGTGTCGCTTTCCGAAAACACGACCATCATAAAGTCGAGTTCGGCCTCCTCCCGCATCGCTTCTATGGCGGCAACGGAAAAAGCAAGTTTGCGATCGACGCGGTCGAGCAAGTGGCCGCGGGTGCGGTCCAGAGATGTGTCCGACCCTTCTTTCATGGCAGGTCGCATCCACGGACCCGCAATCGCTTCGATCCGCTTATAAAGCGCGGGGTCGTTTGTTGCGTCGGCGTCGCTTCCCGTTGAGACCGGCGCGTCGAAGCCCGGAACTAAGAGGCCGTTGAGTTCTTCGGGGGGAAACGTGGCGGGAACACCGAGCACGAGAACACGTCCGCCAGCTTCGCTGACCCGCGCAAAGATTGAACGCCCACTGCGGTCCGCTGCGTTCGCAAACGTGATGCGGTACGCGCCCGAAACCTTCTGCGTAAAATCGAACATCCCGTGACGCCCGGGTTCGAGTCCCGTCATAAAGGACGACCAAGCGGGGAACGTCACCGGGGGTGCGGTGGAGCGCAAGGGTGCCGCGATGCCCTCGTCCATGAAGCGCGCCAGGTTCGGGAGTTTGCCGGCCTCCACCATGGGGCGAATCACGTCGAAGGTCGCGCCGTCGAGTCCGATGACGAGCAGTGGCGACATTTTTGTGCTTTCGCTCGCGGAAATTTCTGGGCTGGTCATCGGTCGGGGCCTCAAGCTGCTGCGAGAATCTGCCTCGAAACTCCCGCGAGGCATTGCGTGTTAGCGCTTCGTTCACTGCGATACCACCCAACACCAGCTGAGGCGGCCGAGTTGTGGGCCCGGAAGCCGCTTTCCGCAGAAGGGCGTCGTTGAAGCTGAATTTGGCTACCTAGTTACTTTGCGAACACGACCGCAAATTTAATCTTGGTAGCTCTCGCTCTCGACACGGACCGAACGTGCTCCTATAGTGCGGCGCCTTGTGGCGGCAGCTCTGTCGCGGCCGCCCGAAGGCAAGAAGCGAACAACATCTCAAATCAATGATTAAAATTGGGGAGTGTGCGGCAACGCCGCTCAGCACAACGCCTTGAACTCCGCCAAAGTCGGCGGGTCTCAGCATCCCCTATCACCTCGCGACGAACGCCATGACGGCGGTCCAATCCGAGTAGTGGAGTAACAAGCGTGGCAATCGACCTTATCTGCCGAAAAATCGGCATGACTCAGCTCTTCCTAGACAACGGCAAGTGCGTTCCGGTAACCGTTCTCGATGCATCGCCCAACACGGTGGTGGACATCAAAACCGAAGAGCGTGACAGCTATGTCGCGCTTCAACTCGGTGCAGGTGAGCGCAAAGAAAGCCGCTTCGGCAAAGCCGAACTCGGTCACTTCAAGAAGAAGGGCATCGAGCCCACGCAGACATTGTTGGAATCTCGAATCACCGCCGAAGAAGCCGGCGAATTTGAAATTGGCCAAAAAATCGATTGTTCGATCTTCACCGAAGGCCAGAACGTCGATGTTCACGGCACCTCTAAGGGTCGTGGCTATGCAGGCGTCGTGAAGCGTCACGGGTTTAAGATCAAGAAGATGACGCACGGTACTCACGAAGCCTTTCGGCACGGTGGTGCGATTGGTGCGGGCTCATCCCCGGGTAAGGTCATCAAGGGCATGAAGATGCCTGGCCAGCTCGGCAACGCACGCGTCACCATGACGAACCTGAAGATCGAAAAGATTGACGCCGAAAAGAACTTGATCTTTGTGCGCGGCGGCGTGCCCGGTCACAACGACGGCATTGTCTGTGTGCGAAACGCGCTCCAGGGAAAGTAGGACCCCGTCGCGAAATACGATCGCAAGGATCAGTATCACCAGCGCGCCAAGCGTGAGGGATACCGTTCACGCGCAGCCTACAAGCTGCTCGAGATTCATCGCGCCCACCAAGTGATCCGCCGAGGCCGCAAGGTCTTGGATCTGGGTTGCTGGCCGGGTGGTTGGCTACAGGTTGCTTCCGCCACGGTGGGGCCGAAGGGCAAGGTTGTCGGCGTCGACAAGGCGGCCATCGACCCGCCACTTGGGATCCCGAATTGTGAGTCCGTTGTCGGTGATCTTGAAGATCCAAAACTATGCGAACAGGTTCTCCCTTTGCTGGGTGGTCTCGCGGGGCTCATCCTCTGCGACGCAGCGCCGAAGTTGACGGGAGTTCGAGCCGTGGATCGAGCCAACGAAGAGCGTCTCCTTGAGGCGGTCGAGATGCAAATTCCCTTGGTTTTACGGGAAGGTGGAGACTTTTTAGTCAAGATCCTCGACGGCCCAGAAGCGCAAATTGTCGACCGGCGCATCCGCATGAAGTTTCAAACTGCCAAGACGGTCAAGTCCAAGGCTAGCCGCAAGGGTTCAACTGAGCGGTATCTCTTTGCTAAGGGATACCGTGGGGCTAAAGATACGGCCGACGCGCCACCCGAGCCGGAAGCAGACGCAACCGACGAGCCGTAGTTCGACACTTGGGGTGATCGTATTCCCCGACACGCCAGAGCATGGGGAGCCCAATGGGCGAAACCGCAGCGCGGGACGGTGTGATCGAAAAGCCAGTCCATCTGGGTTCGGCGACTTTGCGAGCCGGAGCACTCGTTGGTCAAAGGGGCCGCATACTCGGGCCGCGCGCCCTGGGGACCCGGCAAAAGCGCCTCGACGCCACTCGGGACCGGCTCGACTCCCACAGCTTGCGGGAGATTCGCGTGATCGACGTGGCGCGTGCCGTCGATGCGTCGCCCGCGACCTTTTATCAGTACTTCAAGGACATTGAAGAAGCGGTGCTTGCCCTCGCCGAGGCCGCGTCGAGCGAAATGCCCGTGGTCGCAAAACTGCTCGAGCCACCTTGGTTGGGGCACGCCGGGCTCGGCTGCGCGCGAAAACGGGTGCCATCCTCGAACGCATGGGGGCCTACCATCGCGATCTCGCCCAGGGGGTGTCGCACAAAAACAGCTGATCGAAACTTCAGCGCGTATTCTCTTTCGCAGCGTCACGGGCGAATCTCTTCTGTGACGATGCAACCGATGCTGTTTCTCCTGGGACTCGATGGCTGACAAACCTTTTCGCCTGCAACCGCTCGTGACCGAAGAAAATCGCCACTACTGGCAAGGGGGTCGCGACGATGAACTTCGCTTTCTCGCCTGCGGCGCCTGCAGATACTTGATTCATCCCCCGGCTCCCGTGTGTCCCCAATGCCTGGGGCGCGACTCCGAAGTGCGCGCGGTGTCGGGGCGTGGCGTGGTGCATACCTTCACGATCAACCACCACCCTTGGGTGCCGGGCTTCGATCCACCCTACGTGGTTGCGATCGTAGAACTCGATGAACAACCGGGCCTTCGCCTGACGACGAACATCGTTGATTGCGAAGTCGACAAAGTCTCAATCGGCATGCGGGTCGAGGTCTGTTTCGAAGAACTCGACGACGGCGCGTACCTGCCGTTGTTCGCTCCCGCAAAGGCCGAGGCGTAAACGATGCTTGCTCTCGAACGCAACGTTGCAGTCACAGGGATCGGGCAATCCGATGTGGGGCGACGTCTAGATCGGGACCCGATGTCGCTCACCATTGACGCTTGCCTTGCCGCCATCGAAGACGCGGGCCTGACGCGTGACGACATCGACGGTCTGTCGACTTACCCCGGAGCCGGCATGGCGGGCGCGCCGGGTTTCACCGCGGGTGGCGTGACCGAATTGCAAGACGCACTTCGCTTGAACCTCAACTGGTTCAATGGAGGTCCGGAGCTCTCTGGACAACTCGGTAGTGTCATCACGGCCTGTGCCGCGGTCGCTGCGGGCTTCGCGAAGCACGTGCTCTGCTTTCGCACAGTTTGGGAATCGACCGCACAAGGTGGAGCAAGGCGTGCGGGCATTGGGACCGGAGGTGGAGGCAAGTTCAAAGCGTCGGGCTTTATGCAGTACTCGCTTCCTTACGGTGCTGCATCGGCCGCGGTTTGGATTTCGATGATGGCTCAGCGCCACTTTCACGAATACGGAACCACCAGAGAACAGCTCGCGCAGATCGCCCTCAACGCGCGGAAGAATGCGGCCCACAACCCGAAGGCGATCTTCCGGGATCCGATGTCGCTCGATGACTACATGAACGTTCGCATGATCTCCGAACCCTTCTGTCTATATGACTGTGACATTCCTGTGGACGGCAGCACGGCGATCATCATTTCTCATGTCGACGCCGCGAAAGACATGAGGCGCCCGCCACTTCGAGTCGAGGCGGTGGGAAGTGCACTGCACGGGCGACCTTCGTGGGACCAGTTCGATGACCTGACCACGATGGCGTTGCGCGATGCTTCAAAGATGATGTGGGCGCGGACAGATCTGCGTCCCGCCGATGTCGACGTCGCCGAGCTTTATGACGGCTTCAGCTTTATCGCACTCGCATGGCTCGAAGCACTCGGCTTCTGCGACAAGGGGGAAGGCGGCCGCTTCATCGAAGGCGGTGACAACATCTCTTTGACCGGCAAGGTCCCGCTCAACACCCACGGCGGACAGTTGTCTGGCGGCCGGCTCCATGGTTATGGATTCTTGCACGAAGCCTGTACACAACTGTGGGGCGAAGGCGGCGCGCGTCAGGTTCCCGGCCAGCCACGGGTCGCGGTTGCGGCCGCGGGCGGCGGTCCACTGGGTGGATGCCTGCTTCTTTCTCGCGACTAGGTAGCCCGGCGGCAGCAGGGCGACGGCAGGGCGACGGCATTGATGGGCTGTGACGTTTCGCTGACCTTGCGTGCAGAAACTCCCCTGCACGCCCGGGTCGGGACAGAGCGCCTTCTAAGCCCCGTCGACTTCTGCGCGCGGTTCTTCGGCCATTGCAATCGTCGGTGGATGCGACGCCCAGCTGATGTATTCGGCCTCCTTCACTTTGTCGCCCCGCGCAAGCATCGTGTACCAGGCCGGACGCAACACGGCCTTCTCGTCTTCGCTGAGAGTTTCGCGGAGGTTGTCGGCGCGCATCCGGCGGTCTAGGGCGTAGACCGAAATGGCGGTGGCAACCGAGACATTGATGTAAGCCGTGAAGCCACTGTGGGGTAGACAAAACAAA
>JASDVE010000268.1:6233-7254 GCA_041891195.1 Myxococcota bacterium | reverse complement strand
CTGCGCTCGGGCGCGAGCTCGAGGGCGCCCCCTTCACTGACCCCGAGCTGTTCGCTTCCAAATACGATTGCAGTCTTGTTGTAAATGGGGACCGCTTCGACTTCCGTCGCACCCTCGCCAAAGTCTGCCGCGAGGATCTTGTAGCCACGTTTTCGCAAGGCATCGATGGCCGCGACCCCGTCGCGATGGGTGATGATGTCGAGCCAACGTTCGGATCGTGTGGTGAGGGTGCGCTCCATCGCTGGGGGCCCACCCGCATTAATGACGTGCAACTCCTGTAAACCAAGCGCTTCAATCGAACGCGCAACTGCTGAAACGTTTCGGGAGTTCACCAAGTTGTCGAGGACAACGACGAGCGAGCGCGTGCGATCTTGAAGCGCGCGTTCTGCAGCAACGATACGCGCGGGTGGCGGCTCGGAGCAGGGAGCCTCGATGTTAGGCGGGCTCTCGTCATCGGACCGAGGCTTCATCTTGACACCTCGGTCGACCGACAGCTTCTCGTCTTCCTCTTCACCGTCTCGCCACTCGCGACCGATGAAGCCGGCATTTTCGATGTCCTTCACCGAGTCGAGTCGATTCGCGATGTTGATGAGTTCGCGAAAAAAGGGGATGTCGACAGCGCGGCGTATGATTTCTTTGTCCGCGCTGTCGCGCTTGGCGCCCTTCCAAGCCTTGCGTTCGTAGGCGTGGGACAGGAGCTTTTCAACTTCACCGAGGTGTTGCCCGGCGATGCGCATCGCCTCCTCGAGTTCTTCCATGTATCCGTGCCAGCGGCCCCATCTCGAACGCATTGTGTCTCCGCTACTCGAAACTGTCGGCGATCTCGACGTTGGCGCGCGTTCTGAGTTCGTCGAGATAGGTGCGAAGCGCGATGTCGCCCTGCCGTCTGCGCCAGTCGATGACGACTTGTTCGCGAATTGCGGCCAGCGGCGGCGTTCGTGCCGGCTCGCGTTCGACGACTTGCGCGACATGGATTCCGGTTCCCGAACGCACCGGCTCACTCCACGCGCCAACTTCGAGC
>JASDVE010000268.1:2707-6223 GCA_041891195.1 Myxococcota bacterium | reverse complement strand
CGCTCAACGTTCGCAAAAGGGTGGGGCCGAGGTATTCGCGAGTTTTCGCCGCCGGCAACATTGCAGCGGGAAGCGGCGAAATTTCAAAATCGCCAAGTTCGTCTTTCACCGAAGCGAAAGCGTCGCCCGCAACCAGGCGTGCGCGGGCCTTTTCGGCGCGGCTCTGTCCGGACCCGGCTTCGGGCACCGGTTTTCCTTTCGGGGTCACACGAAAGAAGATCTGCCTCGCCATCATGCGTCCGGGTCGCGTGAAGTAGTCCTTGTTCTCGTTGTAGAACGTTTCGAGTTCCTGCTCGCCGGGATTGGAGGTCTTGATGTCGCTCACCACGGACGTGATCACGCTCGACGTGAGATCAGCCCGCACTTTGCGGTCGAGGTGAATGAGGCCGAGGTCGAGCGCGCGTTGAATCAAGAGTTCTTCTTCGATCATGCGGTCGAGTACGCGTTTGCGCGCGGCCGCTTCGTCCGGTGTGCGCATGTCCTGCAACACCGCGGCGACGAGACGTTCGAAATCTGCCTCGCGAATCACCGTGTCGTTGACGCGCGCAATCGCGTCGCCGGGAAAGCCGGTTGTTGCCGACTCTCCGACGAGGCCCCATGCCGCGACGGCGAGACCTGCAACTGCGCCAAGGGCGAGTAGCAGCGTCGGGCGCGATGGCTTTACGTTTTTCGCAGGGTGGTTGGCGGAGGACTCTTGCAAAGTGAATTCGATTCGTGTGCTTGGGGTTCGCGGCGCTTTCTTGCGGGACCGGTACGATAGAAGTTCGCCAGCGCCCGGCAACGTGAAACCACGCCAGGGGCCTGGCCCAAGACTCTGGTTCCTAGATGTTCCTGTCGCGGTCCTTCCAGTAGCGGTCCCGAAGCCGCCGGATATAAAGCTTCCCACTCTCTTCACGAGGCAGCTGGACTTCGAAATCGATCGAACGCGGAACCTTGTATCGGGCGAGTCGTTCGCGAGTGAACGCGAGAATCTCACTTTCGAGTTCGTCCGTCGCCGCGATGCCGGGTCGCAATTCCACAGCCGCCTTGACGCTCTCCCCCCACTCGTCGTCGGGAATGCCGAAAACGCCCACGTCGGACACCGCGGGGTGGAGCGCAATTTCCTGCTCGACTTCACGGGGGTAGATGTTTACACCGCCAGAAATGATCATGTTCGACTTGCGGTCCGCGAGGAAGACGTGGCCGTCCTCGTTCACCCACCCAATGTCGCCAATGGTGAACACGCCCTTGTCGAGATACGCCGCTTCGGTCTTCGCGGGGTCGCCGTGGTACTCGAACACCCGATCGATTCGTTTGTGTCGGCAATAGAGGTCGCCCGTTTTGCCTGCCGGCAGGCGCTTGCGATCGTCATCCACAGCGAAGACTTCGAAGTCGGGCAGCGTCCGCCCCACACTGCCGGGATGTTCGAGCCATTCTTCGGACCCGATCAAGGTGTTGACTCCTCCCTCGGTCGCGCCCCAATACTCAACCAGTTTCGGTCCAAACCATTCGATCATCGCGCGCTTGGTGTCCACCGATACCGGGGCCGCGCCGTGAAGGACCAAGTTGAGCTTGGGGGCTGCGAACTTGTTCTTGATCTCGTCTTTCAAGCGCAACAACCGAATGAACATGGTGGGGACCATGTGGAGGTGGGCGATCTCGCGTTCCATGATGAGCGCGAGGGCACCTTCTTCGTCCCAGCGTGGCATGATGAGAAGCGGGGCGCCGTTGGCGTTGTCGTAGATTGAAAACATCAACGGTGCAGCGTGATACATCGGGCCGGTAATGAGGTGTGGCCCCGTTCCGTCTAGGCCAACGTTCATCCCATACTCACCGAGGAAGTCCAGCGCCGCCGTGACAGTTGGTTTGCGCGCGCGCTTTACGCCCTTGGGGCGGCCCGTCGTTCCACTGGTGTAGATCATGTTGCCGCCCGCGATCCCACTTGGGTCCATGGGTTCGTTCGACGCTGCAGTGAGCAGGCCGTCGAGCTCTTCGCCCGCGACTACGACGCGCGAGTTCGGCGCGATACGCTTGGCGGTTTCGCGATAATGATCGTCGGCGAACAAAACCTTCGAACCGGAGTCCTCTACCACGTACGCGATTTCGTCTTCCGACAGGTGCCAGTTGATGGGCGTCACCCAAATACCGGCCATGATGCCGCCGAGAATCAGCTCAACGACTTCCACTCGGTTTTGCATCAGGACGGCGACGTGCTCGTCAGTGGCGAGTCCAACGTCGTCGCGCAGAAAGCGGGCGACTCGGGTGCTGCGGTCGAGGAGTTCGGCCCAGGTTCGCGAGCGGCTGAAGTCGTCGACCGCGAGTCCGTCTGGGTCGCGCGCTGCAAGTTCAAAATGGTTGGATTGCGGCATATTTTTTGGGGGGACCTTCGCGCGGCGGCATCAGCGTTATCAAAATCGTGGGCAAAAAATTTATCGGCCAGAGGTTCGTGTATCTTCCGCCTCGGATTTGACGAGCCGCATACGATGTCAGATTAGCAATCCGTCGTCGATTCCTTCTCGCCACACGACAGCCACACGACCACTATAAGACAAAGAACATACGAATTGACGACTCGACTCGACGACCTCAGGCGCTGCTTTCAAAGCCATACCCCCGAATTGAGCGGAGACTCCGTCAAGATCGAGGCGTCGGTCGCGCTCGTGCTCTGCGAAGAAGGCGACGATCTGAGCCTGCTCTTCATTCAGCGAGCCACCCACAAGAGCGACCGTTGGTCGGGTCATATTGCGTTTCCGGGCGGAAGGCTCGACGCCCAGGACGCGACATCGCAGCAAGCGGCCGAGCGCGAGACCCGCGAAGAAGTCGGCTTCGCCCTAGACGACAGCCAGCTAATCGGGCGTCTCGACGACTTGCGCGGCCTGAGCGAATCGATTCTGGTGTCCGGTTATGTATACGGTCTCGCGCAACGGCCTCAGCTTGCCCCGAACCACGAAGTCCAGAATGCGTTCTGGCTGTCGCTTGGCGAGATCGAATCAAAGGAGCGAAACGTCGAGCGCGCCTTCGACTACAAGGGCACCGACTTCGTGCTTCCCGCGATTCAGGTCCTCGACGAAGACGATCCGGTGCTTTGGGGGATTTCGTATCGCTTCCTCGAGCTCCTCATGGAACTCGCCGGTCGGCCGATCGCGCCAATGCCCTGGATGCCGAATCTCTAGGACATCGACCTTCCTCGACAACGACTTTTTACAACAGCGACTTCCCGTAACAACGGCTTCCCGTAACAACGACTTCGGCGTCTACCGGCGCCCAAAGTTGCGCCCCCCGTTGCTGTTCTTCTTTGACTTTCTAGACCCCGATTTCCGTGAGTTCGATTTTCCAGAGCGCGATCTCTTCGCACTGAGTTTGTTCGAACTCGACTTTCGCAAACGCTTTGCCGTGCTCTTGGAAACTTTCTTTCGAGCAGGTGCCTTCAGCCTCGCTTGACCGGATCGCTTGGCAATCCGTTTGCGCGCGGAGGGCCTTGAGCTTCGCTTCGAAACCTTGGGTGGAGCATTGCGCCGCATATCCCCTCGCGTCTTG
>JASDVE010000268.1:0-2607 GCA_041891195.1 Myxococcota bacterium | reverse complement strand
CTCGCCTTAGGCCGCTGGGCGCGGCTCTTCTTCCGGTCGCTCGTACGCGAGGCATCAGCTCGTCGTTCGCCGACCCGGGATCGAATCGCACCTTTGTCACTCGCGCGCCTGTCACTCGCACGTTGCTTTGCGCGCCGGGTGGCATCGCGAAACTTGGACGTGTGCTTGCGCGTGCGAACATCGCCATCTCCTTTTCGAGTTCTAATTCGACTTCGGGTTCCACCTCCCTTCCGGTCGTCGTTGCGAACCGATCGGGGGTCCCGTCGTTGATTGCGAATATTCGAAACGTGAACGTCTTTTTGGTGTCCGCGTCGCTTTTGACCGCGGTAGTGGTTGTTGTGACGCTTCGGCTTATGCGACCGTGCGTGTTCCCGGATGCGAGCGCCTCGGTAGTGGCGCTTGTGCGGCGCGTGTCGATTGAAATGGCGATCGATGTGGCCGTAGTGGTGGCGCCGCTGCGGGTGGCGGTAATGCCACGAGGAATAGTAGGCAGACGGCAAACCAAACACGATGAACGACCCACCCGTGTCAAAGTTGAAACCCCAATGAGACCGGTGTGGGTACCAGTGGTAGCTGGCACGCCAATGCGGCGGGCCGAACCAGTAGGGATACGGATGGCTGTAGTGGTGGACTTCCGTGCGTTCCACGATGCGTTCAACTTCGCGCGGCGAGTCGTAGCCCTCTTCTTCTGCAAAAGCTTCTGCGCTCTGAATGAGTTCTGCCCGCGCTTCGGGATCGTCTTCAATCGCCTCACGCCACTGGGCTATTTCTTGTTCGTTCCGAAGTGTTTCTTCTTCGTGATAGCGGTTAAATGCATCGCGGGTTTCCAAAGGGGCTTCGCGATACTGGGTGCCGAGTTCATCTAATAGGCCGGGGTGATCTGCCAAAGCACTCATGAGGTCGGGTCTTTCGATGAGGGCTTGGAAGTTTGCTTGGGCGCTTAGCGGAAGCGAGGCGATGAGCTTTGCCGTTTCACGTTCGGCGTCACTGTGCAGGTGCGCGATGTCGTTCAGCAGGTTGAAGTCTCGATCGACGATCCGAGTTGCGACCTTGCGAATGCTCTCCGGGTAAGGAGACACGATGCCCACGACTGCGCCCCGCGCGGGCCTGCCGCCCTGGACGAGTTCGTCGATGAGTTCCGGATACCGAACGAGTTCCCACATGTCTTTTTGCTTCGACCGGGGGATCGCCTTCATTCGTTCACGAAACTGATCACTCGTATCTCGCGAAATGCTCGCGATGCGTTCAACCGACTGCGGATGCAGTGACACTTCGAGGATCGCGTCACGCATGTTTTCGCCGGCGAGGGCGAGGGTGCCCAGCGCGTCGCGTTCCGATTCGCTGAGTGCATCTTCGAGCGATACGCCCGGTGACAACTTCGCCGAGCTGGTCCCCGGCAGCACCATGAACCCTATTGCCGCGACCGCGAGCCAAGACCCAATTCGAAACGTCATCTCCTCGCCTCCGTCCTTTGCAGGGACCTTCAAGGAACGAAGTTTTGGACGAATCGGTAGGCGAATAAATTCGATGGGTGCTGTGGTGCCCTCGGAGGCGCCTCAGCTCGGCGAAATCGTAAAATGGCCCAATAGGAGTCGGACTACGGCCCCGTTCTGAAGCGCGACTGCCACGACGGTCGCGAATACGATCGCCTGACCGACGCGCAGCGCTCGGCCGGTAGCGAAGAGTGCACCGACGACAAGCACGCTGAACGCGAGGTTCCAATGCTGCGAATACAAGAAGTGGCCCACGCCCCAAAAGGCGTGAAGCCATTTGTTGAAGATCAAGATCGCGAGTGCGGCCAGCATCAGTGTGCGTTGTGTCGTCGTACCCGCCCACATCGCGATCGCTCCCGCCAAGGCGAGCGCAAGCAAGAGCGAGCCCAGCGGCCGTGACGTTGAGAACACGCTCGCGGTGCGGTCGTAGGTGAACCGAAACTTGTACCGAGAGTTGTTCTTGTCCGCCTGGTAGTTGTTGACGAGCTCGGGGGGCTTCGCGGTAATGCTGTTGCTCGCCGCAGTGGCCATCCACAGGGCGCGATCGAATGGGACGTTGCCCTCAGTCCATTTCGAGATGTAGCGCGCGCCTGCTTCCGTGGTGAGTGGGCGACTGTCGTAGAGGGAATAGGAAGCAAAGCCCAGTACGGCAACAAGAGCGGCACTTGTTGCA
Organism: Myxococcota bacterium; assembly: GCA_041891195.1. Lineage (GTDB taxonomy): Bacteria > Myxococcota_A > UBA9160 > UBA9160 > UBA4427 > DUBZ01. The sequence goes on along the minus strand of JASDVE010000268.1, from coordinate 441 downwards.
AACAAAACGGCTGTGCGACGGGCAATGACTTGAGGTTCATCGGTCGCAAGCCAGCGGGAAGCGGCGAACAAGATCAGGATCGTTGCGATGTTCGTCACCGTGATTGCGGTGGCGACAATGCTCAGGCAAAGCCACAGGGCTTGATCGTTGCGAGCCCCTGGCTTGGTATGTGCCGCGAGTGCAAAGGCTCCCGCGATCAGGGCTCCGGACAGGGCAAAACTTTCGGGAATACTGCCGAACACCAAGCCGCTCAACGACACCACCACGAGCGCGGTGGCGAGTAGGGCGTAGACCCGGGATAGGCCAAGGCCAAGAAAGAGCAGGAATGCAAACGAGGCCGTCGCTCCTGATGCGAGCGGGCTAAGCCAAAGCGCGAATGCGGTCCGGGCTGCCTCGATGTCACCATCCCAGCCCCCCAACGCAGTCGCCACTTTTGCCGCG
>JASDVE010000267.1:12156-15724 GCA_041891195.1 Myxococcota bacterium | reverse complement strand
ATGTCGCAGCGTTCGCGGTGGGCTCCAGGCTCGCCGGTGAACGTGACGTTGCAACCGAGTGAGTAGAACATGAATTTTGGTCTCACCGAAGACCAGGAACATCTGCGCGTCGCCGCGCGAAAGTTTCTGGACGAGCAGTGTCCCATTCCCGAAGTCCGACGCTTGATGAACGAGCCGGCCGGTATGAGCAAAAAACCTTGGACCGAGATTGCGACCCTGGGTTGGACCGGGCTCGCGACCCCGGAAGCCTATGACGGCGCGGGGCTAGGTTGGGTCGAGCTGATCGTATTGCTCGAAGAAACCGGCCGAAGCTTGTTTCCGTCTCCACTGATTTCGAGTGTGCTCGTTTCCGCAATGATCGAGGATCTCGGAAGTGAGGAACAAAAGCGTCGTCACCTGCCGGAACTCGCATCCGGAGACACCATCGGAGCCGCGGCTCTCTTCGACGACCCCGACAACCTCACTCAAGCATCGATCCAAACCCGCGGCGCCGTCGACGGCAGCGAGCTGGTCCTAAACGGTCGTAAGGCGCATGTGATCGACGCCCCCAATGCAAGCCTCTATGCCGTCGCCTTCCGAAACGAAAGCGATGCGATCGGCTTGGCGATGGTCCCGCGAGACACGGACGGTGTTGCGGTGGAAACCCTCGAAACCATGGACCGCAGCAAACGCGTGGGACACATCACACTCACCGACGTCCGCGTACCCGCATCCGCACAACTAGGAACCGCGGATGACACCTGGGCTGGGATCGAGCGGGCCAACGATCGCGGCGCAATCGCAACCACCGCTGAGATCCTCGGCGCCGGTCAGGCGGCCCTCGACCTCACGGTTCAGTACGCGAAGGACCGCGTGCAGTTCGGTTCCCCGATCGGACGCTTTCAAGGTGTGAAGCACCCTCTCGCCGAAATGTACGTCGACCTCGAGTCGATCCGTTCGCTGCTCTATTACGCCGCGTGGGCACTCGAAGAAGGCTCGGCCGAATTGTCTTCTGCAGCCTCGCAGGCCAAGGCGTTTGCGACCGAAGCATTTTTGAAAATTGGTGTCGGGGCAATTCAGTTACACGGTGCCGTAGGCTATACCGAGGAGTACGACGTTCAGCTTTACCTCAAGCGAAGCAAATGGGCGCGCCCCGCCTATGGCGATGAAAACTACCACCTCGATCGCGTCGCGACGCTCGGAGGAATCTAAAATGGATTTCAATTTCACTTCGGCCGAAGAAGCCTTCCGTCAAGAAGTCCGAGACTTCATCGCGGAACACAACCCGCCCAAAGAAGGCCGAGACAAGCCGGAAGTCATCGCGGCTTGGCATCGAGCCTTGGTCGAAAAAAAATGGATCGGCTTCGCGTGGCCTAAGGAAGCCGGCGGCAGCGGTGGCAGCGTTATCGAACAATTCATCTTGAAGGAAGAGATGGGCGCCGCCGAAGCGCCGGACCTCGGTACCGACTTCATGGGGCTTCAATGGGTCGGCCCAGCGGTGATTCGTCACGGAACCGACGCCCAGAAAGACCGCTTCCTTCCCGATCTCCTGAACTGTAAATCGATCTGGTGCACCGGTTATTCGGAACCTGACTCCGGAAGTGATTTGGCTTCACTCAAGACTCGCGCAGTCCGCGACGGCGACGAATATGTGGTCACGGGCCAAAAAATCTGGACCACGCTTGCGCACAAAGCCGAATGGATCTTCATGCTCGTGCGCACTGAGAGCACCGATCGATACGGCGGCACAACTTGCGTCTTGATCGACATGAAGTCGGCCGGAATTGAAGTAAGCCCGATCCCCAACTTGATCGACGTGCACAGCTTCAACCAAGTCTTCTTCAACGAAGTACGCGTCCCGGTCGAGAACCGACTTGGAAATGAAGGCGAAGGTTGGAAGGTGGTGATGGGGGCGCTTGCGAACGAACGCTCGGGCATCGCAGAAGCCACCGGCATGCTGCAACAGCTCGAAGCCCTGAAGAACCTTGCACGCGAATCCAGCTGCGGCGGTCGCCCTGGTCTCGAAGACCCAACGGTCAGGCGACAGATCGCGCGCTTCGAATGCCGGATTTCGGCGATGCGGCTGAACGGCATGCGTCACCTCACGAGCCAACTTCAGGGCAAACCGCCTTCGAGCGAAACGTCGCTGAACAAGTGGTTACGCGGGCCACTCGAAATCGAAATGTCGGACATCGCAATGGGACTGCTCGGAAGCGAAGCGGCGGAGAGCGGGAAATGGCAGCGCGATTCCCTTAACTTCCATGGCACGGTGATTGGCGGGGGCACCCCCAACATTCAGCGCAATATTATTTCCGAACGCATCCTCGGTTTGCCCAAAGACTAACAGGCGGATTTGCGATGAAGGACGTCATGAAGGGTGTCCGGGTCCTCGAAGTGGCCCAGTACACCTTTGTCCCGTCGGCGGGAGCTGTGCTTGCCGATTGGGGAGCCGACGTCATCAAGATCGAACATCCCGAAACCGGCGACGGACAGCGTGGTTTGCTCCGGGTCGGCGGGCAGGACAACACCGCATCGATCAACTTTTTGATGGAGCACAGCAATCGCGGCAAACGCAGCCTCGGCCTGGACATCGCCCGAGACGAAGGGCGCGAGCTGCTCTATGAGATCGCAAAGACTTCTGACGTCTTCCTCACAAACTTCTTGCCCGAAGCTCGAACCAAGCTCGGCATCGACGTCGAAGACATTCGCGCGGTGAATCCGAAGATCATCTATGCCCGCGGAACGGCCCACGGCGCCAAGGGCCCGGAGCGACTCAAGGGCGGCTATGACGCCACCGGCTACTGGGCGCGCAGCGGAAGTGGCATGGGTCAACGCGGCCCAAGCGAAGCGCCGGCGATGCAACCCGGCCCGGCCTATGGAGACTCGATCGGAGGCATGACAATCGCGGGCGGAATTTCCGCTGCACTCTTCGCGCGGGAACGCACCGGCGAACCTTCGGTGGTCGACATCTCGCTGCTCAGCACCGGACTCTGGGCGATGGGTGCAGGACTCGCGGGTTCGATGCTTGCCGAATCAACCGGTGGCGGATCCCCGATGGCGGGTGCTGCGTTCATCAATCCGCTTGTCGGGATCTACCGCGCAAAAGACGGCGGGACGTTGATGTTTACAATGTTGCAAGGGCATCACTACTGGGCCGACACCATGACCCATATGGGCCACCCCGAACTTGTAACGGACCCACGCTTTGCGACTGCCTCCGCCTTCACCGAAAACGCCGATGAAGCGCGCGCTGTAATTCAGGAGATCATCGCGACCAAGACGCTCGAAGAATGGCGCAACCAGATCGGTCCCATGAAGGGCCAGTGGGGCCCGTTCCAAACGCTTGGGCAACTCCCGAGTGATCCGCAGGTCATTGCCAACGACTTGATTCGCGAGGTTGAAGTCGAAGGTGGAAGCCCGTTCAGGCTGGTCGCCAACCCGGTACAGTGCGATGAACAGGCGCCCGAGCTCCAACCCGTCTGCCTCGTCGAAGTCGTCGGCGGGGCGGACGAACGCGAAGTACCTGCGAGCGAGGAGTTAGTGGGACATGCAGCGGCGTCGGCTTCCCCTCGCGCACGTGCCTCTGAAG
>JASDVE010000267.1:3446-12146 GCA_041891195.1 Myxococcota bacterium | reverse complement strand
CGGTACAGTTCGATGAACAGGCGCCCAAGCTCCGTAAGGGGCCCGAACACGCGCAGCACACCGAAGAGATACTGCTCGAAATGGGTTTCAACTGGGCGCGTATTCAAAGCCTGAAAACTCGAGGTACGATCAACTAAATGATTCCGAACCCAATCTCGCTTCGCGGTGGCACCCGTGCGGTCGCCGGCTTGTGCGTCTCACTCTTCATCGTCGCTTGTGCAGGAACTCCCCCAATGCCACCACCTCGCTTCCCCACCCCCTTCAAAGTCATCGCCCATCGTGGCGCGTCCGCGTACGCACCTGAAAACACCATCCCGGCGTATACGCAAGCCCAAGTACTCGGTGTTGTTGATGTCGAGCTCGACGTGCAGTTGAGCAAAGACGACGTCGTGGTTCTGTATCACGACAACACCCTGCTGAAGAAAACCGGGCAACCAGGCAGAGTTCGCGACCACACCGCAAGCGAACTTCTCAAGATGGATATCGGAACCTGGTTCGATCGAACCCATCCTGAAATCGAGGAAAAATTCAGCGGGACTCCGCTCAACACCCTTGAAACTTTTTTCGAAACGTTCGGCAACAGCTTCCAGTACCACATCGAATTGAAGAGCGACGATGAAGAGCTGGTGAGACTCACGCTCAAACATGTAAGCGCTCATCATCTTGAAGACAACGCGCGCCTCACTTCCTTCCTATTTGACCAGGTCATGCGGGCACGACAGCAAGCGCCCCAGATTCCCACCGACCTCCTGGTGCGGGACGCGGCCAGGCTACGAAAAGAAGCGGGCGTGGCCGCGGATGCAGTACTTCTCCCACTGCAGAAGGCGTGGGTTGATCGCGCGGCGGATGCAGGCTTTGCACTCGTAGGTTTCCCCGCCGAAGACATGACTCCCGAACTCGTGCAGTACGCGGTGTCCCGTGGACTCGAAATTCGCGCGTGGCGCATACGCGGGGACGAAGACATGCATCACGCACTCGAAGTCGGCGCGTACGGGATGACGACAAACTGGCCCGACCGTCTGATCCGAGAGCTGCTGCGCCAGAAACGAGCAGGCGGTTCCTAGCGCGCTAGAGCACGAACAAACTCACCAGCCAAACCGCAGTCGCGGCGACCGTCCCCTGCACTAAGGTTCCGAGGGTCTGCAGTTTGACACCCGTTCGCACATCCATCCCCGACAGTTGCGTCACGACCCAGAAATAACTGTCATTGGCGTGAGAAACCACCATCGCCCCCGCGCCAATCGATACGACCACGAGCGCGCGAGCGGTTTCTGAATCCAGGTCAAGGGTGGACAACAGCGGCGCCATCAAACCCGCGGTCGTAATGATCGACACGGTCGACGACCCCTGCGCCGTCTTGATCCCCGCGGCGATTAAAAACGGAAGCCACATTCCGAGATGGGCATCTGCGAGGTTCGCTCCGATCACGTCCGCGATCCCCGAGCCCTGAAGAACTTTGCCAAACGCGCCGCCGCTTCCGGTGATCACGATGATTGACCCCGCCGCGACGATCGCGTCGCCCACCCAGCCCGTCGCCCCGAGGCGGCTGCGCAAGTCGTCCTGCACCAGCGTAAACGCGATGCCAACCCCCACGAGCAACGCAACCACGGGATGACCGACAAAGTCGATCAAGCCAAAGAAACCGCCCTCGCCGAATGGCATGCTTGGGAGTCGCCCAACCGAACGCAAGACGATCAACGCGATCGGAACCAGGATCGGCGTGACTGCGTGCAACGCCCCCGGTGAACTCCCATTGGTGTCTTGGTTATCCGTGCCCTGCGATGCTTCCGGTTCGCCTTCATTCGGATCGATGTAAACCCGGGACGCGACAGTGACGGCGAACAACCAACCACTCAGCAACGCAATGGCGCTGATCAACAAGCCCCAGCCGATCACCCGTCCGAGGTCTGCGTCCAAGATCCCTGCCGCCGCGACTGGCCCCGGTGTCGGCGGCACCATCGTGTGGGTTGCGTACAACCCCAGGCTCAAAGCAATGGCACCCGTCGCAAGCGTCACCCCCGCGCGCTTTGCGAGCGCGCGGTTCAGCGAAGACAAGATGACGAAGCCCGAATCGCAAAAGACTGGAAGCGAGACCAACCAACCGACAATGCCCATCGCGGCCGGCACATGTCGTTCACCAGAAATCGCGAGAACGCGTTCGGCGAGACGAAGTGCCCCGCCCGATCGTTCAAGAAACGTGCCGATGATCGAACCGGCCAGGATCACAATTCCGATGCTTCCGATGGTCCCACCGAAGCCCGCATTTACCGCCGTAATCACGTCAGACGCGGGCATGCCGGCGAGCAGACCAAACCCGATCGCCGCGATGAGCAGCGCTAGAAATGGATGCAACCCAACACGGGTTGTTGCCAAAACGATGAACGCAATCGTCGCTGCCAGCAGCAAAACAAGCGTCATGGCTGATTTCCGATCTCGCTTACCGCGCCGCGTCAAAAGGGTTTTGCAGATTTTCTGCGTGCCTCGCGCCTTTTCGGTGTAACCAACCGTATCGGCCAATACACTACGAGAGATGAGGCCACGATTGGCGGATGAATTTCCCGTCCCGGATCGATTCTGCACCGGACGAAAGCCCCGAATGCACTAAGATCAAGATTCGTTTCAACCGGAGCACAACACTTGGACCACACGCAAGGCGCACACCACCGCATTCGAACGAAGGTTGCGTGCTTCCGAGGAGCGCGGCCCGTGCGCCCCAGCGCGGCGAGCCGTCCAGTGTTCAAGCCATGACCGCCGCGGCCACGCAGAACATTGACAGTGCATCACTGACGTCGATCGGCCAGGTGCGCAGTACCAACCAAGACTATTTCGGCGAATTCTCGCGCCCGGACGGAACCCGACTTCTCCTCGTCGCGGACGGGATGGGCGGACACCGAGGAGGTGCGACCGCAAGTCGGCTCGCAACGGAAACCATCGGTGAAGTGTTCGCGACGTCGACTGCCAACGCACCCGAGATACTGTACGAGGCGATCCGCGCCGCCAATGCGCGGGTGCACCAAGCTTCCCTCGAGGACCCCGAACTTCGCGGCATGGGGACCACCGTCGTGACGATGCTCTTCGACGCCGAGGGTCTTGTCTGGGTTGCCCATGTCGGAGACAGCCGGGCCTATCGGCTTCACCGGGCGGGCATAGAACAGATTACCCAAGACCATTCTGTGGTCGCGGAAATGGTACGACGCGGACTGATCACTGCCGAAGAAGCAGAAGTCCATCCGCGCAGAAACGAAATTTTGCGTTCGGTGGGGGTAGAAAGCGCAGTCGAGATCGACGTTGCTCAAGTTCTATCCGCCCCGGGCGATGTTTACGTTCTGTGTTCAGACGGCCTTTCGGGGGAAGTCTCCGATGTCGAAATCGCACAGACGGTTCAGTCGGCCCCGCCGGAAACTGCGGCAAGGGTTCTCGTCGCACTAGCCAACGACCGTGGTGCGCCGGACAACGTCACAGTCCAGATCGCGCTCCTGCCCATGGAAGACGGAAAAACCATTCCGATCGACATTCCACTTCCTCCACAGCCCATGCGGACCCCAAGAGCTTCAACTTGGATCGCGGGGCTGGTCGCCGCACTTGTCGTGGCCGCGGCGGGCTACTACCTGCTTCAGTCGAATGCTTCCAGCCCCACAAACAGCCCCACAAACAACACTCTCCCCCCCCTTCCCTAAAGCTCATCGCAGCGAGTCGAGCGCGTAAGCGGAAGGAGTCGTCGTCGAAAAGCGTAATTTCGCCATTTTTACCTCGGCGTCAGAACACAAGATCCGCTTGGGTGTTTAGAGGCTGGGTGCTCGACATTGCACCGGTTCAACGTCGCACGGCCCCCCACGATATCAATCGAGATCGCCACGCTGCCCGACGCGAGCGCCGTCGACTACGCGGTCACGCGATTGAGCCACGACCTCTCGCCGCATATGGCATCCCCTTCGGACAGCCGCGCATCGCAACGCATTACGAAACAACTCGAAGCAGGTTTGTACTACGTACGTGTTCAAACTTGTCCGCTCGCAACGAATGAATCCGTTTTGAAATTCGAGCGACAGCAGGCAACCGTGCAGACCCCTCGGACGTTGCTCCTGCGACCGTTCAAAACGCCCCTGCTTCCCAAGCTAGTCCTTCAATCGTCGAAAGAAGGGAGCCGCGACCGCCGGCATTTATCGAGGCGCGAGCGGGCGACTCGTCGAAGAAGAATAGGAAATCGCTGAGATCGAAATCACTCACATCTACGGTGGCGGCAGCCGGGCGCGAATCTTGGGAGATCTCCGCGGAGATATCGCGGCCGCAGCGCGGTTCGAAGTCTATTCGAGCCAGCCGTCGTGCTAATACCGGGCACGGCAGCACGAAATGACTACCCCCCCTCCCCCCGACCCGGCACCGAATGATCGGACCGGACGGCCGTCGATCATTGGGCTAGTTTGCGGCCCCGAATGCAAGTCGCTTTATCCACGGCGGACGCGCGGTGTTTCGCAGGCACCTTGAGCAAACTGCCTTTTACCAACGGGGATCTGTCAAGTGGGAATCAAAGACGTCTTCGATCGCATCAAGGGCAAGTCGGCAAATCGAGACTCGGACGATGCTGAAGAGGTAGATCGCAGCCACCGACAAACCGGGGAAGAGACGATCCTAGTCCCGAACGGCGGCGGGAGTCGGCAACCCCGCAGCAGTGGCCAGGAAAGTGCGACGATGATCGCACCGGCGAGCGACCGCCCCACACCTCAGGCACGTCCTACCCCGAGCGCACCCCAAGTGTCTGCTCAAAGTGTCAAATCGTCCGAGACTTCAAACAAAGATCCGCACGCGGAGGCGACCGTCGTCACCGGGGCGTCACCCCCTCCGTCTATTCGCAGCGTCGGCCCGTCGCCACACGCGCCCGTCAACCCGCCTCCGAGCGTGCGCCCCTCGGTAACGCCGGTGGCGCCGTCCTCCAATCACGCGGCACCCCAGACTTCTACCCCACCGGCACCAGCCCCACCCGCCGCTCGACCTGGCCCGAGTTCTCCGGCGTCGAGCGACGACGCCACGATCTACCAGAGCCCGAACACCGACAACACGCTTGAACTCGCGGCCGTACTTGTAGGGATCTACGGTGAAGCCAAGAACGAAATTTTCCGAGTCCCGTTTGGAACCACGACGATCGGCCGGGGAGACGGTTGTGGCGTGCAACTGCTTGACGCAAAAGTCTCCCGTGAACATGGCACACTCGTTTGCGAGGGCGACACGCTTGCGCTCACCCCACGGAGCGAGCGCAATCCGATCCTTGTCAACGAGGAACCGATCACGTCGTCCTATGCCCTCGCGGACGGCGACAAGGTTCAGTTTGGCAACCCCGGTGCGAGCATCTTGCGCATTCGAACCATCCCGGGGCTGTGACGCGCAGGCACCGCAAGCTCGGTCGCCGGTTGCGTTTCTCGCCCCAGGGCCTTCTACTTGCATGACTCGCGGCGACAATGCTGTCGATTCAGGTAGCCCAGCAACACGCGCAGCCGAGCCCACTCGAGCGTCCAGATCCGCAAGCCGCTCCTCACGCCCAAAAAAGTAAATCACGGTAGCTGCGTCTAGCTAGACGATGTTGTCTTTCCAAACAATCATCACGAAGTCGCGAGAATCATCTTGCGCGTCATGCCGCTGACCGAAACGAGATCATGCGCCTAGGGCAAACCGAGATCGTGATTCGCGACAACGGCGTTCCTATCCACGCGACGGACATCAACTTCAGCGCCATTGAATACGCGCTGGGAGGGGGGGGGGTGGAACCGTCTTGGACCAGAGTGCGTCTTGATCGTCGGACTAATAATAGAACGCAGCTGGAATAGACTTGGGAGTCGAGGGTGGAGCCAACATGATAGGGTCACACACCGGGGGTGAACGTGAGCGGTCGCGATGACAATGAAGATGACAATGAAAACGACAATGAAAACGACAACCGTCCGCGGCGTGATGCAACACGTAAGACCACGGGCAATCGTACTCGGGTCCCGACGAGCCGCATCGAACGCTTTGCGCGCATCGGCCTACTGACAGGCGAGTTCGCACTCAGTGGTGCCGCCGAGTCGGTGAAGCGCGCATTCGGTGGAAGCTCGTCCGAGGACAACGTCTTTTTCAACACCCAGGGCGCCGAACGTCTGGCCAAGCGACTCGCGCGCATGCGCGGCGCGGCGATGAAGGTCGGCCAAATGATCTCGCTCTTCGACGAAGAGCTCTTGCCCAAAGAGTTCGCGGAGGCCCTCGCAATCTTGCGCGATTCGGGGGATACGATGCCCGAGTCTCAAGTCCGCAAGTCACTCGTGACGGCCTACGGCTCACAGTGGTGGAAGAAATTCGAAAGCTTTGACTTTGAACCCATCGCGGCAGCATCGATCGGCCAAGTTCACACCGGCATGACCAAAGACGGAAAAGAGCTCGCGATCAAGATTCAATATCCCGGCGTGGCGGAGAGCATCGAAAGCGACGTTCGAAATCTCGCCACCGCTTTGAAGGCAGCGCGAATTCTTCCGGTCGGCCTCGACATTGACGGCATCGTGGACGAAGCACAGCGACAACTCCAACAAGAGTCGGACTACCTCCTAGAGGCGGATTATCTGCGACGCTACAAAGAACTACTTGGCGACGATCCGCGCTACTGCATCCCCGACCTCTACGATCGATTGTGCACCCCGCGCATGCTCGCGATGGAACGTCTGTTCGGCGTCCCCCTCGAAGACCTCGCCGGCGCCGGTCACGACCAGCGCGCCCGAGACGAGATGGGAGCAACACTTTTCGAACTTCTGTTCCGTGAACTATTCGAATTTGGCCTCATGCAGACCGACCCGAATTTCTCGAACTACCTGCTGATCCAAGACGGCAAGCTCGGCCTACTCGACTTTGGTTCGACAAGCGTGATCGACAACGATCTGGCTGGGCAGTACCGCTCGCTTTTTTTGGCCTTGATCGATCAAGACCGCGACCGGATCAAAGCGGCAATCAAGGACATCGGGTTCCTTATGGCAGAAGACTCCGCCACGGTGCGCGAAGCCTTGATCGACCTATTCGTGTTGATCTTCTCGCCGATGGGCTTCGAAGGCGCGTTCGACTTTGCCGAAGCGAACATCATGAGCCGCACCCAGGAACGTGCAATGGAACTCGCTTTCAAGCACGGCTACATGCGCGCGCCGCCAGCGCATACAATTTTCCTGCAGCGTAAGCTCGATGGCACCGTTCTTCTGTGCACGAAGATCAAGGCTCGGGTCAACGTGAAGCAGATTCTTGAAAAGGTGCTCGCCGACACGGCCCCGAACGCGCCTGCTTCCTGATCCTAGGCTCGTGACAGAAGGCCCTCCACGTTATGGCCCCCTTCCCGACCTTACTTGCGGGAGCCGTCTTCAATGATCGAACGCAGCCAGTCGCCGAGGTCCGGATGTTCGAGTAGACCTGCCTGCCGCAGACGCGCCGCCGCGATCAGTTCGACTTCCTCCGGGCTCTCGGCCGCAAGGGCACGCCTGGCATCGTCGCTCACATCCTGAGAATCGAGGGCGCGTACGATTTCTTTCACGATCGGAACCGCTCCGGGCGCACCAGAAAGTTCGTCGATGCCGAGCCCGATCAAGATGGGGACAGCCAGCGGGTTCGTCGCAACTTCTCCGCACACCGACACTGGAATGCCTTCGCGATTGGCTGCGCGCACGCTCATGTTGATCAGCGACAGCACCGCGGGGTGAAGCGAGTTATAGAGATGCGCGACCCGTTCGTTTCCCCGATCTGCAGCGAGAACATATTGGGTGAGGTCGTTCGTCCCGATGCTGAAAAAATCGCATTCTCTCGCAAGTGCCGGGGCGATCAAGGCTGCCGATGGCACCTCGATCATGATTCCAACCGGAAGGTTCGGGTCGATCGCTTCGCCGCGACGCAACATTTGATCGCGCACGTCATCGATCACAGCGCGCGCCGCTCGTAGTTCACCAACACCTGAAATCATGGGCAGCAACAGCTTCACTGTCTTGCTCGCACTGGCTCGGAAAATGGCGCGCAGCTGCGTGCGGAACGCCTCCGGGTTGTCGAGAATCAGACGCGTGGAACGCCAACCGAGCTGCGGGTTCTCTTCGGCTTCGAGCCCGATGTTCGGAATGCCCTTATCGCCGCCAAGGTCCAGGGTTCGAATTGTGACGGAACGTGGGGCCATCTGAGCGACAACCCGAGCGTACAGCTGCTCTTGTTCCTGCTCACTGGGGAAGCCGCGATGCGCGAGGGCTAGGAGCTCCGTGCGGAACAATCCAACGCCTTGGGCGCCATGTTGGTTGATCAACCGAAGATCATTGATCAAGCCGACGTTTGCACTGAGGACAATGCGACGGCCGTCCCGGGTTTCTGCGGGTCGTTCGCGCAGGGCGTCTAGATGTTCAGCCGCGATCGCGTATTGGCGCTGGGCCTTTTCATATTCGTTGCACAACGCTTCGTCGGGAGAGAGATAGATTCGTCCCGCACTGCCATCGACGATGATCTGTTCGCCCGTTCGGGCCTCACGTAAAATTCCGCCGACACCGGTAATTGCCGGGATTTCGAGGGTGCGCGCAAAAATCGCACCGTGAGAAGTGGCTCCGCCGTGTTCCGCAACCAACGCTGCGACCTTGTCCATTTCCAGGCGCGCAAATAGTTCTGGCAGAATCTGGTCGACCACGACCACAGCACCCTCCGAAAGAGGCACGTGGTGATGCCGTACGC
>JASDVE010000267.1:0-3436 GCA_041891195.1 Myxococcota bacterium | reverse complement strand
ACTTCCTGAACGTCGGCGCCACGTTCGGCGAAGTACGGGTCTTCCATGGCTTCGAACGTCGCGCGATAAGCGTCGAGTACTTCGGTCAGAGCCCGCAGCGCGCTGCCCCGGTTTTGCACCGCCTCTTCGAGCTGTTGCACAAAGCCAGCGTCTTCGAGAATCTGCATCTGCGCGTAGAACACAGCGGCGAATTCGGGACCAAATTTTTCGCCCACGTCCCGGCGCATTTCGTCGATTTCTCGGCGCGCTTCCGCCAGCGCATTCATCAATTCCTGCTTTTCGGCTTCAACACTCTCGTTGGGTTCGTAGTCGAGATGCGCCAGGTCGATCGGCGCCTCCAGTCGATAAACCGGCCCGATTGCGACGCCGCGGGCCGTCGGGATCCCACGAAGCTCGGCGCATGCCTCCTGGCGCTGCACAGCGCTCCGTGCTCGCGTGCCGAGAGCGAAGTGGCTGGAGATGCGCCCTGCCACATCCTCGCTCCCAGCGGCCACCATGGCGAGCATGCGCGAATTAACGACGACTGGCGCAAGCAACTGCGCACAGGTCTGCATCAGCTCGACATCGCTCTGCTCGAAGCCGCGGGATTCAAGGGTCTGAATGACAAGCACGCCGGTGGTCGCGCCCTGCACAACCAACGGTGCCGCGAGCAGTGACTCGAATCGCTCTTCGCCTGTCTCCGGAAAGTAGCGGTAGCTGGGGCTCTCTTTCGCGTGTTCGTATGCAAGCGGCTCGCCGGCGAGAGCGCACGCCCCTACCAGCCCCTCGCCGAAGGCAAGCGTCACCTTCTGAACCGAACCCGGCTCTAGGCCAATCGTGGCACTCAGCGTCAGTCGCGTGAGTTCGAGATCAGAGAGATAGATCGAACAAACATCCGCGTCGAGTCGCTTCGCTACCAGGTCGATGACGTTGGCCAACGTCTCGTCAAGATCGTGTGAACGAGACACGATCTCTGAGACATCAGCGAGTAGTGAAATCCGATCAGGAATAACGGCCTCCGCAGCCTGTTTCTGCGCAATGCGCAGATTTAGAACCGCCAAGGGTAGCAGCCGTCCACGCTAGTGCGTGAGAGGCTCCTCGGACATCTGAGGCACCGAACGTCGCATCGACGGAAAAACCATGTCCTTGTCTTCGAACCTGAGCCCCAGCGCGACCAAAATCTTGCGCTTGGTGTCCATCCGGCAGTTCATGCCCTTTTCGACACTATGAATGGTGCGCAATGCCACGCGCGCCTTTCGAGCAAGCTGTGACTGTGTCATGAGTTTATTTTCACGCATCTCACGAACGCGATTACCAACAGTAGAAAGACCGCTCATCTCTTGCATCACGAATTACACTCCCTAGATTTTTATGCCCCAAACTTCGCTGTACAGGCATTGATGAATAGATTCCAGTTTCGTAAGAACAGAGATTTTCTTTAGGAAAAATGATTAGTTGGAAGAGTTGAAGCGTTAGGGTTGCAATATCGCGTTGAGCTCAACAACTCGTTTCATTGCGCAGCGATGGTGCTCGAAGGCGCGTTCTAATGGAGCTTAATTTCGCATCACCAATGCCTCTTTAACTTGCAATTCGTAGGGAATTGACAACGTCAGAATTCGGTCAAATTGTGATCCATAAGCGGTCAATTATTCGCATCGAGTTACGTCCAAGATCACAAAGCCCTTCGGCGCATCTCGATGTGTGCCGTTCCTTGTCACTGCATTTCGTTTGGAGGTCCGTTGCGTTTGGCATTCGTCCGTCTGGCATTCATTTGCGCGCTGATGCTCGCTGCTTTGAGCAGTGGCTACGCCCTTTCGTCGAGCGTTGGACAAGGTGCAGTACGACGCGAAGTCGAAACTCAGCTCGCACGCTTGTTGAAGGGACGCGTCAAGATTGAAAGCGCCGAGCTCCGGATTCGAGATGGATTCTGGATCGAAGGCCGCAACGTGCGCGTCTATCCAAGCCCCAGTGGACCCGGCTTATCGAGCGACCACGTTTCGGTGCGCATCGACATTCTGGCGTTGGTGGCCGGACGCTTTCGCGTGCAAGACCTTGTTCTCGACGGAATCCAACTCGACATCGAGCGAAGCGTCGCGGACCGTTGGGGCCCGTATCCAATTAATGCCATCGACAAGCGCGGTGGGTCCAGCGAAAACGATGACCTCGAACGAAAGCTCGGTGCGTTTCGCGTCATCGATGTGATCACGCACGTGCTATTGGAAACGCCGTTCATCGCCCAGCGAATCGAAGTGAGCCGCGGAAGGGTTCGGTTGGTCGATCGCTACGTGCGCGGTCAGGGCGAAGCCCCTTTCATGGTGCAGATTGACGGGATCAACGGAAGTCTCGTCCACGACTGGATGGGCAATAGCGCCAATCTCGTACTCGCTGGAAGGCTGAGCGATGCGAATCGACAGGACGTCCCAATCGAAGTTTCCGGTGAGAGAAGAACCGATGGTTCGATGAACCTGAGCGTCGCAATCACGAAGCTCGAACTCGAGAGCTACCGCGACTACTTCCAGAATCAAACCGAGAAAGCCCGGCGCGCTAGGGCATCTGGCCCCCCCTCGGCACTCGATCGCCCCTTCGAGGGGCTCCTCAGTGGTGTGGTGAGATTCGAAACCCCCGAGCTGGAACACGGAGTGCTCGAAATTGATTTGCTGGGACGCGATGTCGCACTCGGGGTTCCCCGGGCCAACGAAGTGCTCTCGGTCAACGCCCCGCAACTCAACCTCCGCACTCGGGTGGAGGTTCATCCTGGCCGAGTCCGCATCAGTGAAGCCGGGCTCACCGGCCCGGATTTTAGAGTCGTAGTTTCCGGTGACATCGAACGTCCCCTTCGCGAATCGTCCCCGACCAATCTCGCGGTCCACTTTCACGACGTCGGCGTCGGTGCACTAAACCGCATCGCACACGCTCTGCCCGAGCGAGGACGCGAGCCATTGCTGCGTGGGCTGTCCAGCATTGAGACTGGCAAGATCGTGCGCGTCGGCGGCAGTGGCACCGAACGCCTGTCGGTCTGGCAAGCCGTACTCCGCGGTGAGCGGCTCGACCACCTGCCCACCGGGCTTTCCATCATGGCCGAAGTTTCCGGCGTCACCATTGCGCTTGGAGAGCACGAACGGCTCAGCGCGTTGTCGGCAACGGCCGTTTGGACCCGCGATCGCCTGCGGATCACGCGCCTGCGTGCCGTGCGTGACGGCGTGCACACGCCCCAGCTGAACATCACCGTCGAGGGCTTCCCCATTCTCTTTGATCAGAGGGAGACCTTCGATCAAAGCCTCGTCTCTAACGCTTCACTCCCTGGCCTTTCCCTGCTCAACCAAGTCTTCGCTCAGTCTCCCGAAGTTGAAGACGAGAACGTTGTCGTCACAGACCGACCTGTCGAGGTTCAACTCGACATCGACTATGTCCAACACAGCGCGTTGATCTGGCCCCTGCGAAACGCCGAGATTGACGC
>JASDVE010000266.1:0-3497 GCA_041891195.1 Myxococcota bacterium | reverse complement strand
AGTCCGCCCAGTGTCACGAGAAAGCGTACGCGTTGATGTGTTGGTCCTTCGGTGCTCGCGCGCTCTAGTAGTGTCTGTAGCTCAGCCCACGATTCGCGTTTGAAGTAAAGTGATTCGAGTTTGGAGGCGACGCCTTCTGCGCAAGGATCGAGCTCGAAAGCGCGGTTAAGACTTGCGATCCCCGTGTCTGCGTCGCTCAAGTCCTCGAGATGGATGCGCGCGATTTCCGCCCGTATTTCACTTTCGGCTTGTGGGTCGTCGTGGGTCAAGGCTGCACGTCGTTCGAGCACGGCGACGAGTTCTTCGGTGTGGCCGAGCTTTGAAAGCGTATCGCTCAGGGTTTCTGCGATGGTGATGTCATTCGGTGAACGTTCCTGCGCACGACGAAGCAGTGTCGCCGCCGCTTCTTCCTGTTCGGATTCTGAATATAAATCGGCAGACTCGAGCAAAATGCTTGTGGCGATGTCGTCACCGCTCAACGCGATCACTCGTTCGAGTGCGTTTGAAAGCGCTTTGCGGTTACCAGTGAGTCTCTCTAGGTCTGCAACTCCGTGGAAAACAGAAGCGTCGTCGGGGGACAGTTCGAGGGCGCGAGCAAACCAGAGGCGCGCGCCTTGGGTGTCGTCGAGTTTTTTGAGTGCAATTTGACCCGCCTCGACTGCGATCTCGGTTCGTTCTCGTGCGCCCGAGGCAATGTCGAAACGCCGGTCACAAAATTCTGTGGCGACCGCCCAGTCTCTGCGTTGCGTGGCGATTGTAAATAATGCGTCAGCGGCTTTTGCGCAGCGAGCGTCGTCGCTCAGCGCGAGACGAAAGCACTCGATTGCGCGGTCCGCTTGATCGAGGTGGTTTACAAGGACTGTCCCAAGTGAAACCAGAACCGGTGCGCGATCGGGGCCTCGCAGTCGGTTCGAAAGGCGTTCCCATGCCGCCGCCGCTTCTTGGTGATGACCGAGTCCTTCGTGAATGCGAGCGAGGCCTGTTAGCGCCACGCTGTGTTCGGGGGCGATGTCGAGCGCAGCTTGGTATTGCGCGAGGGCTTTCGTCGGATCGTTGAGTTTGCCGCTCCAAATGTTTCCGAGATCCGCCAAGAAACTGGCGCGCTCATGGGGTTCCATTTCGAGTTGACCTTCCATCTCGGAGGTCCGGAGAACGAGGTCCCACTGCTCACGCGTGGAGTAGATCGTGCGAAGTTGTCGCAGGGCAGGTCGGTTGCATGGATCGAGCTTGGCGACCTTCCAATAGATTTCGATGGCGCGGTCATTGTCGAGGCAACGCTCTTCAACGATTTGGGCAAGCCTGAACAAGATGGGAATCACGGTGGCGTGATCCGTCAATAATGCTGGCGCGGTAAGCCGGTGCTCGTAGAGCGCGACTAATTTTTGCCAATTGCCCGCCATGAAAAAATGCTCTTCAAGAGCGTCAAACGCCTGAGTGTTTGACGCGTCTGCCTGAAAAGCCTGCCGCTGTTGGTCCAGTATCGGGCTCACACACCCCTCCCACGGATAGAATTCTGGGTTTGTCCGTAGGTCGTATCGACGTAGAGACGCAGCTTCTTGACTGCGGAGTGAGAAGCCGCCCGAAGCATTGGTCAGCTAATTCAGGCAGTTAGATAGGAATTAGCAATAGGGGTGAATACCCAGCGTGCTATAAGAAGTTCTTCGCTCGATTCGTCCAGATCAGGGTCGAAGCAGCTTCCGTAGCCCACGCCAACGTGTTAAACCTCGGCGCCGAAGCTCCACGATTGGAACGTTGCGCCAGACAAATTTTAACCAAAGAAATGTGTTTAAAAACACACGTTCCTTAGGAGCCGACCATTGGCGAGCGAAGAGCGTAATGGGAGCGACCCGATTCGATCCCAACCCATTCGCACTCTGGCTCGGGTCGGCGAAAACCAATGCGAAGGTGGGACGAACTACCGAATTGTCCTCGAAGTGGAAGATTGGCCCGAATGGGGTGCAGGGCAGTTCGTCATGCTCTCGCCGGGGCCAGAAACCGCCGCGGTTCACTACGACCCGCTCCTGCCGCGTCCGATGGCAATCTTTGCTTGCAGCGGTTCGACTGGGAACCAAAAAGTTGTGGTTCTCTATAAGGTTGAAGGCCGAGGCACCCAGCTTTTGGCGGCCGCAAGGGTTGGGGACCACGTTCGCATGGTGGGCCCCTTGGGCCGTGGATTCGAGATCCCCAAGCAGGGGACGCATTCAATTCTGGTCGGAGGCGGGACGGGAACCGCCTCTTTATTTGGACTTGCGAGCGCCGCTCTGGCTGCGGGGCCTGTGACTGTCATCTTAGGAGCGCGCCGCGCAGAACTGCTGATGGCCACAAGCGATTTTGAAAAACTTGGGGTCGAACTGAAGATCGCGACCGAGGATGGTAGCTCCGGAAGCCGAGGACTCGTTACCGACGTCCTGAAACCGATGCTCGAAGCCACGCCAGACAGCGGCTCCGCAACCCGAGTCTATGCTTGCGGGCCGACGCCAATGATGCGCGCTTGTAGCGAACTCGCGAACGCAAGTGGCACGCGCTGCGACGTCGCACTCGAAAACCGCATGGCTTGCGGCTTCGGCGTGTGCCTTGGATGCGCCGTCCCGATGGCCGAAGGCGGCTATACACTGGTCTGTAATCAAGGGCCGGTCTACGACTCGCGCGATCTCGAATGGGCGGGCATCCCATGAAGTCGACTTCTTCGGACAGCGTCGATACCACGACCCACCTCGCCGGAATCGAGCTGCGGAATCCCGTACTCACCGCGTCGGGGACGTTCGGCTATGGTACTGAATTTAAAGCCTTTATGGACTTGCGGCGAATCGGAGGCTTCGTTGCTAAAAGCCTGACGTTGCAACCGCGCTTCGGAAACCCGCCCCCGCGCATCGGTGAGGTTCGCGCGGGGATGCTCAACGCAATCAGTCTCGAAAACGTCGGCGTCGATGCATTCATCGAAACGAAATTGCCCGAGATTCCGGAAGGCGTCCCGGTGATCGCGAGCCTGTTCGGAACAGAAATCCCCGACTATGGCGAGGTGGCCAAGCGACTCACCGGCGTACCCAAAATTGCCGGCCTCGAGGTCAATGCGTCATGTCCCCACGTGAAGAGTGGGGGGATCGAATTCGGGCAAAACCCCGTCGTTCTTGCCGAATTAGTCCGCTGCGTACGCGCGGCAACCGACGCCCCGGTTCTCGTCAAGCTGTCTCCAAACGTGACCAGCATCGCGGAAATGGCGAAGGTATGTGAAGCCGAGGGGGCTGACGGGATCAGTCTGATTAATGCCGTTCAAGCGATGGACGTTGATGTTCGAACCCGACGCCCGGTGTTAAAAAATATTCTCGGAGGTTTCTCCGGCCCCGCGATTTTGCCGATTGCTTTGAGAATGGTCTGGCAGGCATCTCAGGCCGTGAAGATTCCGATTTGTGGCATCGGCGGGATCACCGAGTCGGACGACGCGGTGCAAATTTAGCTGTGCGGCCCCACCGCAGACCACGTCGGGACAGCGAATACCA
>JASDVE010000265.1:3103-3508 GCA_041891195.1 Myxococcota bacterium | reverse complement strand
GAGCGATCGATGTCGTAAGAAGCGCTTGGCCAACATGCAACACCGCACCCTCAATGGCTGGAACCGGAGGCGTCCCAGCCAAGCGTCGGCGATAGAACTCGCCCAGAAGGTGCACCGTATCGTCCACTGCGATGCCGATCAGAATGGCGGCGACCATCGCAGTGCCCATATCGAGGTTGATTCCCGCGTATCCCATGACGCCGAACGTGGCGATCACTGGCAGGACGGTTGGGAACATACCTACGGCAGCCCAAGCTATAGCCCTGCGAACGCCCCCGCCCAGCGTGAACAGGTACGCGGCCAAGATCGCGAACACGATGGCAACGGCGATCCCGAAACTCGAAATCTGAGTTCGCTGTATTTCCCTAGTCAGGTCGTAGTAGACGGCGAACGATCCGGTAACAC